>DASXXS010000192.1:0-8551 GCA_036502925.1 Xanthobacteraceae bacterium
TGCGGATCGGAGATGTCGGTGGAGTCGTGATAGAAGGCCGAGAGCGCGCCGACGCAGCCGGTCATCACCGCCATGGGATGGGCGTCGCGCCGGAAGCCCTGAAAGAACCGGCTCATCTGCTCGTGCACCATCGTGTGATGGGTCACGCGATTGTCGAAGTCGACCTTTTGCGCTGGGGTGGGCAATTCCCCATAAAGCAGGAGGTAGCAGGTCTCGAGGAAATCGCCGTGTTCGGCGAGCTGCTCGATCGGATAGCCGCGATAGAGCAGGACGCCTTCATCGCCGTCGATATAGGTGATCTTGGATTCGCAACTTCCAGTCGACGTGTAGCCCGGATCGTAAGTGAAAATCCCCGCCTGGGAATAGAGCTTGCCGATATCCAAGACCGACGGTCCCATGGTCCCGTCATAGATATTAAAGGTATAATCCTTCTCGTCGATCGTAAGCTTGCCGGTCTTGGTATTGGAGCCGGTCTTCGCGTCCATGGCTGTGCCCTCGAGTTGCGTCGCCTGACGGACCGTGTGGCGCGCGGGCCCAACGATGGCTCCGCAGGAGGTCCGACAAGCCCGCCATAGCGGCCCCGATTTTGTTGCCTAGCCCATCCGAGTGTGCGCTGCAAGATCGCCTGCCGCCAGGGTGCCGTGCGCGCCGCTCCGAGCTGGCTGCAGGCGGCTCTGGGACCGGAATCAGCTTGCGAATTGATCGCGCAGTCGGGCGAGGCTCTCCGATTTTCCGAGCACCGCCAGCACGTCGAAAATGCCGGGGGAAGTGGTCCGTCCGGTCAGGGCGGCCCGCAGCGGCTGCGCCACGCTGCCGAGCTTGGCAGCTTTGCGCTCGGCGAATGTTCGCAATGCTTGCTCGGCCCGCTCGGCCGTCCATGGGTCGACGCCTTCGAGTTCCGCCGCGATCTCGCCCAGCATGACCCGGGCTTCGGCGGTCAGCAGGGCGGCTGCCTTGTCGTCGAGAACGATCGGCCGGCCGCCGATGAGGAAGCGAGCGCCGTCAAGGAGCTCGAGCAGGGTTTTGGCTCGTTCCTTGAGCCCCGGCATGGCGGCAAGGAGCTTGCCGCGCAGCTCCGGCGTCAGCTTGGCGGCAAGCTCGGCTCCGCCCGCAATATGCGGCAGCACCCGCTCGATCTCGGCGAGCAGATCGGCATCGGCGGTTTCGCGCATATAGTGGCCATTGATGTTTTCGAGCTTGGCGAGGTCAAAGCGCGCCGGCGAGCGTCCGATCTGCGGCAGGTCGAACGCGGCGACCATTTCCTGGGTGGAGAAAATCTCCTGGTCGCCGTGGCTCCAGCCCAGGCGGACCAGATAGTTGCGCAGGGCGGCGGGGAGATAGCCCAAGGCCCGATAGGCATCGACGCCGAGCGCGCCGTGGCGCTTCGAGAGCTTCGAGCCGTCAGGTCCGTGAATGAGCGGAACATGCGCCATCACGGGTACGCTCCAGCCCAGCGCGTCATAGATCTGCTTCTGGCGCGCCGCATTGGTGAAATGGTCGTCGCCGCGGATTACGTGGGTAATGCCCATGTCGTGATCGTCGACCACGACCGCGAGCATATAGGTCGGAGTCCCGTCGGAGCGGAGCAGAACGAGGTCGTCCAGGTTTTCGTTCTGCCAGACCACGCGGCCCTGGACCTGATCCTCGATGACGGTCTCGCCCGTGAGCGGCGCCTTGAGGCGGATCACCGGCTTGACGCCGGGCGGAGCCTCGTGCGGGTCGCGGTCGCGCCAGCGACCGTCGTAGAGCTTGGAGCTGCCTTTGCGGCGCGCCGCCTCGCGCATCTCGGAAAGCTCATCGGGCCTCGCGTAGCACGGATAGGCCCGACCCGCGGCCAGGAGCTGCTCGACGATCTCGCGGTGCCGGGCCGAACGGGAAAACTGATAGACCGTGTCCCCGTCCCATTCGATCCCCAGCCAGGTGAGGCCGTCCAGGATGGCGTCGATCGCCGCCTGGGTCGAGCGTTCGCGGTCGGTGTCCTCGATGCGCAGCAGCATTTTTCCGCCGCGGCCGCGCGCATAGAGCCAGTTGAACAGCGCCGTGCGGGCTCCTCCGATGTGGAGAAATCCGGTGGGTGAAGGCGCAAAGCGGGTGACGACGGTCTCGCTCATGATGCCCACAACGTGCCTGTTCGCCCACGCTTTCTAGAGGGCGGCCCGCCGGCCGCCTCGGGGTGAGGCCGCCAGCGCCGCGAGCCGTGTACCATAGGTCCCTGAAAAGGTGTCACGACAATAATTCTCATTGAACGCAGGCGGGCGGCGCACGATTTGTGACAGGTAGGCATCTTGGCGCCTGCAAGCGGATTTGGCACATAGGCGTCGACGGCAGCGCGGCGGAGAGGCTCGGCGCAGATACAGTGCCTGGAGAGAAAGGGCTTGGTGAGCATGACGGCAGGCGCAACTCTGGTCGCGGAAGCGGGACGCGATTTCATCCGCGACATCATCCAGGCCGATCTCGATTCGAAGCGCCATGCCGGGGTGGTTACGCGGTTTCCGCCCGAGCCCAACGGCTATCTTCACATCGGCCACGCCAAGTCCATTGGCCTCAATTTCGGCGTGGCGCAGGAGTTCGGCGGCCGCTGTCACCTGCGCTTCGACGACACCAATCCGACCAAGGAAGAGCAGGAATACATCGACGCGATCAAGCAGGACGTGCGCTGGCTCGGCTTCGACTGGGGCGAGCACCTCTATCACGCTTCGGACTATTTCGAGCAGCTCTACGCGTGGGCCGAGCACCTCGTTCGCAACGGCATGGCCTATGTGGACGACCAGTCGCAGGAGGAGATCCGCCTGTGCCGCGGCACGCTGACCGAGCCCGGGCAGGACAGCCCTTACCGCAACCGCACGGTCGAGGAGAATCTCGATCTTCTCCGCCGCATGCGGGCGGGCGAATTTGCCGACGGAGCGCGCGTGCTGCGCGCCAAGATCGACATGGCGGCCGGCAACATCAACCTGCGCGATCCCGTCCTCTACCGCATTCTCCACGCCAGCCATCCGCGCACGGGCACGCAGTGGAGCATCTATCCGAGCTACGACTTTGCGCACGGCCAATCCGACGCCATCGAGGGGATCACGCACTCGTTGTGCACGCTCGAGTTCGAAGACCATCGGCCGCTGTACGACTGGTTTCTCGATCACCTTCCGGTTCCCTCGCGGCCGCGGCAATATGAATTCGCCCGCCTCAATCTCGCCTACACCGTGCTCTCCAAGCGCGTGCTCACCGGGCTGGTGCGGGAGCGACACGTCAACGGCTGGGATGATCCGCGGATGCCGACCTTGGCGGGGCTGCGTCGCCGCGGCGTGCCGCCGGCCGCGATCCGCGATTTCGTGCGGCGGATCGGCGTCGCCAAGGCCAACAGCCTCGTCGATGTCGGCATGTTCGAGCATTCGATCCGCGAAGCGCTGAACAAGTCGGCGCTGCGTCGCATGGCGGTGCTGCGTCCGCTGAAAGTGGTCATCGAAAATTATCCCGATGGGCCCGGCGAGGAGCTCGACGCCGTCAATCATCCCGAGGATCCGGCCGCGGGGGTCCGGCGCATCCGTTTCGGCCGCGAGCTCTATATGGAGCGCGACGACTTTATGGAAGCGCCGCCCAAGAACTTCTACCGTCTTTCGCCCGGGCGCGAGGTGCGGTTGCGCTACGCCTACTTCATCACCTGCCGCGAGGCGGTGAAGAACGCCGCCGGCGAGGTCACCGAGCTCAGGTGCACCTATGATCCGGCGACCCGCGGCGGCAATGCGCCGGACGGGCGCAAGGTGCGGGCCACCCTGCATTGGGTCGCGGCCGCGGATGCCGTGCCGGCGGAGGTCCGCCTCTACAACCACCTCTTCACGCGCCCCGACCCGAATGCCGGCGACTTCGCGGCCGATCTCAATCCCAACTCGCTCGAAGTACTGCAGGACTCCCGCATCGAGCCCGCGCTCGCCGCCGTCAATTCGCAGGAACCGGTTCAGTTCGAACGGCAGGGTTATTTCTGCCGCGATCCGGATTCCGCGCCCGGCCGGCTCGTGTTCAACCGCACCGTCGGCCTGCGCGACACCTGGGCCAAGGTCAGCGGCGGGGGAGGCGGCTGAGCGACGAAGAGCGCGAAGGCGACTGACCCACGGCGCTCTCAATAGCGGCGGAACAGCCCGACCAGCTTGCCTTGGATGCGCACCCGATTGGGCGGCAGGATGCGGACCTCATAGGCGGTATTGGCCGGCTCGAGCGCGATCGAGGCGCCGCGGCGGCGGAAACGCTTCAGGGTCGCTTCCTCTTCGTCGATCAGAGCCACGACGATGTCCCCGGTATCGGCCTCCTCGGTACGCCGCAAGAGCGCGATATCGCCATCCAGGATGCCGGCATCGATCATGGAATCGCCGCGGACCTCGAGGGCGAAATGCTCGCCTGAGGACAGCATGTCGGGCGGCATGTTGATGACATGGCTCTTGTTCTGGATCGCCTCGACCGGGGTGCCGGCCGCGATACGGCCCATGACGGGAACCGCCACCGGCCGGCCGCTGTCGTCCTCCGAGGAGGTGCGCACGCGCCCGAGATTGCCCTCGATCACGCTGGGGGTGAATCCGCGTGCGCGCGTTCCCCCGATGCCGTGGGCGACCGAATCAGGCAGCTTGATCACCTCGATGGCGCGCGCCCGATTGGGCAGGCGGCGAATGAACCCGCGCTCCTCGAGCGCCGTGATCAGGCGATGGATCCCGGACTTGGAACGCAGATCAAGCGCATCCTTCATTTCATCGAAGGAGGGCGGCACGCCCGCCTCCTTCAACCGCTCGTGAATGAAGCGCAGGAGCTCGAACTGCTTGCGTGTGAGCATCTTGGCATTCCCCCGGGTGGCGGTGCTCACGCGGTGATCTCCCGATTTTGGGATTTCCCCAGGGCTGCACCGCGAAACAAATCATGAACAGACACTATCTGTTCGATATGTGTTCTGCAACCATTTAATTTGGCGTGAACAAACTCTATTTGCGGCTAAAGGCCGAGCTTAAGGATCGTGCAGGGGCTGCCGGCCGGGGCCGCGGGCGCATGGGGCTCGCGAATCAGCAGGCAGTCCGCGGCAGCCAGAGGCGCCAACATCGAGCTGTCCTGGACCGGCAGCGCGGTGGCGACCTGGCTTCCGCCCGCCCCGATGGCGAGCGTCGCGCGCAGATAATCCGCCCGCTCGTCGTTTTCCGGCAGGTCGGCGCCCAACACCGCCGGCTCGGGCGTCCGCTCGATATCGGTTCGGCCCGTGAGCCGCCTGATGAGCGGCACCAGGAACAGGAACCCGCAGACATAGGCCGAGACCGGATTGCCAGGGAGGCCGAGCACATGCATGGCGCCGAGGCGGCCATGCAGCATCGGCCGGCCGGGCCGCATGGCAATCTTCCAGAACGAGAGCGCCAGCCCCTCGCCGGCGAGCGCCTGCTGCACCAGGTCATAGTCCCCGATCGAGGCACCGCCCGACGTGACCAGGATATCGGCGCCGCTGGCGCGGGCGCGCCGGATCGCGGCGACGGTCTCCGGCAGCCGATCGGGCGCGATTCCGAGATCGACGGTGTCGCAGCCTTCGCGGCATGCCAGTGCCATCGTGGCAAAGCCGTTGGAGTAGACGATCTCGCCGGGGCCCGGAGCGGTGCCTGGCATCACCAGCTCGTCACCGGTTGCGAGCACTGCTACTTTCGGCCGCCGGTGCACCGGCACGGTCGGATGGTTCATCGCCGCGGCCAGCGCCAGGTCGCGATCGCTGAGGCGCCGTCCGCGGCGCAGCAGCACCGCCCCGGCCGCGAAGTCGAGTCCCTTGGGACGAACGTTGCGGCCCTTGCCGGTGGGCTTGCCCACCACGACCGTGTCGTCCGCGCGGTTGACGTGCTCCTGGATGACCACCGTATCGGCATCGCGCGGCAGGACGCCGCCCGTGAAGATGCGCGCTGCCTCGCCGGTGCCGACCGTGCCGGCAAACGGCCGTCCGGCCGCCACCTCGCCGACCAGCCGCAGGGTTGCCGGAACCTGGGCGACATCCTCGGCGCGGACCGCATAGCCGTCCATGGCGGAAACATCGGCCGGCGGCTGGGTGCGCAAGGCGGCAAGATCATCGGCGAGCACGCGGCCATGGGCTTGCGCCAGCGGCGCCGGCTCAGCCGGCAGGGGCGCCGCATCCCGCAACACGAGGGCAAGGGCTTGCGCGACCGGCATCAACGCCACGGCTCGATCTCCCAAGGCAACGAACCTCCCTCGCGGGCTTAACGACCCTTCGCCCGATAGTGTCCCGATTTGCCGCCGCTCTTCTCGATCAGGCGAATGCCCTCGATGCGCATACCGCGTTCGACCGCCTTCACCATGTCGTAGATCGTGAGGCAGGCCACTGATACGGCGGTGAGCGCTTCCATCTCGACGCCGGTTTGACCCGTCACCTGGGCGGTGGCGCGCACGATGAGGCCGGGCAGCTTCCGATCGGGCTCGATCTCCACGGCGATCTTGGAAACGGGGAGGGGATGGCACAGGGGAATGAGCTCATGGGTCCGTTTCCCGGCCATGATGCCGGCGATGCGGGCAGCGCCCAGCACGTCGCCCTTCTTGGCGTTGCCCGCCAGCACGAGCTCGAGAGTCTTTGCCGCCATGATCACGCGCCCCTCCGCGATCGCGACGCGCGCGCTCACGGCCTTGCCCGAGACATCGACCATGCGGGCCTCGCCGGCCTTGGCGAGATGCGTGAGCTTGGCCGCGCGTGCCATGGTCTACTCCGCAGCGCCGAGCGGACGCTGGGCGAGGCGGCGCGGCGCAAGCAGCGCGCGCGTCGCGGCTTCGACGTCGGCCTGCCGCATCAGGCTCTCACCCACCAGAAACGTCGACACGCCGAACGAAGCCAGCCGGTCGAGATCCGCGGGCGTGAAGATTCCGCTTTCACCCACCGCGACGCGGTCGCGCGGAACCAGGGGGGCCAGGCGCTCCCCGGTCGCGAGCGTGGTCTCGAAGGTCTTGAGGCTTCGGTTATTGATGCCGATGAGCCGCGAGCGGCGCGCGAGCGCGCGATCGAGCTCGCCTTGGTCATGGACCTCCAGCAGCACGTCCATGCCCAGCGCGATCGCGGCATCCTCGAGATCGCGCGCCACGGCATCGTCGACCGCGGCCATGATGATGAGAATGCAATCCGCGCCCCAGGCCCGGGCTTCGATCACCTGATAGGTATCGTACATGAAGTCCTTGCGCAGCACCGGCAAATGCGTCGCCGCGCGCGCCGCCACGAGATCGTCGGGCCGGCCCTGGAAGGAAGGCGCGTCGGTCAAGACCGACAGGCAACAGGCGCCGCCGCGCTCATAGGCGCGCGCCAGCGCCGGCGGATCGAAGTCGGCGCGGATCAGCCCTTTCGACGGGCTCGCCTTCTTGATCTCGGCGATCAGCGCATAGGGCTTCTTGGCGAGCCGGTCTTCGATCGCGGCGAGAAAACCGCGCGGGCCGCCCGCCGCTCTGGCGGCCTCTTCGATCACGGCGAGCGGGCGCGCCTGCCTGGCGGCCGCGATCTCGGCGCGCTTATAGGCCTCGATCGTGGTCAGGATGTCAGCCATTGGAGACCGCGATCAGGCGATCGAGGCGGCCTTCCGCCTCGCCGGAATCGATCGATCTGGCCGCCAGCGCAACCGCCTCGTCGAGGTCCTTGGCGCGCGTGGCTACGACCAGGCCGGCAGCGGCATTAAGGACGGCGACATCGCGGTAGGGGCCCTTCTTGCCCTTGAGCACATCCAGGAGGGCCTGCGCGTTGTCCTTGGCGTCACCGCCGCGCAGCGCTTCCGGCTTGACGCGGGCAAGCCCGACGTCCTCCGGGCTGATGGTGAAGGTGCGCACGGCGCCGCGTTCAAGCGCGGCCACATGGGTGGGCCCCGATGTGGTGATTTCATCTAGCCCATCGGAGCCGTGCACTACCCAGGCCCGCTCGGATCCCAGGTTCCTCAACACCTGCGCCAGCGGCTCGATCCATTGTCGCGAGAACACCCCCACCATCTGCCGGCGCACGCCGGCCGGATTGGACAACGGCCCAAGCAGGTTGAAGATCGTGCGGGTGCCGAGCTCGACCCGGGTGGGACCCACATTCTTCATAGCCGGATGGTGAGCAGGCGCGAACATGAAGCCGATGCCGGCATCCCTGATGCAGCGCGCCACGCCCTCGGGCGCAAGCTCGATCGCCACGCCCAGGGCGCCAAGCACGTCGGCGGCGCCCGAACGCGAGGACAGCGCACGGTTGCCGTGCTTGGCGACCGGCACCCCGGCGCCGGCCACGATGAAGGCCGCGCAGGTCGAGATGTTGAATGACCCCGAAGCATCGCCGCCGGTGCCGACCACGTCGATGGCGTCGGCAGGCGCGCTCACGCGCAGCATCTTCTCGCGCATGACGGTGACCGCACCGGTGATCTCGTCGACGGTTTCGCCGCGCACCCGTAGCGCCATCAACAGGCCGCCCATCTGCGAGGGCGTCGCCGCCCCCGACATCATGCGATCGAAGCCCTGCGCGGCTTCCTCGCGGGTGAGCGGCGCGCCGGTGGCGGCCTTCGCGATCAATGCCTTGAAATCGTCGCTCACG
>DASXXS010000193.1:0-29578 GCA_036502925.1 Xanthobacteraceae bacterium
TCAGTAGGGGTAACCCTCAAGCCTTCGCGTCCCGGGCTTCCAGTCGGGCAGCCGGGCGTAACCATCGCCAATCGGCATCTTGACCTTTGGCAGACTCTTTTCGTCGAGTACTGTGTCCTCCGGGATCACCTTGTTCACGTAGAGCAGGTAAGCCGTCAACGCGTAGACCTCATCGGGGGTAAGAGTCCCCTCTCTCCCGAGAGGCATGCCGCGGTGGATGTAATCCCACACGGTCGTCGCAAACGGCGCGCGCAGCGGCAGGATGCGCTCCCGTTTCCAGATGGGAAGATCCTGGCTTGTCTTTGATTTCAAGGCGGGCCCGAGGCCACCTACGCCCTCCTCGCCGTGGCAGACGACACAGCCCTGGAGCGTAAAGACCTTTGCGCCTTCCTTGGGGGTGCCACGGCCGGGAGGGAGTTCCTCCCCCGTGGAACCGATGTTGATATCCCTGGCGCGGATTTCTTCTGCGGACGGAGTGCGCCCCAAGCCATAGGTGGGCGCCGACTGCGCCAACGCGGAGCTGACCAGGACGGGGCTGCCCAGGAGCAACAGAATCGCGGCAAGCTTAAGCGAGCCCATTGGTCACCTTCCCGTCCTTGGCGACCTTCCACGGCATGACGCTGTTGTTTAGCCCAGGCACGTTCCCAACAGGCTTGTTAAAGAACTTGGCGATCTGCTCCAGCGTCGGTTGCTGCTGCCCGATCTCGTCGGTGCAGCGCGAAAGAAGCTCGGTCTCGTTTCCATCCCAATTCCACTGATAAGCGAACCGGACGTGCGCCATGCGTTGTGGGGTCATCTTGAGCTCGGCGGGGTTCCACTTCTTTCCGCCATCGGTGGAGACCTCCACGGTCTTGATGGCGCCGCCGCCGGACCAAGCCAGCCCGGAGATCTCGTAGGATCCCTTGCCGGGCAACTGCTGTGTGCCGGACGGGTAGGTGATGACCGACTTCGGTCCGATCTGGAAGCCGAGCGCAGCTTCGTCCTCATGCTCCTTGAGATGCCCGTAGTCGCTGTAATTCATGAAATACCGGTCGACGACCTTGATGCGCCGCAGAAACTTCGTATTAAAAATGCCTTCGAAGCCGGGCACGACTATCCGCAATGGAAACCCTTGCTGCGGCCGCAGGGGCTCGCCGTTCTGTCCGTAGGCGATGATGCAGTCGTCCATCGCCTTGGCGATGGGCATGCTCGAGGCGCCCTTCACTTCCTCGGCGCCTTCAGCGACGAACCATGTCGCGCTGCTTTTCAGGCCGCACTCCTTGAGCAGCGTCGAAAGCAGCACGCCGGTCCATTCGGAGCAACTGGTCATCCCGTGCGATTCCTGCACGGTCTTATGGCGCGGAGTGTGCCGGTTTCCCGCGCACTCGAGGAAGTGCAACCGGCTGACTGACGGGAAGCGCTTCAAGTCATCCATGGTGAAGGTCAGCGGCCGATCCACCAGGCCGTGGATCATCAAAGTATGCTGCTTGGGATCGATGTCCGGAATGAAGGACTGCCGGGTCGTCGCTATATAGTGGAGCGACGATGGCGTGACGTTGCCAACAGAATCCTGCAACGGCGAGGCCACGTGGAACACCTTCCCGAACTCGTCGGGTGAAGCCGTGCTGCCCATCGGGTGCGGTATGCGTACCGAGGTCACGAAATGAGAGCGCTCGCCGTAGGCGATCATTTCCTTGTTGCCCGGGATCATCGGATAAGCGTTTTCGCTGCCCGAAGCCGGGCCCGATGCATGGTCGTGCGTTTGTGCGTGGACTGGCACTCCCAGTGTCAACCCACCCGCCAACGCGCCACCCGCCAACGCGCCTCCGCTCTTCAGGAGCTCCCTGCGGCTTGTTCGTTCGGAACCCATCGGTCTCTCCCTCGAAAAAATGACATTGCGACGGAATCACGTCCCCGCGGACGCGAGTATACGCGGCCTTGCCAAATCTGGCCAGTGCTCATGAGCAAGGGCTTACGAGCAGGGGCTTGGGGTTCTGAAGCGCCAACCTGGCTCGCCGTCTTCCTGCCGCGTGGCGCGTCGGAGCCGATCATCCGCAAGCTCAACCAAGCAGCGTTCGCAACCGCGGATACGCCGTCCGCGCAGGAGCGTCGGACCAAGGAGCCCGCGCTTCGGGGCTTGTGTTCGCGATCATCTTTGCGCCGCACCAACATATCTCTTGAGCGCGGCCCAGCCCGGCTGATCCAATAATTCCGGATGGTCGCGCGCGATCTTGAGCGCGACGTTGTGCAAACCTCGTGCATTCGCTGTTGCACCGGGCGCACCGGTTCCCGCGCCCGGAGGTGGCGCGTTGGCAACGCCGGCTTGGATCGCGGCCAGTGCCGGTTGCGGAATCGCCGGCGCACGAGCCACCGCCGGCGGCGTGGCCAGCAGAACCTTCGCCAACGAGCCCAGGAGCGGCTGTCGTGCTCCGACCGCTGCCGAATAGTCCCTGTTCGGGTTGAAGCGGTCAGCGAGCAGCTGCAGCATCGAGGTGTGGTCGAGATTTGGACTGAAAACAGTGCCGGGGGCGACTTGGGGAGAAACCACGAAGGCGGGCACCCGCACGCCGGCGGTGGCGAAATGGAACCCGGCGACGTCGGTCGGGACAGGCGGCGGGGGGACGTGATCGAAGAAGCCGCCATGCTCGTCGTAGGTGACGATCATCATTGTCTTCTGCCAGCGGGCCGGATTGGCGACCAGCGTCGTGTAGACATCGGCTAGAAACTCTTGGCCTTTGGCTGCGCCGGTCGGCGGATGGTCGTCGTTCGGGTTGGCATGCGGCCCGTCGGTGTATTCCGGTTCCAGGAAGATGACATTCGGCATCTGGCTGTTCGTAGTCCACTCCTGATGAAATTTCGAATAACGCCGAAACCGGCCAGGACCGCCAAAATCCGACAGCGTCAGTGAGGTGACGATTTCAGGCAACCAGCGCGGCATCAGGCTGAAGAAGGGAAAGAAATCCCCCCATTGGTACGCGCACCAGGAAACGCCATGCGCCGTCAACCAGTCATAGACCAGCTGCTGATCGGGAAGGTTGACCGGAGCGTTGTCGATGACGCTGCTTTCGCCGCTCATCGCCATCAACCGATTGGCTTGGGTGCCGGTCGGGAGGGCCGAAAACCAATGATCGCAGACGGCAAAATTACGCGCGAAAAAGTCGAAGACCGGCACTGCGTCCTGGGCGTAGTAGCCCATCACCACCGAGCGATCGTTCGGCGGGGGATTGCGCTTCATGTAGCTCTCGATGAAGCCGCCCATCATACCCGGCGATCCAGGTTGCGGCGGCGTGTTGATCTGAATCGCGATTGTCGCCTCTTCGTGGGGCGGATCGTCGATCGTCTGCAGGTTCGGGCCAATTCGATGAATTGGAAACGGAGTACCGGCGTATGAATTTGCGCGCGCAGTCATCCATGCCGGATCGTCGCGAAATCCGTCGACCGGCATCGGCGGGTTGGCAGCGGCCAGGCTGAGATATCCCAGCATGTGGTCAAACGACCGATTCTCCAGAATGACGATGACAATCGTCTCGATATCCTTGAGAGCCATGGCGCTTTTCCATCCTGCAAAGAACCGTTTGTTGCGGCCTTACGGCACCCTCGGCGGCGGCTCGTGGCGGCGCGTCTTGCGTTGCCGATCTGCCGCCGCGGCCAACATTGCGTTCAATGTCTCTCCGTGCGCCGCGAAGCGCTCGGTCCGGGCAACGGTTGTTCCGCCCGCCACGGGGCCTTCGGTGAAAAAGCATAAGAATTGTCCATGCTCCCGTATGGGTTGTACTAAGTCAACAGACTTTCGCAGCGTTGCATGGGCTTTCCCCATGAAACATCAGGTCGATGAGAAAGAAGGCAATCCGGGCCGCTCGCCCATGGTCGTTCGGACGGCGACCGAACAAAGTGTGGCGTTGCAGAAACTTTAGAGTATTAGAGACGACCGCGTGGCGCGCAAAAACTTCGCTTGTCGATCACCGGCAATCGCAGGAACTCGGCCGGGCGCGTCACATATCCGTATCGCGCAAGTCCTCTAATCACAGGTCTCGTCATGAGCGACACATCAGCCGCAAACTCCGCCAAGCCGCTTTCGCTGCGTGAATTCAGGAAGCGGCGCAAGCCGCTGCGCAACGTCAACAAGGAGGCCGCCGAGCAATTGAGCGCGCTGGACCGGCTGGCTTGCTGGATCACCGATCGCGTCGGGACCATGGGATTTTTCCTCGTCGTCCTGGTCTGGACGGTAGTCTGGTTGGGATGGAATCTGCTCGCACCGCCGAACCTGCAATTTGATCCTCCGATGGCTTTCGTGTTCTGGCTGTTCATTTCCAACCTGATTCAGCTGCTGTTGATGCCGCTCATCATGGTCGGGCAGAATGTGCAGGGGCAGCATTCGGAAATGCGGGCCCAGCACGATCTCGAGGTGAACGTCAAAGCGGAGGAGGAAATCGAGGTCATTCTGCAGCATCTTGAATATCAGAACGAAATTCTCATCGCGATGGTGGAGAAGCTTGGTGTCAGCATTGACCATACCCTGCGCGAAAGAACCCACCAGCCAAAGGCGTGAGCCCATGGTCGCGCGCTTGCCGGCCGCGAATTCCTGACACCGGTTTTGGAAGACTGCGGCGACTTTTGCTTGATTGCGGCTCGGCGGGTTGCGCGCCATAGCTAGAGCGGCAGCTTCATGCGGCCGGTCGTCCGGCCAGACGGCTCATTGCACTTAGCGCTCGTCCCGATCGATGTCGCTGCTATCCGCTCGTGCTTCGGCGCGTTCGGCCATTCGGATCCAATTCTCGGCCATCTCCACTAACAGCGCCTTGTCGGCCGGACTGCCCGAAAGTTGCGCCAGGCGAACACATTCTGCGGCGTAGCCCCGGTAACGCTCTGCCCAGCTCATCGCGCAATGCCCATTTTTTATGATGACGCCAGCGCTTCGACATTTGTCCGAAGATGCCAACGTTTTGACCAGCAAGATGGTTCCAGCAAACCGGAATTGTGAAATGGAACTTCGCGCCGCTGCTGCCTGTTGGGTTGATCGACAACGAACCTCACCAAGTGGTGCTAGCATGGACGACCCCGACCGCTATAAAAAATATGCGGAAGAGTGCAAGCGATTGGCAAAGACAATGTCGCTGGCTGACAGGAAGGTAATGCTTGAGATCGCCGAAGCCTGGCTCATATGTGCGAAAGAGGCTGAGAAAAAGGCAGCGGGCAAGCAGAAGTGAAGAGCGCGAGTTCTCTCCCCCCGCGGAGGATGCAAATGAAGGCCTCTCCCGGCGAGCTGCTTGGGGGAGGGGCGACCCGGGCCCCACCATCACCGGTGGGAGCGGGCATGCTTAGTTCATACCCTCATATTGAACGTTGCGGCAAATGATGGAGGCGATGATGTGGTGGACGCTGACGAAGACAATCATTATTTCGTGGTTCATTGGCGTGATCTGTGGAGCGGGAATGGTCGTCGTGCTGCAGCAGGAGAACCGAATCCCGCCGCCCGCGACCGCCAACAGCCAGACGGCGCCGCAAACGAGCGGGATAGCCGCTCCGCCGGACGGGGACGCGCGAAACTAGATCGATTCCGCGGTGACGCCTAGCCGCGCCGCATGCGGGCGCGCCTCGCCAGGAAAGAACGCCCCAGGATCAGTCCGACGATCGCCGCCACGGCGACAAGATAGAGCATCTCCGTTGATCCATCGCCGCCATCGGGAGAAATTCCAAACAAGCGCTCGATCCAGTCCATGGTCATAGCTCCTTGATTGTTAGCTGGTACGACAAAACACGAGCCTGTTCCGTCTCACGGTAGAAGCCTTCGCAGTTCTCGGAGCGTGACGCGACGGCAGCCGCGTTGTCGCATTGCGGCTACCCCGTCACTGCCATTCGATCTTCAGCGCCGGGTGAAGCTCAATCACATTCGGGGCCGCACCAGTCGCGCCGTGCGCCCGGTCGAAGAAACCCACGCCGGTGATCCGCGCCAAGGTAGGAGTGATGGCCGTTTGGAACAGCGGCTGGACCAATCCGGAACCGGGCGGCGGCGTCACGAAGGACATCGAAGGGGCGGGATTCATACGCAGCGGAGAGGTCGCGGCGCCCTGCGGCACAAGCTTGTCGTTCATCATGCCGAAACTTGCCGGCGAAAGGCCGCGGACGAGCTTGTCATCGATTTCACTGCGGGCCTGCCGAATATTGTCGAGCCAGGGGCTGTTGCCGACGAACACCGATGTCGGGGTCGGGATTTCGGCCACCATCTGCTGGCCGCTTGTTCCTTGCAGCACGAGGTGATAGTCGCCGTCTTGTTCATGTTTCAACGCGATGATCTTGGCTGTGATGCGCCAGATCGTCACCTCTGTAATTCCGTTTCTGACGCTGGTGAATTGCGGCGGATCGCGGGTCGCATCCTCCATGCCCGGCGGCCGCGGCAGACTGATCAATTCCTCGAGCGTGCTCTCGACAATTCCGGCGCCAAGATCGGTGCCATTGACGATGTTCTTGCCGACCTTCGCCCGATCGGGGTCCTGGCCGGTCTTCACCGGCCAGCGTTCCGAACCCGGAACATCCTGCAGCGGCGGTGGCGCCGCCAATTCGGGCGCCACGGGCGGCGCCGCCCTCCCGCCCGCCACAAACCCGGCCGCCGCCTTGATTTTGGCGGCCACGTCTGCGCTGACCACGCTCAGAGTGTTGACGTCGGTTATCGGCCCGCCGTCCGCCGGCGGTGTCGGCGGCAGTGCGCCGGCAGGTTGCGGCGGCGCGGGCACCACGATCGCTGCAGCGCCCGCGATTGCGCCCGCCGTCACAGTTGCGTTGCTGGCGCGGCCAAAGACGACAAAACGCGGCGTGGCGTTGAGGTTCGACGCGTTGGCGCCGCCCTTCAGGGTGTAACCGGTGGCCGCGAACAGCTTTTGGTCCGGGAATACCGGACGCACCGTCAGATAGTCGCCCCATTCGCCGGCGTTGTTCCTCGGATTCGGCTGCGGCCCGCTGTCTCCCGCCGCCGTGATGGTATCTTTTCGGTTGCCAGTGAGAATGCCGACGACATGCGAGGGGAACCGCGGCCCTCCGCCAATCATGTAGGAAATACCGACCTCGCCATCGGCATTGCTGGAGAGCGCGCCGTAGCATGTCGCGGAATCCGGATCGAAGACGTTGATGTTTTCGAGCAGCGTCAGGTCGTTGGCGTCGATCCGCGCGATCTGGATGAAGGGCTGGGTGCGGTGGTTCGAGCCGGTATTGACTCCCCAGGCGAAATACAGATCGGTCCCGGCCAGCGTCGCGCCCGTGATGCGCGGGTCGGCGCGATCGAGCCATGTGCGTCCATCGGGCGTGCGCGACGGGAAGCCATTACCCGCTATCCATCGCGCCACCTCGACGAGATGCGGAATCGGCGTCGGCTTGCCCTCGTCCCAGGTAAAGACGCTGAGCGTGCTGGTGTCCTGGTGAGCGGCGAAATACGCCGTCGGCCCGCAGTTCTGCGCCACCCGAAAGCTGTTGAGGGTGGATGACACAAAGGGCTGCGCGGTGACTTGGCCCTGGCCGATGGAGCTGATCGGAATGCGGACGACGGCGGCGCCCGCCGAGTCGCCATTGGCCGTAAATATGTTCGTCGTCACATAAAGAGAATTCGCGCCGACCGCGAGGTCCGGGAAATCGAGGAACTGGCCGGCGACGCCAAGGACCTTCGTGGTTATGTCGAAGAGATGCCACTGGCCGGTCCTGACTTCATCGGTCGTGGCGAAAGCGAGCCGTTGAATATTGTCGGCCTGCGGGCCCGACTTCGGACCGTATTGCAGCAACCAGACGAACGTATCGATTGACGCGATATAGTTGGCGACTTGATCGCAACAAAAGCCGAGATTGGGCGGGTCCGGAAACGCGGTGAACGGGTCGAGGTACTGGAATGTGTGGCCGCCGTCGATCGACCGGGCGGCATACCAATTGCCGGTGAATAGAACGACATCGCCATTCACCGCCACGCTTGGCTCGTCGACATTGGACGCCAATTGCTGGAGCCCGGGTTCCGGCAGCTCGGTGTTGGTCACCAGCGTCAAATCATCGGCGGCGGCCTGCGCGGCGAATGCCCGGGTGACCGGCGGGAGCAACATGGCCGGGAGCGTGACACTGTGAAATTCGCGCTCCCTGCCTTCGCGCACCCGCGGCAAGATGCGGCGGGGGTGAATGTTCTCGCGACGCTTATAGGGCGGCGGTGCATTCCGAAGCGTCACACGAACAGGCTTCGGCACCGGCATTGGCAGCCGGGCTCCCAATACCGCACCTTGTCGCCTTGCCTTTCGTTTCCTCGCTTTCTTCATGACGCGCCCCTTTTTGCCGACGCCGTGAGCAACGTTCGGTCAGCGCTCCGCACCGTTGCACGGCGCACTGCGTTGGACGATTGACGGGTCTGCGCGGCAGCGACTACTCTGCAATCAAAGGAATGAGAACCGTGCCGAGCAAGAAGCCGCGCGACCCAAAAAAGCCGTCGAATGCCGTTCCCGGCCGAACTCCGGAGGTCCGGCTGGAAAGTGCCGGAAAGGTCGCGGTGACCTATCGGGCCACGCCACCCAAGGGTCCTCCCGACAAAGAGATTCACCCGCGCCGGCGCCTGCCTGAGATTCCAACTGCGCCGTCCCGCGAGCGCGACCGGAAATAACAGCACGAACAGATCGAGTTGCCGTGAGGCTGCCGATGATGATGCCCCGCATCCGGCAATGTCCGCGCCTTGGGGCCGGCAGGCGTTACGACAGCCAGGCGCCGCAGCCACGCTCTTGGTCGGAACGCGGGAACTACTGCAATGATAACGGCGATCCCGACGAGGACACTTGGCCCTCCCCGCCGTCCGGACTGACGCCCCGATCCAGTCCATACGCCGCCTCCCTTTGGAGCCGGTGACAACTATAATCGATGCAACATGGCGTTGCTTAAAGCATTAGCCACAACGTATACGTTGCCCCCGCGCGAAAAAATTGTCAATGGCGCAGACAGTGTCAATGGCGCAGACAGGATGTGCCGGGGATGCGCCTCAACAAAATGGGCTCGAATCTGCCGAATCCCGCCCGCACCTTTTCCAATATCGCGAGCTCGCGAATGCATTGTGACAGATGCTGGTCAGACCGCCTCCATGCCTGACCGCGCGCGTCTCTGCCGCGCCTCATACGCCTTCAGGTGAGCGTAAGCCACGCGCAGCAGCGTCACGTGGTCGGCCCGCGCGCCGATCTCGCCGGCGCGCCGGATCAGGTCGCCGATGATGTGATCCGCCTCGATCGGCGCGCCTCGCTCGATGTCGCGCAGCATTGAAGCCGTCAGCGATGAACCTTCAGCGGTCAGCGCGGCGCGGGAGCGCTCCATGAAGGCGTCGCGCGGCGGATGCCGGTTGGCTTGTGCAACGGCCCGGCACACGTCGAACAGGCCGAGCAGGAAATCCCGGCCGCCGGGCGATCCCACGATGTCGCCGATCGACGCGCGCATCAGGCAGGTGCTGCCTGCGAGCGTGGCGAGGAAGACCCATTTCTCCCACATCTCCTGGATAATCTGCTCGCTGGCCCGCGCCTTGAACAGGACGCCGGCCATTTCGCCCGCGATGGCATCGATCCGCGCCGATCGGCCGCCCTCGCGCTCCCCGAACGAGAGCTCGTGATCATTGTTCAGGTGAACGATCGCGTGGTCCTCATCCAGCGTCGCCGCGATGTAGCATTGCCCGCCGAGCACGGGCGCGCGCCCAAAGCGCGCCTCGAGAACGTCGAGGTGCCGCATGCCGTTGAGCAGCGGCAGGATCGCGGTTCGCGGACCGACCGCCGGCGCGAAGGAGGCAATGGCGCCGTCGAGATCGTAGGCCTTGCAGCTCAAGAGAATGAGATCGAAATGCGCGCGCAGCTCCTCGGCGCGGACCGTGGGCGGAGACGGCACGCTCAGGTCGCCGGCCGCGTTCTTGATCTTGAGGCCGGAGGTCGCCAATTCGGCGGCACGCCGCTGGCGGACCAGGAAGGTGACATCGCGGCCGGCCTCGATCAGCCGGCCGCCGAAATAGCCGCCGATCGCGCCGGCGCCGACCACGAGGATCCGCATCTCACACTCCTGTCGAACCGAGCTCCGCGGATCGCACTCCGCTGGCTTTCCGCCAACCGATGGGGTCCGAACGCCGGTTGCCCCAGGCGCCCGCCATGATGGCGGTGACGAGCGTCATGCCTTGCAGCACCAGGCCGAGCGCGATGGCGGCAAACAGCCATGTCAGCGAGCCGGTGACGCGCAGCGCGAGCCAGCCGCCGCCGATCGCGACGAGCATGCGGAGGAATCCGGCGAATAGAGGCCAGAACAGGCGTCCGGCGCCCTGCGAAGCGAAATAGAGCGCGAGAGCGAGGCCAAAGAACCCGTAGGCCGGCCCGACCACGCGCAGGTAGCTGCTTCCGGCCGCGATCACGCGCGGATCGCTGCTGAACAGTTCCGGCCAGGCCGCCGGCCAGAGCGCCGCGGCCATGCCGATCGCCTCGGTGACCGCGAAGGCGAGGGCCCCGCCCGCGAAGGCGATGCGCAGCGCCCGCCCGCTTTGGCCGGCCCCGATATTGGTGCCCACCATCGCTACCAGCGGAGCCCCCAGGCCGAAGACCAGCGGGATCAGGAGATATTCGAGCCGCGCCCCGGTGCCGTATCCGGCCATCGCCTGCGGTCCCGCCGCGCTCGCGACCAGCGCGGTGGCGAGCGCGATGATCACATTGGTCTGCACGGAGGTGATCGACGCGAAGGCCCCCACCCCGAGGATGGCGCGGAACAGCGGCCAGCGTGGACGCGACAGCCGCAAGCGCACAAGATTGCGCCCCGACAGGATATACCAGCCCAGCACCGCGGTCCCGGCCCCATAGAAGAGGACCAGCGCCGCGCCGCCGCCGGCGATGCCGAGCGCCGGGAACGGGCCGATGCCGAAAATCAGGCAGGGCGAGAGCGGCACCAGAAAGATCACGCCGATGCAGATGACCAGTGCCGGCACCAGCATGTTGCCGGTGCCGCGGATCGCGCTCGCCAGCCCGTTCATGGTCCACAGCAGGACGTTTCCGGAGAACACGATGTTCGAATAGGCGAGCGCCGCGTCGAGCTCGCCGCCGGCGCCACCGAGCGCGCGATAGATCGGCCGCCCCCAGGCCAGCATGACGATGGAGAAGGCGGCGCCGAGCGCGATATTGATGACGAGCGCATGCAGCACCAGCGCGTCGGCCTCCTGGCGCCGGCCGGCGCCGAGCGCGCGTGCGATCGCGGACGAGATCCCGCCCCCCATGGCGCCGGCGGAGATCATCTGCACCAGCATCACGCCCGGGAAGACCAGCGCCATGCCGGCCAGCGCGTCAGTGCCGAGCCGCGACACGAACCAGGTCTCGATCAGCCCGGTCGCGGCCTGCGCTAGCATGACCAGCACATTGGGCCATGCCATGCGCAACAGGCTCGGCACGATCGCTCCCTCGAGCTGGACGCGGGTGCGCGGATCGAGCGCCGCGACGCTCATGTCGCGCTCCGCTTGCGGCTGGCCACCGGCTTGCGCTTGTTGCCCGCATGGAGCCAACGGGTCGGCGCGAAGCGCCGCCCGATGATAAACTCCGCGGAATGCGGAAGCGGCGGTCCCGGATTACGCTTGCGCTCCATCCGGGCTACGGGCTCACGTTCCCGTTCGGCCGCTGCCAGCTTGCGCCGCGCGCCCTCGGGCGCGAAATGCTTGTTGCCGAAGGCCAGCAGCGCAACGATCACCGGACGGAAATCGCGGCCCCGCGCGGTCAGCACATATTCGTGGCGCGGCGGGTGCTCGCTGTAGCGCCGGCGCTGCAGCAAGCCTGCTTCGACCAACGCATTAAGACGCCGCGTCAGCATGTTGGGCGCAATGCCGAGACTCTTCTGGAATTGGTCGAAGCGGGTAAATCCATGCAGGGCGTCGCGCAGGATCAGGATGCTCCACCACTCGCCCACGCGCTCGAGGCTGCGGGCGACCGGGCAGGGCATGCTGGCGAAGCTCTTGCGTTGCATTGACCCGACATAGGGCAGTAACTATTATGATGCAAGTGACTAGCGGACACGGATGCGTGATGGGCGCTGGCCCGATCCGTGCTTCCCCATCTGCGCCCGGCCCATAAGGAGCTCATGGGCACAATCGCACGCAGCGATAATGGCCGAAACTGACCACAAGAGGTGACGTATGGCGGAACCCGATGAGCGCGATCGACACGACCGCCTCTATCTCGATGATTTCCATGTCGGCCAGCGCTTCACCAGCGCAACCCATGGCATCGATGCGGCGCAGATCAAGGCCTTCGCGCGCGAGTTCGATCCGCAACCGTTCCATCTCGACGAGGAAGCCGCCAAGAGCACCATGTTCGGCGGCTTGGTCGCGAGCGGCTGGCACACGGCGGCCATCACCATGCGCCTGCAGGTCGAGTCGGGCTTGCCGATCGCCGGCGGCATTATCGGGATCGGGGGCGAGATGAACTGGCCGCGGCCCACGCGGCCCGGCGACGTTCTGCACGTGGTGAGCGAGGTCAAGGAGGTGACGCCGTCGCGCTCGCGTCCGGATCGCGGAGTGGTGAGGGTGCGCAGCGAGACCCGCAACCAGCGCGACGAGGTTGTCCAGATTCTCGATGCGAAGCTCTTCGTCCCCCGCCGCACCTCGTAGGGTTGGCAACGCGCCCGCGCCGCAGCGTCGAATAGGCGGCACGGCGTCCCGGCGCGTTGCCCACGCGGCCGAACCGCGCGGTGCAGCCGCGTGGGCAAAATTGCGCGGCGCAGCGGCAATCATGATCGCAGTGCCGGGCAATTTTGCCCACCCTACGGCAGGCGGCAACCGAGCGCGCGGTTGGCGAGCCGGCAATGATTGATCGGCCTGCCGTTTACATCGAACAGCGTGCCGGACCAGGCATTGCTGCCGGCGCGGTCCCAGACCATGTAGCCGAAGCCCGAATAGGTCACCGAATCGGCCACCTTGGCGCCGTTGATGTCGGCGCCGATCACGCTCAGCGGCGGCAGCGCCTGGAGATTGTCGCCGCCGGTTCCGACCACGAGCTGGGGCGGACGCATGCCGCCGAAATCGACGGCCTGAAAGAAATGGATATGGCCGGAGACGTACATGCGAACGCCCGCCGGCATATCGGCGCCGAGCGCGAGCTGCAGAACCTTGTTCGAGACGAAATTCCGCGGCGCGCCGCTCTCGGTGCCGAGCATTGCATTGAGCGGGCGATGGGTGGTGAGCCAGGCCTCGGCCGGCACTTTGGCCACAACCTCGATGAACTGACGGCGCAGCGTCGACGCCATGTCGCTCGGATCGTCTTTGGGATCGTCGGCCTTGGCGCCATCGACCACCACGATACCGAAATCTCCCAGGCGGGCGACGAACGTTCCGGTGAAGTCGCGACAGGCCGGCTCCATGGGCAACCGGTCGAGAAACCGGAACCAGCCTTCGCCGGCGCGGTTGCAGTCCTCGTGATTGCCGCGCACCATCACCCAGGGAGCGGTGGCGAGCAGCGGCGCCGCCGGGGCGAAGAAGTCGGCGTTCCAGGCGTCCCAGCCATAGCCCCAGGGACTGCCGGCACAACCCGAATGATCCGCCGGGCACGCTTCCTCCCGGTAATGATAGTCGCCGACGTGAATCACGAGATCCGGGCGGGCCGCCGCCGCCATGGCGGCGATCTTCGGGAATGGCCAGGCATTGATGTCGTTGCAGTCCTGGGTGGGATTGCCGGTGGCAAGACGGCACCCGCTGTCGCCGAACACCACGATGCGCTGCGGGTTGGGCCGCGGCAGCGGCAGGGCTCTGCCGTCGAGCACGGCCGCGACCGCGTCGCCCGGCACCATCGCCTCGCAGCTGCGGACCGGAAATTGCGCCGGCTTGACGTTGCCGAAGCTGCGCGCCGGCTCGGAGCGCACGCTCATGGGCACAGGCTTGCCGTCGAACGCGACCGACGGGCAGGCATCTTCGGTGATGACCCGAACGCTCGCAGAGCCGTCGGGCCCCAGCTGGACCCACTGGGCAAGGATTCTTGCATCGGCATTTTGCGGCGGCGCAAGAGCCAGCAGAGCGGCGGCGACGGCGGCGAGGCGAAGCGTGCGGCGGATGGTCATCTCGGCATTCCTCCGATCGAAAATCTTATACAGGTGTCACGGGCAAATGACACGGACGTGGCGGAGGCGGAATAACCTTGCGCGCCGTTTCCTACCGGATGGTTGCCTCGAGTCATTTCAGGAAATCCGCATAAGTCAGTTTCGCCCGCGGATAGGTGAGGGCGCTCTGGGTCATCCCGCAGGCCACGCACATTTCCGCGAAACGGATGCCGATCGCCTTGGTGTTGAGGACCTGCACGCCGGTTGCCGCGGCCAAATCCTTCGGGTCCACCACATAGGGGATCAACGCGCCGCCCAACGGCACGATGATCTCGGCACTGGTCTCCTCCACCAGGGCGCGGATGGTCTTGACGGTGATGGCGAAGATTTCCTGCCGGCGCGCGGCGATATCGGCCCCGTAGATGCCGATCGGCCTGATGTCGCTCACGAAGCGGTCGAGACCGTGGCTCCGCAGCAACCGCCAAGTATAGGGCACATGCGGCGGCAGCGGCACCGTGATGCCGACCCGGTCCGCCAGCGTCGCGGCCGCGTGCAGCGCCGTGCGCATGAGCCCGATCACCGGGATGTCGACCGCGAGCCGCCCGCCGTCCACTCCGGGCTCGAACGTGTTGCTTGAGATGACCGCGTCGTAGCCGTTCTGCGCGGCCCAGAAGATCTTCCGTACGATCGCCGGCGTCTCCATCATGTGGTGCAACCCGTTGAGCGCGCTTTGCGCCCCGATGGTCAGGAACACATTGGAGCCTTCGAAGTCGTCGGGAAAGCCGATCTCGACCTTGGTGCCCGGCGAAGCGTAGCTGTTGAGCAGCGTCTCGATCGCCGCCACGTCGTAGGGCGGCTGCGACTTGGCGGTCCGCGGCGCTTGATCGATGACGAGAATGCGCATTCTACTCGAGCGGCTCGAGCTTGATGATCTCGGCGCCGTGATTGTTGCCCGCCCAGAAGGTGACCGGGTTCGTGCTGTTGTCGATGAAGATGCGCCGGATATTGGTCGGGCGCGGCAGCAGATATTCGATTGCCTTTCCGCTTTGCGGATCGAGCCGGAGAATCCGGTCGCTCGACATGTTGCCGCTCCACAACTGGCCGGTCCGGTCGAGGAACACGTCATACGGATAGCTGTGCGCCGTCGGCACGCCCCATTCGGTGAATTTTTCCCGGCCCGGATCGAACATGCCGACTTTGTCGGCCGCGAACTCGGCAAACCACACGCGGCCCTGCTCGTCCATCATGGTGCGGCGCGGGCGCGAATGGGGCGTCGGTGTCGGATAGATGGTGGCCTGGCCGGTCTTGGCATCGACGCGCCCGACGTTCTCGTCGCCGAAATCCATGAAGTAGAGATTGTTGGCCGCATCCGAGACCATCCCGTAAGGCGAGTGCTGCCGGCCCTTGGGCGTGAACTTGAACGGATCGATGAACTCGTATTTGCCGGTCGCGACATCGAGGCGAAGGACGGCCTGCTTTCGCACGTCGTTGGTCCACACCTTGCCGTCCACGTTCCAGTGCCGCGGCGTCAGCAGGGATTGCTGCGTGGTATCGATGTTGAGCTCGGCCTGCACCGGGAAGAGGCGGAACGTCTCGGTCTTCACGTCGAATTTGGCGAGCCCGGCCTGGAACATCATGGCCAGCCACCAGTTGCCGTCGGGGTCCGGCTCGAGCGCCAGCGCGCCGGTCGGAAACCCGGGCTTGAGCACCGGATAGGCGAATTCCTTGTGGGCGCCGGTCCGCGGATCGAGCCGGCCCAGCTCGTTCTCCACGAAATTCGAGTACCACACGAAACCGTCCGCGTCGGTGCGCACGTCATGGGGAGCGATGGTCTGGCGCGGCAGCGCGTATTCGGTGACGACCATCCGGGTTGCCGCGCCGGTGGGGCGCGGCAGCGTCTGCAGCTTGTAGGGCCAGCTCTCGCCCTTGCTCAAATTGACGGTCGACAGATACTCGGCCACCTTGCGCGCCCGATCCTCCGGAAACTCGGCCTCCGCGGGGCGCCGCTGCGGGCGCGCCTGGATGGTGTTGTTGGCATAGTTGGTCATGCGCTTGAGCACCGGCATGAACTCGTCGGCGCTGAATTTGGAGCGCGCGATCCGCTCGAGCGTATGGCAGCTCATGCATTCGATGAGCGCCCGCTTCTGCTCGGCGGTGCCCGGAAAGCTCATGAACCATTCGGTGTTGGTGAGCTGCGCCGCCAGGTCCGCGGCCTGGCGCAGCTTGAGATCGACATTCGCGGTCTTGTCGGGCGCAACGTCGGCGGCTTGCGGTCCGTCGAGCTCATAGCCCGTCGCTCTGATGCGCAATGCATAATGCCCGGGGGCGAGCTTGGCGGCCGGGAAGCTGAAGCCGCCGTTCTGGTCGCTCACGACCGTGATGGTGATCGGGGACTGGCTCATCTGGGCGCTGACCAGCACGCCTTCCATCGCGCCGGCCTGGTCGGCCGCGATGATCTGCCCGGTCAATGCCGGCGCCGGCGATTGCGCGCGCACGCCGCTGCTGGGCGCCGCCTGCGAGAGAAGCAAGGCGGCGACCGCAACCAGCGCAAAGGTTCGCACCCGCATGATTGCGGCTCCGGTTTTTTCATTTTCGTCTTGTTGCATTTCCGGATGGAAAGCCGAATTCTGCCTCGGATCAAGCCCGAGGCGGGGCTTTCCCGAAAACGCCTTAACTGCTGCGCTGCAGCGTGCACTCGGTCTCGATGATCGGGACATTGAGCGCGGTCGGGGCCGTGCGCCGGAAGGTTTTGGTCTGCTTGTAGCCTTCCTTTTCGCAGCTTACCTCGACATCCTTGGTGTCGACGTCCTTGCCGAAACCCGGGACCCGGTAGGTGCCGAGTGCGTCGCTGCGGGTGACGACGCCGCCGCGGTTCTTGATGCCCACCGTTACCTTGGCATCGGCAACCGAGTTTCCGTTGGTGTCCCGCACGAAACCGAAATAGGCCGGACCCTCGTCCGCCTCCTCGTCGTCGTCCCCGAAGGACGAGCCGCCGGCCCACACCGGAACCGACAATGCACCGGCGACTGCCAGTGCCACGCACATGCTCAAGCAACTCTGTCGGGTCAAGAACTTCATCCGGAACATCCTCCCTGTCAGGTTCCCCGCGGTCGCGAGCCGCGGGCCCTGAGAGTCGTGCAGGCCGCCTTCTTACACCAGATTGCCCATCGGGCGATACCCGGGGACGGCCGCTGATCCTGGGCAGGTCCGAGCGACCGCGGCAAGCGTGCAAAGAATACTTTGAGCGATTTCGGCTTCCCCGACAAGCCCTCCGCCGGCAGCCCGCCGCGGCATGCCGCACTCATTCCGCCGTGATGCCGGCTTTCGAAATCACCTCCCGCCACTTCACAATATCGCTTCGGATCTGCTCGGTCAGGACTTCGGGCGGGCCCGCTTCCGCGACCAGGCCTTGCTGGGTCAGCAGATCCTTCATGTCCGCGGCATCGAGGATTTCGGCGACCTCGTGGTTCAGGCGGCCCGCCAGGCTTGCCGGAAATTTGGCCGGCGCAACCAGCGCGAACCACAGCGTCGCGTCATAGCCGGGCACGCCGGCTTCCACCATGGTGGGCATTTCGGGCAGCGCCTCGACCCGTTGCTTGCCGGTGACCGCCAGCGCGCGCAACTGTCCGGCGCGGATCGTTTGAATGCTCGGCGGAATGGTCGCGAACTGCATGTCGAGGCGCCCGCTCATCATGTCGATCACGGATTGGGCGGTGCTCTTGTAGGGGACGTGGGTCAACGCAATGTCGGTCGTGGTCGCGAACAGGGCGCCGGCGAGGTGAGCGAGGCTCGCGGGACCGGCCGAGCCGTAGTTCAGCGCTCCCGGTTTGCGCTTGGCGAGCGCGATCAGCTCGGCGACGCTGCTGGCCGGCAGCCCCGGATAGACCACCAGCACATAGGGCGAGCTCGCGATCATCGCGATCGGGGTGAAATCCCGGATCGGATCGTAGGGAAGGCTCGCGCTCAGCGTGACCGCGACCGCCTGCGTGCTCGAGGTCACGATGCCGAGCGTGTAACCGTCGGGAGCGGCCTTGGCGATCATTTCCGTCCCGATATTGCCGCTCGCCCCCACCCGATTTTCGACGACGAATTGCTGGCCCAGCCGAAGACCGAGCTTCTGGCCGAGAACGCGCGCGACTACGTCGGTCGTGCTCGCCGGCGGAAACGGCACGATCAGGCGGATCGGTCGCGACGGCCATCCGGGTTCGGCGGCAGCCGGTTGCGCCCGGGCGGCGCCTGCCGCCGGCGCGCAGATCGCCGCCAGCACGGATGCCGCGAGCGCAAGGGCAGAACGGTTCATGCTGCGATTTTCACCTTACGATTTCTTGGGCCAGGCCTGCCAGCATGTCGGCGATGTCGTCGAGTGCATTGAAGCGCGGTTGCGCCGCGATGTGCGGCGACAATACCACGTTCTTGAACCCCAGCAGCTCGTCGTCGCTGCGGCCGGGCGCCTCATAGAGCGGATCGAGCGCGAAGCCGCCGAGTCGTCCCGATTGCAGCGCTTCGATCAGCGCGGCTCGATCCACCAGGTCGGCGCGCGATATGTTGACCAGGAAGGCGCCGGGCTTCATCTGGGCGAGCCGCGTGCGGTCGATGAGGTGGCGGGTCGCGGGCCCGCCCGGCACCTGCGGCACGATCCAATCGCTCTCGGCGAGGAGCCCCTCGAACGGCATATAGCTCAGTTGCAGCTGCCGCTCCTCGGTCTCCGGCAGCCGGTTGCGCTGATAGTAGAGGATCCGCATCCCGAACGCGGCGGCGCGCAGCGCGATCTCGCGCCCGATCTCGCCCAGCCCGATGATGCCGAGCGTCGAGCCGTGCAGTATGCGCAGCCCCGTGATGCGTGCCCAATTGGAGTTGGGCGTGTGCCGGCGATCGAACGGCTTGTAATCGTAGCCCTCGGCGGCGAGCTGCTCGGCGCTGATCCGTCCGGCCAGGCGATGCATCTTCTTGGCCAGCGTCAGCATCAGCGTGATCGCAACCTCGGCGCAGGCGATGTTGGCGCGCCGCCGGAAGGTCAGCACCTTGACGCCGCGCGCCGCGCAGGCCGCCGTGTCGATGTTACGCGGCATGGCGCCGTATTTCTGCACCGCGACGAGATCGGCCCCGACGGCGAGCTCGCCTGGCCCCACCGGCAACGATTCGACGATCAGGCCGCGCGCGCCGGGCAGATTTGCGCGCATGTCCTGCGCGGTTTCGACGAGGCGCACCTGGCAGGGGAAAAACGCGCCGATGCGCGCGCGCACGCGCGCGCAATAGCCGTCGAAATCCGGCTCGTCATGCGCGAAGAAGTCCGCGTAGGCGGCATGGCGCTCGGCCGAGGTCGCCGGATCGAGCACGATGCCGACCACGCGCAGGAAAGGATCGTCTTCGACGACGAGGATCGGAGTTTTGGCGGTCGGCACGGGAGCTACGCAGCTTGCTGGAGGGAAGGGCGCTCAGGTTTGCGACAATTGCCGATCAACCTCAAGGCCTCTAGGCGCGATCGCCGCTCATTGACGCGGTGTCGGCCAGGCGCGATAAGGTATGATCCTAACC
Source organism: Xanthobacteraceae bacterium (assembly GCA_036502925.1). Taxonomy (GTDB): domain Bacteria; phylum Pseudomonadota; class Alphaproteobacteria; order Rhizobiales; family Xanthobacteraceae; genus VAZQ01. The sequence goes on from DASXXS010000193.1 coordinate 19,549, forward strand.
AAAATTCAAACGCGGCCGCCGCAAAGTTTCCAAACGGGTGGCCCGAAGGGAGGTCGATATGACCATCAGGACCATCAGTCGACGCCATATCCTGGTTGGAGCGGTTGCCGCGCCCGCCGTGATCGCCGCGTCGCGGCTCGGTTCTGCCGCCCCGGCCCAGATGCTGAAAATCTCCCACCAATTTCCCGGCGGCACCATCGACGAAGGCGATTTCCGCGATCGCTTGTGCCTCAGGTTCGCGGCCGAGCTCGAGAAGCGGACCAATGGCGCGGTCGGGGCGCAGGTCTATCCCAACTCGTCCCTGATGAAGACCGTTCCCCAGTTCGATGCGGTGCGCAAAGGCGCCCTCGATCTCAGCCTCTATCCGATCTCCTATGCGGGCGGCGAGTTTCCCGAGCTCAATATCGGGCTGATGCCCGGGGTCGTGACGTCCTACCCGCAGGGCGCCGCCTGGAAGAAATCGCCGGTCGGCCAGAAGTTCGGTGAATTCCTGGCCGGCAAGGGCGTTCTCATCCTGTCCTGGATCTGGCAGGCCGGCGGGCTGGCGAGCCGCGGCAACCCGATCGTCAATCCGGACGATGCCAAGGGTCTCAAGATCCGCGGCGGCAGCCGCGAGATGGACATGGTGCTGCAAAAGGCCGGTGCTACCACGTTGTCGACGCCCTCCAACGAGCTCTATCAGGCGATGCAGACCGGCGCCTGCGACGCCGCGCTCACCTCCTCGACCAGCCTGATCTCGTTCCGCCTCGAAGAGGTGGCCAAGAGCCTCACCACCGGGCGGGGCAAGGCCTATTGGTTCATGCTGGAACCGCTCATCATGTCGAAGCAGATCTTCGACAAGCTGCCGAAGGGCCAGCAGGAGGTGGTCATGGGGCTGGGCGCCGAGCTCGAGCAGTTCGGCACCAAGGAGGCGATGGCCGATGATCAGAAGGTCGCCGAGGTCTATGCCAAGAAGGGCGCCAAGGTCGCCGATCTCGACGACGCCATTGTCGAGAAGTGGCGCGCCATCGCGCGTGCCACCGCGTGGAAGGATTACGCCGACCGCACGCCGCTCTCGGCTGAACTGCTCAAGCTTGCCGAGGCGGTCAGCGTCTCCTGATCTCGCCGGATAACGGCGATGCAGCACGGCCTCGACCCGGTCGAGACCGAGACCCGGACGGCGCCCCGCCAGGACGCCGCCGGCCCGCTCGAGCATATTCTTGATCGCACTCTTGAGCGCATCAATCAGGCTATCGTGATCGTTTCCTCCGTGGCGCTGGTCGCCGCCGCCTGCGTTCTCACCTACAGCGTCGCCTCGCGATACTTCCTGCATTTCTCCACCGACTGGCAGGACGAGCTGTCGGTGTTCCTGATCGTCGGCGCCGTGTTCATGTCGGCGGCGGCCGTCCAGGCGCGCCGCGGACATGTCGCGATCGAAGCCATCGTGGGCTTGTTGCCGCCGCGCGTGAACAAGGTGCGGCAATGGCTGGTCGATGTCGCCAGCCTGGCGTTCTGCGGCTACTTCGCCTGGAAGTCCTGGACCTTGCTCGATGAGGCCTGGGTCGAGGATTACCATTCGGGCTCGACCTGGGGCCCGCCGTTGTGGATTCCCTATTCGTTGATGACGGTGGGCATGACGCTGCTCGGCCTGCAGCTGCTGTTGCAGGTCGCCGAGCCGTTGCGCGGGAGGCGGGCCGCGCCATGACCACATTGTCGATCGGCCTGCTCTACGGCGGCGTCACCCTGGTGGTGATGTTCTCCGGCATGCCGATCGCGTTTGCGCTCGGCGCCGTCGCCACCGTGTTCATGATCGCGTTCATGCCGGCATCCTCGGTCGATACCATCACGCAGAATGTCTACGAGGAGATGGCGCAGATCACGCTCCTGTCGATCCCGCTGTTCATTCTCAAGGGCGCCGCGATCGGCCGATCGCCGGCCGGGCAGGATCTCTACGGCGCCCTGCATGCCTGGATGCATCGCCTTCCGGGCGGGCTCGGCATCGCCAACGTCTTCGCCTGCGCGCTGTTCGCCGCGATGGCCGGCTCCTCGCCCGCCACCTGCTCGGCGATCGGCTCCGCCGGCATTCCGGAAATGCGCAAGCGCGGCTATTCCGGGAGCTTCGCGGCCGGCATCATCGCGGCCGGGGGCACGCTCGGCATCCTGCTGCCGCCATCGATCACGATGATTCTCTATGCGGTCGCCGCCGAGCAGTCGCTGGGCCGGCTGTTCCTGGCCGCCATCGGCCCGGCCGTCCTGCTCGTCGCCTTGTTCGCCGTCTACGCGATCTGGCGGTTTCGGCTGGAATACCGGCTTGCCCGCCGGCTCATGGACGAGACCGGCGTCTATTCGGAGCTGTTGCGTCCGGACGACTTGTCCATGTGGGACAAGTTCGCGCTGCTGCCGCGCGTGCTGCCGTTCGTGATCCTGCTCACTGGCGTGATGATCGCGCTCTATGGCGGCTTCGCGACGCCGTCGGAGACGGCGGGGCTCGGCGCTCTCCTGGCGCTGCTCCTGATCGCGGGAATCTACAGCGTGTGGACGCCGCGCGATCTGCGGCCGATTCTGCTCTCGACGCTGCGCGAGTCGACCATGCTCATGTTCATCATCGGCATGTCGCTGCTCTATTCCTACGTGATGAGCTACCTGCATATCAGCCAGTCGGCCGCGCAGTGGATCGTGGAGCTGCAGCTGTCGCGATGGGTGCTGCTCGCCGCTGTGCTGGTCTTTGTGGCGGTGCTCGGCTTCTTCCTGCCGCCGGTGTCGATCATCGTCATGACGGCGCCGATCGTGCTGCCGCCGCTGCGGGCCGGCGGCTTCGACCTGATCTGGTTCGGGGTCGTCATGACCATCGTCATGGAGATGGGGTTGATTCATCCCCCGGTCGGGTTGAACCTGTTCGTCATCAAGAACATCGCGCCCGATATTCCGCTGCGCGACGTGATCTGGGGCGTGCTGCCGTTCGTCGCCCTGATGCTCTTCGCGGTGGTCCTGATGTGCGTCTTTCCCGGCATCGCCACCTGGCTTCCGGACGCGGTCATGGGCGGCAAGACGAGGTAGCCGCGCACACATTTGTCGTCCCTGCTTTGCGCAGGGACGACACTCGGGGGAGGCTTTCGAACTCTTGAAAATGCTCTAACCTTCGCCGATCTCGCGCAAAATCTCCTGCGTGTGCTCGCCCAGTCGGGGCGACGGCCGCTCGGCCGCCATGCCCTCCCCGTCGATCGTGATCGGCGTGCGCAGGCCCGGAATGGTGCCGCCCTTGGCCGCATCGCTCGGCAGGTCGAGCCGCATGCCGCGATGGACCACCTGCGGGTCGGAGAAGACGTCGGCAAGATCGTAGATCGGGCCCGCCGGCACGTTCACCGCTTCGAGCTTGGCGAGGATGTCGGCGCGCTTGAAGCGCAGCGTCAGGGTGCACAGATGCGCAACCAGCTTGGCGCGGTTCGCCACCCGGTCGGCATTGCTCTTGTACATCGGATCCTGCGCCAGGCCCGGCTCGCCGAGCACGCCGCACAGCTTGACGAACTGGCCGTCGTTGCCCGATGCGATGATGACGTGCCCGTCGGCGACCGGAAAGACCTGGTAGGGGACAATGTTGGGATGCGCATTGCCGATCCGTTCCGGCAGCGCATCGGACACCAGGTAGTTGAGCGCCTGGTTGCCAAGCACGCCGACCTGCGCATCGACCAGCGCCGTGTCGACATGGCGGCCGCGGCCGGTCTTCTCGCGCTCGGCCAGCGCGGCCAGGATGCCGACGACCGAATAGACGCCGGTGAAGATGTCCGCGATGGGAACGCCCGCCCGCGTCGGCTCGCCGTCCGGTGCGCCGGTCAGGGACATGAACCCGCCCATGCCCTGCGCCATGAGGTCGTAGCCGGCGCGCCCCGCATAGGGCCCGGTCTGGCCGAAGCCGGTCACCGAGCAATAGATGAGGCGCGGATTGATGGCGGCGAGGCTGGCATAGTCGAGGCCGAACTTGGCGAGCCCGCCGACCTTGAAATTCTCGATCAGCACGTCGGAGCGCGCCGCCAGCTTGCGCACGATGCGCCGCCCGTCCGCGGATTCGAAATCGAGCTCGATCGAGCGCTTGCCGCGGTTGGTACAGTGGAAATAAGCCGCCCCCAGATGGCCGCCGGCGGCGGCCGCGACGAAGGGCGGGCCCCAGCCCCGCGTGTCGTCGCCGGCGCCCGCCCGCTCCACCTTGACGACGTCGGCGCCGAGATCGGCGAGGATCTGCCCGGCCCAGGGGCCGGCGAGGATGCGGGCGAGTTCGAGCACGCGCAGACCGGCGAGCGGACCCGGCATGGAACAGCTCCTTCGCGAGGACGGCGCGGCGGTGGCCGGGCCAGGGAGGGCCGAAAAACGGGTGAAGCGGCTTTCGTTTCTGTGGCTTGCCGGCGCGGTCTTGTCCAGAGCGGCCGGGTGGCTTGGGATCGCACGCCTTGGGATTACACCACTGGTTCCATTGCCGAATCTTCATCAAGTCACTATCTCATGCGCGAGCATGGCGAGGAATCCGGCCCAGTGAATACCTCCTTCTTCGGCGAGCTGCTGCAGTCGATCTCGGAGCGCGGCCGGGCGCTTATCGACCGCACGCGCGATCGCCGCTTGAGCCCGGAACGGCGCTCCGCCGACCTGGTCGAGCTGTGCGGCGAGCTCCTCTCCGAACGCGGCGAAGCCTCCGGGGTGGCGCTCGCACGCGAAATCCTCAACCGCTACGCGGAGTTGACGACCGGCCCCCGCATCGCCTTCTTCGAGGCGCTGGGACAGGATTTCGGTCCCGATCACGCGCGCCTGAGCGCCGCCACCGCGGCCTGGCAAAAAAATCCATCGGACGAGATCGCCGTCGAGGTGCACCTCGCCTCGGAGCCACGCCTGCAGGAATTGCTCCGCCGTCTCAATCTCGCCCCCGGCGGAACCGCCGCGCTGGTGCGCATGCGCGAGCAGCTGCTCGAAGCCATGGACCGCCGCAACGATCTGGCCGCCATCGACGCCGCCTTCGTCCACCTGTTCTCGTCCTGGTTCAATCGCGGCTTCCTGGTGCTTCGCCGCATCGACTGGTCGACGCCCGCGATCGTGCTCGAGAAGATTATCCGCTACGAGGCTGTGCACGCCATCCGCGGCTGGGACGATCTGCGCCGGCGCATCGATGCCCCCGACCGCCGCTGCTATGCCTTCTTTCATCCGGCGCTGGTCGATGACCCGTTGATCTTTGTCGAGGTGGCCTTGACGCGGGAGATTCCGCCGGCGATCGCGCCCATCCTGGCGGTCGAGCGCGAGATCATCGAGCCCGACAAGGCGGCGACCGCCGTGTTCTATTCGATCTCGAATTGCCAGCGCGGGCTGACCGGCGTTTCGTTTGGCCACTTCCTGATCAAGCAGGTCGCCGAGGAGATCGCGCGGGAGAACGCGCGCCTCTCGCGCTTCGTGACCTTGTCGCCGGTGCCGAATTTCGCCGAATGGCTCAAGCGCGAGCGGGCCGCGGAAGCCCCCAAGGCGCTCACGCCGGGCGACCGCGCCGCGCTCGCCCACCTGGACAATCCGGGCTGGTGGGTAAGCGCCAAGATCCGTGACGAGGTCGAGGAGCCGCTGCTGCGCGCGGCGGCCTGGTACTTCCTGCGCGCGCGCGGCAGAAACGGCGCGCCGCTCGATCCGGTGGCCCGCTTCCATCTGGGCAACGGGGCGCGGCTCGAGCGGCTGAATTGGCTGGCCGACGTGTCCGACAAGGGACTCGAGCAGTCACACGGCCTGATGGTCAATTATCTCTATGAGCTCGATGACATCGAGAAGAATCACGAAGCCTATGCGCAACACCGCACGGTGATCGCCGTCAGCGCCGTGACCCGCCTGGTCAAAGGCTCGGCCCGCGACGTGGTGCCGGTCGCGGGGTGAGGGGCGGCGCTGGTGAGGGGGCGCCGATGTGGGGGATCGGGGCGAGGTCGGATCGAGCCCGGATAGTTATGCCTGGCGGCCTGGGTCGTGTACTCATAAAATCAGGAAGCCCGGCGAGGCGCGTTTGATGTCCGCTTGTCCACAACAGCGGCGCAAAAGCGGACATTCAGCCACTTCGGCTCAGGGCAAATAAGCGACATCAATCACGGATGGTGGCTCAGTCAGTGTGGATCGTAAACTGAAAGAGGGCACCTCCCGGCTCGCACCCGGCGGCCCACAGCCGCCCACCATGGGCTTCGATAATCGAGCGGCAGATCGCCAGACCCATGCCCATGCCACCGGGCTTTGTCGTGTAGAATGGTTCAAAGAGACGAGGCAGAGTTTCCGCGCTCAACCCGGGGCCGGTGTCTTGCACCCCGAGGCACACCTCGTTCGGTTCCGTTTGGCTGGAAGTGATGAGCACCTCTCGGGTGCCATCAGCAACCACACCCATTGCTTGGACGGCGTTGAGAATGAGATTGAGGACGACTTGTTGTAGTTGGACCCGATCTCCTTGGATGAGAGGCAGGCCGTCCGCGAGTTGCGTCCGCACTGATACCCCGTGCTCTAGTGCTTCTCCATGGGTAAGCTCAAGCACCTCACGCACCGCCTCGTTTAGGTCCACGCTGTCCGTCCGGGTCGGCGCTTTCTGCATGAGCGCACGAATGCGGCCCACGACGGTGCTGGCCCTATCGTTGTCCTTCACTGCGCAGGCAAGCGCTTCCCTGACCTCCGCCAGATCAGGCCGGGTTCTGTCTAAGAAGTTCAGGGCCGCCGTGAGATTGTTGCGCGCCGCCGCCAGCGGCTGGTTGACCTCATGGGTAATCGAGGCGGTGAGTTGCCCGATCGTGGTGACGCGGTTGACGCGCGCCAGCTCCGTCTGCATCTCGCGATAGCGCCGCTCGCGACGGGTGCTCTCCAAGGCAATGGTGGCTTGCGCAGCGAAGTCCCTGAATAAGGAAATCTGTTTGTCGGTGAACGGCTGCGCCTGTTTGCGGCACAGAGTAATTGTCCCGACTATCTCATTGTCTTTGAGCAACGGCACAACCAGGCTCGTTCGAAGACCTGCGTTCACCCCCATGATCCAAAGATCATCCCGATGATCGCCTTCAAGTGCCGTAATGTCGGGGATGTGGGTGGCTAACCTGCTTGCGGCTAATCGACCCAGAAGGCTCCCCTTTTCCGCGAGCACCGGGGATGATGACCATGCCTGACTAACCAAAAGGGGGTCCCCTCGCACCGCCACGCGACGAAGGCCGCTTTCTTCGGAGAGACGTAAGCTGCCTATGTCTGCTCGACAGAGACGTGTGGCGCTGTCGAGGATGGCGTCGAAGATGGGTTGCAAGTCGTGCGGCGAGCTCGCAATGGCGCGCAGCACTTCGGAGATGGCCGTCTGTTGCTCGATGAGTTCGCTCACCCGATCTTGCGGCTCAGAAGCGCTCCTTTCCTCGTGGATACTCTCGTTCATGCGGAGCAGTTCCTCGGCTTAGACGGTGAGGGCAGCATAACGGCTCCAGCCGCAGTTCGCGATAGCTCTTACGGCCTTCCAAACCGAAGATGTGGCCAAACATCCAAACGTCTGCTCTGGGTCAGGTGCGGTGGTGCCGACCGCGTCCGCCGACCGTCCGCTTCTCCTTCCATTGCAGGCATCACGCCGCACTGCCGCGGACCGCAGCGGGTCACATCCAGACGCATGCCCCGCATACCGTCGGCAGGGCGGAAGCCGGCGTCGGCTGCCGCCCAACCCCTGGCAGCTCTCCCAGAAGTGTTTGACTGCAGGCCGTAAAACGGGAACCATCCACCCGTTCGCAGTTATTTGTTGACTCAAGGCCGTCATGATTGCCCTCCGGCAGACGGCCGTGGATGGTATCTGGGCATGGCATGACAAATCGATTCGCGACGGCGCAATCCATCCGCGTTCGCCCGCGGGGCTTCCACCTCCGCGCATTGCGCGACGGCGAACTCGAACCCGTCCATAGCTTGCGAAACAAGCGAGGACGGGCCGGCGGACAAGCCGAGGCGATCCGACGGTGGGGGCCTCCGGCCATTGTGGCGCTCGCGGCCATGGCCGCGCTGACGGCGCTAACTACGGCGTCGCCCGCCGACGCCGCGGCGCGCGTCGTCGAGGCGACGGCCCCGCGCGATGGCGGCGAGCCGATCATGGGGATCGTGTCGCTCAAGAGCCAGCAGGTGACGTTCTATGACGCGGACGGCTGGATCCTGCGCGCGCCGGTGTCGAGCGGCACAACCGGACGCGAGACGCCAGCCGGCGTCTTCAGCGTCGTCGAGAAGGACAAGGACCACCACTCGAACCTCTATGACGACGCCTGGATGCCGAACATGCAGCGCATCACGTGGTCGGGCATCGCGCTGCACGGTGGGCCGCTGCCCGGATATCCGGCCTCGCACGGCTGCGTGCGGATGCCCTACGACTTTGCCGAGAAGCTCTTCGACGAGACGCGGATCGGCATGCGCGTGATCATCGCGCCGAACGATGCGGAGCCGGTCGAGTTTACCCATCCGGCGCTGTTCGCGCCGAGCCCGGAGGCCATCGCAGCTGCGCCGCCGCGCGCCGAAACGCTCGCCCGCAAGGCAGCCGAGGCCGCCAAGACGGCCGACGAGGCGAAGAGCGCCGCCGCGGTCGCGAAGCGCGAGACGGAATCACTCGCGGCGTCGCTGCGCAAGCTGGAAGGGCTCAAGTCCCGCGCCGATGCCGACCTCGCCTACGCCGAGAAGGCGCTCGCCGCCGCCAAGACGGACCAGGCGAAGGCGCGGGCCGAGGACCTGAAAGCAAAGGCCGCCGCCAAGGTCGCGGAGCTGGGCACGCAGCTCGATACGGCCACGGCCGGCGCAAAGACGAAGCTCGACGCGGCCGCGGCGGCGCAGGACGCCGCCAACGCGGCCGAGGCCGGGCGGGCCGACACCGCCAAGGCGGCGCACGAGGCGAAGCTCGCGCTCGAGCCGGTCTCGGTCTTCATCAGCCGCGCGACGCAGCGGCTCTATGTGCGGCGCGGCTTCGGGGCGTACCTCGAGGTCCCGGTCACCATCCGCAATCCCGACCGGCGGATCGGCACGCATGTGTTCACGGCGGTGGCACGCACCGACGTGGGCCTGCGCTGGACCGCGGTCACGATCGACAGCGGGGACGACGCCAAGTCCGCGCTCGACCGCATCACCATCCCGCAGGACGTGCTCGACCGCATCGCGCCGACCGCATTGCCGCGATCCTCGATCACCATCTCGGATGAGCCGCTGAACCGCGAGACCAACTATCACACGGAGTTCGTGGTGGTGCTGAACAACCAGCCGCAGGGCGGCCTCGCGATGCGCCGCACCGTTGCGCGCAGTGACACATGGAACGACGACTTCGTCGGCTTCAATCGCCGGCGCGACTGGTACTCCCCATTTGGCGATCCGCGCTGGCGCGGCGGCCCGTTCTACGATCCGCGGCAGAACGGCCAGTACTATTATCAGCGACAACAGGGCTGGCGGTGACGACGCGTCGCGTCGCGAGTAGGCCGCACAGCACGCAGAGAAATGCGGTGCGGCCCGCCGCCGTTCCGCGTTGCGCACGGCGTGGTCCGGTACGCAGGTGAGGCCGCCGACTTCGCGCATCTTCCGCGGCTGCCGATGAGTACTGGGGCGTTTGGCGCACGGGTCGGGTGGCTGCGGCCAAGGTCCACTCTGGGTCACCAACAGCGGTGCTGACCGCGTCCGCCGAGCGTCCAGTTTACCCTCAATTGCAGGCGCCTTGCTGCGTTGCCGCGAACCGCCGGTGGGTGCCACAGAGCCGCTCTTGGTACTCGAGCACCATTGCGCACTGGCGAAAAAGCTTTCAAGGTGGCCGCGGTTTTCCTGAGCAACGCCACAGGGGGACATGCAGATGATCAATCGGACGACGGTCTTGGCAGCATGCGTTGTCCTCGTTAGCTCTTGCGCCGCGTGGAGTGCGGGAAAGCTGACGACCGACCAAGTCGAGCTGTGCGGCGAAGACGCGGTTAAGCTCTGCGCTGCGTCTGGCAGCGTCGATAAAGCCCGCGCGTGCTTGCTTAGGCGCATCAAGGAAGTCGCGCCGAGCTGCGCGTATCTGCTCAGACGTGCGGATATCAGGCGACCGGCC
>DASXXS010000194.1:0-4406 GCA_036502925.1 Xanthobacteraceae bacterium
TGATCCGTTTCTCCGAGGCGATGGTGCCGCAGGAGAACATGTGGACGCTGCCCACGCCGCAAGGCGCGCGCATGCTGCCGGGCGCGAACGGGGGCGTCGAGTGGTCGCCCATCGCCACCAATCCCGGCCTCGGCCTGGCCTACGCGATCAATCTGCACCAGCCGATGACCTATCAGGTGCAAAGCTCGCCCTATCCGCAGGGCAAGTTGTGGCTCGGTGGCGCCTTCAAATTGATCCCCGGGGAAGAGCAGGCCGGCAATGTCACGGCGGTCGACTACAACACCGGCAAGATTCGGTGGCAGGTGAAGACTCCGCAGCCGATGATCGGCGGCATCCTCGCCACCGCCGGCGGCCTGGTCTTCAGCGGCGAAGCCAATGGCCGCTTCCAGGCCTACGATGCCAAGAACGGCAAGGTGCTGTGGACATTCCAGGCCGGAGCCGGCGTCAACGCGCCGCCGTCGTCCTATGCGGTGGGCGGTAAGCAATACATCGTGGTCGGCGCCGGCGGCAACGTGCAGATCGACTCCAAGCGCGGCAATGCCATCATCGCGTTCACGACTGAGTGATCGGCGGTGCGGTTTGCTGCCAGTACTGAAGGGGACTTCGCGGCGTTACCAGGGCGAGACTTCCTACTATCGTGACTCTGATGCTTGCTTAGTACGTCTCCCGGGCGCAGGGCGGTCTCCTTCTCCCCGCGTGCGGGGAGAAGGTCGGGATGAGGGGGCCTTTCCGCGAGTCTCAGCTTGTGGAAGCGCCCCATCACCGGGCCTAGTTCTGGTTTTGGTCAGTGCCGTGTCGCCCTCTCCCCGCAAGCGGGGCGAGGGAAGCCGCAGTGCTCGGCAATCGATGCGAGTCTCAGAGGCGGCGCTCCAGTCCTGTCCTTCATGGTCGTGGGATGTAAACAGATGAAGCGAACCGCAGTGATCCGCAAAACCGCGCGCCGGCCGATCTGCGGCGTCGTCGCTGTGCTGGCGGCGGTGCTGACGACACCGCCTGGATCGGTTCAGGCCCAGACGGTCGAGCAGAAGGCGCAACTGTGCGGCGCCTGCCACGGCGAGAGCGGCGTCCCGCAGCAGAAGACTACGCCGGCCATATGGGGCCAGCAGCTCGGCTATCTCTATGTGCAGCTGCGCGGCTACCACAGCGGCGCGCGCAAGAACGACCAGATGCAGGCGGTCGTGGCGGGCCTGGAGCGCGAGGATATGATGACGCTCGCGCAATATTTTTCGCAGAAGCCGTGGCCGAATCTCGGCCAGCCGCCCGCGTCCGCGGCAGCTGCCGCGCAGGCCCTGCGCGCGACCAGCTCGGTCGTGTGCACCAGCTGTCATCAGGAGGGCTACAAGGGCGAAGGAACCCAGCCCGGGCTGGCCGGACAGCAGAAGGACTATCTGGCCCAGACCATGCTCGATTTCCGCGACGGCAAGCGCGCCAACAATCCCGGCATGTCCGATCTGATGAAGTCGATTTCGAAGAGCGATATCGCGGCGATCGCCGAATATCTGGCGGGGCTGTGACCGACGCCGCCGAATGAACGCGGCAAAAGCGCGGCGCTTCAGGCATCGGCAGCCCTCGCCGGGGCCGTGAGCTTCGCGGCCAGGAAGGCGAATGTTTTCTCCCAGGAATCGGACTGCGCGGCGCGGATGGCGGGCGCGTCCTTGGTGGGGCGCTGAAAGCCGTGCCCGGCGCCGGGGTAGCGATGGAACGCGTGCGCGATGCCGAGCCGCGCGAGCTCGGCATCGATCTTGTCGGCGTCCTGCGGGGAGGGATTGCGGTCCTCGTTGCCGAAGAAGCCGATCACCGGGCAGCTGATGCGGGCGAGCTGATCGAAGGGCGTCGCGCCGCCGCCCCAGGATTCGAACATGCCGGTCGGATAGCAGGCGACCGCGCAGGCGAAGTCCGGCAGCGCACAGGCGGCGACGAACAGGATATGCCCGCCCATGCAGTGACCGGCGATGGCGAGGCGGTCGGCCACGACGTCCGCGCGGGTCTTGAGGTAGGCGATCGTGGCGGCGATATCCGCGACGATCTCAGCGTCCTTCATGTGTTGCTTGCGGTCGTGCAGCGGCACACTCGCGGGAATCCGGTGCGAAACCTCCGGCACGGCGACCAGATAGCCGGCCTCCGCATAGCGGCGCGCGACCCATTTGGTGAAATCGTCGATGCCTTCCCGATGATAGGTCAGCACGATCGCCGGCCACGGCGCCCCGCCCGCGGGCCGATCGAGATAGATGTCCATCGCGTTGCCATCGACCGCGATGCTGGTGAGCTCCGCCATTTCGCCTCCGTTCACGGTCAATTGCGCGCCTCGGCGATCCGCTGCGCCCGCGCGATCAGCTCCGGCGAGAAGTTGCGGGCGCCCGCGACTGCGGCCTGCAGCGCTTCGCCGGGGAGCGGCTCGAGATCGAGCTTGGCGCGTTCGACGTCGCGCAGCAAGGAAGCATCGCGCAGCGTCTCGACGAAGGCGCGGCGCAGCTCCGCGACCCGCTGCGGCGGCAGCCCGGGCGGCGCCACCACCGAGCGCCCGATGGTCGAAGGCGTGGAGAACAGCGTCAGCAGCGCGGCGTCATCGTCGCTGCGCGCGAGATCGATCATCCGGGGCACGCCGTCGAGGCCCGGATTCTTGTCGACCCCGGTCTGCACCAGGAGGCTGATCTTCTTGTCGTCGAGCCATTGCGCCAGTTCGGTCTTGATGATCGGCCACGGCTGGCTCATGGCTTCGATCTCGCCGCGCTCCAGCGCGATTCTTTCCTCGCCGGTGCCCGGATAGCCGCTGATCAGCTTGAGCCTGGTGCCGGCCACGCTGTTGAGCACCTGCCAGTTGAGGCGCGACGAGACGCCGCCGGCCGCGACGATCAGCTCGTGCGCAAAGGTATCCTGGATCGTCTTGACCGGCGAAAGATGCCACGCATAGAGCACCGCGCTGTTGCTGACGATGCGGCCGATCCAGCTGAAACGGGTGGCGTCGGCCCGCAGCTGGGCGGTGCCGAGAATCTGATTGAGGTAGATGGCCTGGTCGATCATGCCGATGACGGTGCCGTCCTTCGGCGCCTCGTTGTAGAGATAGTTGGTGGCGCGGATGGTGACGGCGCCCGGCATGTTGAGCGGCACCACGCCCGGATGGCCGGCCAAATGGTCGCCGAGATGCGCCGCGAACAGCCGGCTATAGGTGTCATAGCCGCCGCCGACCGGATAGCCGATGACGAAATTGACGGTCTTGCCCTGGTAGAAGTCCTCCGCCGCCGCGCCAGAAACGAGCCCGAGGAAGGCGCTCACGAGCAGGCCGGTCGATGACGCCGTTGTAGCCCGCATGGAGCGAAGCGCAATGCGGGACAGCAGCCCCGGATTTCGCTCCGCTCCATCCGGGCTACAGGCGCGCAGCGTTTCAGCAATGAACCGGGTGAGCTTCACCGAAATAGTTCCCATGGCGGCACTCGGGGTGTTGGACAAAGTGGCGTCAATGTTTTGCTCCCGTCGTGGGCCGCGGCGTCGCCGCCTGCCAGAGCGGGCGCAGGCGGGCCATGTTCTTCACCTCGGCGAGGTCGCGGATCGCGCCGATCAGCGTCTCGCTGCGCTTGCGCCCGAGAACGCCACCCATGAGATCGCGCGCCTTGGCCTCGACCTCGGGCCGGTCCATCGGGTTGTCTGCGGTGCCGCGGACGGCGACGATGCGATGACTGTGGCGCTCTCCGTCATTGGTGTCGACCTCGACGATGGCCTGGCGGCGGGGCCGTGCGCGCAGAAGCTCGTCGCTCGGCACGACCTCGATCCTCGCGCGCAGCGCCAGGATTGCCGGATCGCCCATGCGCCCACGATCGTGGATCGAGCGGAATGTCAGCGTGCCGTCGATCAGGAGCAGCGCGAGCAGGTGCTGGATGTTGACGTCCGGTGCCGGCGTGCGATCGACGGTGCGGTCCGAGCCGGTCGGGAGCCGCACGGTGATCGCCTTGACCTTGCCGGCGGTGAGGCCCTTGGTCTCCATGAGGTGCAAGAGCGCGTCGATCGCCGACTGCGCCGGCGAGCCCGCGGACCATTTCTTGATGTTGGTGCCCAGGATCTCGAAGCGCTGTCCGAGACCGTCCGCGAGCCTGGCCGGATCGGGCTCAGCCGCGTAGGCCTGAAAGAAGTTGCGCTCGCCGCTGAACACGTCGTCGACGCCGGTAAAGCCCGCAGCCACCATGGTGGCGGCGGCGACGCCGTTGCGCGCCGGCATGCCGCCGAAGTCGAACGCCTTCTCGATGTGGTCGGCGTCGCGGACGCTCGCGCCGACGCCTGAGGCCTGCTGCGCGCAATAGGAGAGGAGATGCCGGGCTTGCAGGGCGTCGAGGCCGAGCAGCGCCGCGGCGGCGGCGCCCGCCCCGAAGGTGCCGCCGAAGCTGTGGGTCATGCGTCCTGCGAACGCGAAGGCG
>DASXXS010000195.1:0-39786 GCA_036502925.1 Xanthobacteraceae bacterium
CCATCACACGATGGTGCACGAGCAGATGAGCCGGTTCTTTCAGGGCTTCCGGCGCGACGCCCATCCCATGGCGGTGATGACCGGCTGCGTCGGCGCGCTCTCGGCCTTCTATCACGACTCCACCGACATCTCCGATCCGCACCAGCGGATGGTGGCTTCGCTGCGCATGATCGCGAAGATGCCGACCTTGGCGGCCATGGCCTACAAATACTCGGTCGGCCAGCCCTTCATCTATCCGAAGAACGAGCTCGATTACGCCTCCAATTTCCTGCGCATGTGCTATGCGGTTCCCTGCGAGGAGTACAAGATCAACGGCGTGCTGGCGCGCGCCATGGATCGTATCTTCATCCTGCATGCCGATCACGAGCAGAATGCCTCGACCTCGACGGTCAGGCTGGCCGGATCGTCCGGCGCCAATCCGTTCGCCTGCATTGCGGCGGGATGTGCGTGCCTGTGGGGACCCGCGCATGGCGGCGCCAACGAAGCCGCCCTCAACATGCTGCGCGAGATCGGGACTCCCGAGCGCATCCCCGAATATGTGCGGCGCGCTAAGGACAAGAACGATTCTTTCCGGCTGATGGGCTTTGGCCACCGCGTCTACAAGAATTACGACCCGCGCGCGAAGATCATGCAGAAAACCTGCCACGAGGTTCTCGCCGAGCTCGGCATCAAGGATGATCCTCTGCTCGATGTCGCGATGGAGCTCGAGCGGATCGCGCTGCACGATGACTATTTCATCGAGAAGAAACTCTATCCGAATATCGACTTCTATTCGGGCATCACGCTCAAGGCGATGGGGTTCCCGACGACCATGTTCACGGTGCTGTTTGCGGTCGCGCGCACGGTGGGCTGGATCGCGCAGTGGAAGGAAATGATCGAAGATCCGGACCAGAAGATCGGCCGTCCGCGCCAGCTCTATACCGGCGCCACGCGGCGCGACTACACGCCGATCTCGCGGCGGCGATAGTTCCGCCCGCTAGCTGCTTGCCCGCGCGATCGCCGCCGGCCTGGCGAAGCCAAGCACGATGTCGGCCGCGCGCCGGCTCGGAGATTCCGAACCGCCGTCAGGCTTCTGCCTTCCATCGGGCCCCTTGATCGCATCAAATCGCATCGCCGCATCAAGCCGCGTGAAAGCGTCGAGCTGCCGGCGCCGTTGCGGGCTCTCCGCCATCAACGGCACCAGCGCTTCGCCGAGATTTTGCGCCGTGCAGTCGCGCTGCAGAAATTCCGGCACGACGTTTTCTTCCAGGATCAAGTTGGGGAGGATCACCGACGTCAGCGGGCTGACGAGCCGCATAACAATCTCCTCAAGCCATGTAACTTTGTAGGCGGCAACCATCGGGACGCCGGCAAGGGCGAGCTCAAGCGTCACGGTGCCGGACTTGGCGAGCGCCGCCCGGGCGACGCGGAACGCCGCCCGCTTGTCCTTGAAATCGACCACGACGCGGGGCCGCGGCGCCCAGCCTGCGGTGGCGGCCGTGATCTGCTCGCGCAGGTGCGGGAGCGTGGGCAGGACGATGTCGGGCGGCTCGCGCCCGGCTGCGAGGATGGCCGACGCCTGGCCGAAGGTCGCCAGGAGCCGCCGGATTTCCGCGTCCCGGCTGCCCGGCAGGACCAGCACCACCGGCGGCTCGGCGAGCCGGCGCTGGGCCTCCTGCGCGTTCGGCCGCAGCTGGGCAAGCTGCTCCAGGAGGGGATGTCCCACATAAGTGCAAGGCGGTCCGCCGAGCCGCGCATGCGCCCGCGGCTCGAACGGCAGCAGCGCCAGCACGTGGTCGACATAGCTGCGCATCGCGCGCGCGCGGCCGGGCCGCCAGGCCCAGACCGAGGGCGAGACGTAATTGAGGATCGGGATCGAGGGCGCTGCGGCGCGAACGCGCCGCGCCACCCGGTGGGTGAAATCGGGGCTGTCGATGATGACCAGCGCATCGGGCCGCGTGGCCACCACAAGTCGGGCGGTGTCGCGAATGCGCCGCAGGATGAGCGGCAATTGCCGCGGGACTGCCGCAAAACCGATGATCGCGAGTTCGTCGATCGGAAACAGGCTGGCAAGCCCTTCTGCCGCCATTTCGCGTCCGCCAACGCCCGCGAAACGGACCCGGCCGCCGGTGCGCTCCTTGAGCGCCCGCATCAAAGGGGCGCCCAGCTGGTCACCGGATTCCTCACCGGCGACCACGACGATCGCAAGGTCTCGATCGCGCGCCTGAAGCGACCGCATCATGAGCCCTTCACTCATTGCGCGATAGGCTCTTGCCGCATCCCGACAATGAAAATCCGTTCGCGATCCGCGGCCTGCGTCACCCGTTCGGGCTCGGCCATGATGGCCTCACCGGCGATAACGGCGATGCCGGCAAGCCCGGCGCGCGCCGCGCCGGCGATGGTCTTTGGCCCGATCGTGGGCAGATCGACCCGGCGATCCTGGCCGGGTTTTGCCGCTTTGACGAGCACGCCGCCGGAGGAGCGAATTCGCCCCTTGCGGCGCAGCTCTGCGACCTGGGCCAGCATCTCGTCGGTGCCTTCCGCGGCTTCCACGGCGAGAACGTGGCCGCCGGCGACTATCGCGGCCTGCCCCACATCGAATTGCCCGATGGCGCGCAACAGGTCGAGGCCGAGCGCAATGTCGCCGAGGTTGCCGGCGCTCGGCTGGAAGCGGCCGACCGCTCCCTCCGGCACCAGGATTTCCGGCGCGACCTCGTGGGCTCCGATGGGCCGAAAACCATGTTCCTCGAGAATCTTCACGATGCCCGACATCAGATGGTCGTCGCCGCCGCGGAACATCGCAATGATCCGCGGCATCATGCGCATCAACGACAAATCGGGCCAGATTTGCCACAGCGACGGTCGAACCATCGAACCGATTAAAACCACATCGCGGCAGCCTTCTCGGCGGGCGATGCGGCAGAAGCGGGCGAACTGGCCAATTCTGACCCAATGGTGCGGATAGCATTCGACGTGGGCGGGATCCGCCCATCCGCGCAGTGCAAACAGAACAACGCTTCGACCCCGCCGGCGGGCGGCCTCGGCGACCGCAAATGGCAGGCTGCCGCCCCCGGAGATGATCGCGAGCGGTGCCTGGTCGGGCGGCGTGCCTGACATGCCGTCACTCTTGCATGGCGGCCGCCTCCAGGCGGTCGCCGCCACGGACGCGCGGGGGCATCATGGGTGGCCGCGAGCCGCCCGCGCGCAGAAAATCGATGATCTTGCCGACCAGCGGATCGGCCCCATAGTCGGCCGCGACGGCCGCGAGCCGGTCGCGAAATTCGCCGCTGCCGAGAAACAGCGCACGGTAGCATTGCCGCAACCGATGCATATCGGCGCGCCCGTGGCCGCGGCGCTTGACACCGACCATGTTCAGGCCGACGAGCTCGGCCTTGGGGCCGAAAGCAAACCCGAACGGAATGACGTCTCGGGTGATTCCGCTCAGGCCGCCGATCATGGCGCCTTCGCCGACGCGCACGAACTGGTGCACGGCGGCCTGTCCGCCCAAGAACGCACGATCCCCGATGCTGACATGGCCGCCCAGGACGGCATTGTTGGCGAAGGTGACGTCGCTGCCGACGTGGCAGTCATGCCCCACATGTGAGCCGGCCATGAAGAAGCAGCGGTCGCCGATGCCGGTGACCCCGCCGCCATCCTCTGTGCCGGTGCTCATGGTGACGCTCTCGCGGATGTCGCAGTCGGTCCCAACAGCGAGGCGGGTCGGGCCGCCTCTGTATTTGACGGATTGCGGCGGGGTCCCGAGCGAAGCAAACGGATAAATGACGGTCCGCGCACCGATCATGGTATCGCCGGCGAGATGGACATGGGCCAAAAGCCGGCAGCCGTCGCCGATCGTCACATCGGGTCCGATGATACAATAGGGCCCGATCGATACATCCTGTCCGACCTTCGCTCCCGGTTCGATCCGCGCCGTTGGATCGATCATGGCCATCGTCGACCTCACGAGAGCATGGCGCCGACTTCGGCTTCGGCGACCAGCCGTCCGGCCACGATGGCTTTGCCGCGAAACCACCACATGTTCTTTTTGCGGGCAATCTTGCTCATGTGATATTCGATCGTGTCTCCGGGCAGTACCGGCTTGCGGAACTTGGCCTTGTCGATGGTCAGGAAGTAGACCTTCGGTGCTAGATTTTCCTTGGTCTGCGACAGAATGCAGACGGCGCCCGCGGTTTGCGCCATGCCCTCGATCAACAGCACGCCGGGAAATACCGGATTGCCGGGAAAATGCCCGAGGAACTGCGGCTCGTTGATCGTCACGTTCTTGATGCCGATGGCGGCTTCGTCCCCTTGCATGCTGATGATGCGATCGACCATCAAGAACGGATAGCGGTGCGGCAGCGCTTGCAGAATGGTCGCGATATCGGCCGCCTCGAGCATGGTTGCCGCTTCGCTCATGGTGCCGTCCTCATGTGGCGATCCTCATGAGCCTTCCTTGCGGCCCGCTGCTTTGCCCCCGTTGCCTTCCCCGGCCAGGCGCTCGAGCGCTGCAACCTCGCGGAAGAATTGCTTCACCGGCTTGGCCGGCACCCCGGCCCAGCGCGCTCCCGCCGGAGCATCATGCATGACGCCGGCTTTGGCTCCCAGCGTCGCGCCGGCACCGATCGTCACGTGATCGGCAACGCCCACCTGCCCGCCCGTCATGACATTGTCTCCGATGACGGCGCTTCCGGATATGCCGGTTTGCGCCGCGAGGACGCAGTGCCTCCCGATCAGGACATTGTGGGCGATCTGCACGAGATTGTCGATCTTGGTGCCCTCGCCGATCACGGTGTCGCTCATCGCTCCCCGATCGATCGTGGTGTTCGCGCCGATCTCGACATCGTCCTGGACAATGACGCGGCCGATCTGTGGAACCTTGACGTGGCCGGCCGCCCCCGTCAGGTAGCCGAATCCGTCCTGTCCGATCCGACAACCAGGATGAACGATCACCCGGTCGCCGATCAAGGCGTGCATGATCGAGACGTTGGGTCCGATCGCGCAATCGCGGCCGATGCGCACACCTGGTCCCACGACCGCGCCGGCTCCGACCACGGTTGCCGCCCCGATCTCGGCCCGCGGCCCGATCACGGCGCCCGGATCGACCGTCACCCCGCTCTCCAGGCGTGCGCTCGGATGGACGAGCGCGCCGGCGGCGACGCCGCGCGCCTCGAACAGCGAGCAGGGGCGAAGCGCGTCTGGAAACAGCGTGCGGGCAATTTCGACGAAAGCGCGATAGGGCTCGCGGACGTCGAGCGCGCTCACTCGATCCGGAAGCAGATGGGCGAGGTGCTCGCCCGTCAAGCAGGCGCCGGCTTCGCAAATCGCGGCCTGATCGGCGAATTTGGCGCTGTCGAGAAAGCAAAGATCGCCGGGCGCGGCGCGATCGAGCACGGCAATGCCGGTGATGTGCCGATCGAGGTCGGCGCCGGCCAGCGGCTTGGCCCCGGTGAGCGCGACGATCTCGCGCAGGGTCAGACCCGAATGCCGTCGAAAAAAGAGCGCCTCGGTCATGCGACCTTGTCCCGGCCCGGCCGGCCGCGATCAGAAGCTCGCGCCGCCGCCGAACCGGAATATCTGCGTCCTGTCGAAGGAACGCCTTGTAATCGGATAGGCAAGATCGAACCGGAGCGGTCCAAACGGTGACGCCCAGATCAAGCCGACGCCGGCGGCGCTGTTGACGAACATGTTGTTGGACGACGCAGTCATCGTTTCCCCCGTCAAAGGAGAGGATGTCGGTCCCGTATAGTCCCACAACGAGCCGGCGTCCACGTAAGCCGCGACCTTGATTCCTATTTCCTTGGGTATGAAGAAAAGCGGCGTCTGAAATTCAAGGCTCGCTCCCCAATAGTGGGTGCCGCCGAGCGCATCATTGGTAGTGCCGACGGTCAGGTCGCGAGGACCGATGCCGGCCGGCGCGAAGCCGTGAACCAGATTGGGGCCCATCTGGAAGTTGTCGAGCATGCGAACGCCGTTCGCTCCGATTTGACCGAAGTCCACCGCGCCGTTGCCCCATCCTTGGATGGTGCCGGCCTGAAGGTGCACGACGCCCACGATGTCGTAGACCACCTCGAAATAGCGACGCAGATCGGCGGTCTCGCGCACGAACCGGACGGTGCCGCCGGCGCCGGCGAAATCCTGGTTGAATGCCGCCGCAATGCCGGAGGTCGGATTGCGATTGTCGTCGACCGTATTGTAGGCCAGTGAATAGCCGACCAAGGAGGTGAGGGAGGCGCCGTTCGAGAGCTCCACCCTTACAGGGAGCGAGGCTTCGCCATCGGCGTAGCAGTTCTGATTGATCTGCCCTGGGGCCCCGGCAAACGGCGGGGTGGTTGGTAGAGGATTTGGGGTCGGGAACGTGTTGATGTAGTCCGGATTGATGTTGTTGCAATTGTTCAGGAAGTTGGGCAGCACGATCTGCTGCCGGTAGATCGAGTAGCGCAGTTGCAAGGCCAGATCCTCGCGCAAGGCGAAGCCCAGTCTGACGCCGGCGCCGAGCGTGTCGGTCTGGTAGGAGATGAAGTTCGTCGGCAGTTGTTGCCTGCCGTAGACGTCCATGCCAAGCGCGAGCCGGTAGCCGAGAAAGTAGGGCTCCACGAACGAAAAGGTGGCGCCCTTCGAGTGCTGGCCGTATTGGACCGAGAGCTTCGAGGCCAAGCCGAGCCCGAACAGATTGCGCTCCCCGATGCTGGCCTCCGCCAGCGCGCCGTCCGAAGTCGAATAGCCGCCGGAGAGCGAGATTTCGCCGGTGGACTGATCCTCCACATCGACGTTGAGCACGACGCGGTCGGGCGCCGAGCCGGGTTCGGTGGTGATTTTGACGGTCTTGAAATAATTGAGGTTCTTCAGGCGCCGCTCGGCGCGATTGATCAGCGCCCGATTATAGGCGTCGCCCTCGGCGACATCGAACTCGCGCCGGACCACATAGTCG
Organism: Xanthobacteraceae bacterium; assembly: GCA_036502925.1. Classification (GTDB taxonomy): domain Bacteria; phylum Pseudomonadota; class Alphaproteobacteria; order Rhizobiales; family Xanthobacteraceae; genus VAZQ01. Next base: position 6,908 of record DASXXS010000195.1, read on the forward strand.
CGGGTCTTGGAGTTGCCGCGAATGTTGATCCGTTCGATATAGGTGCGTTGTCCTTCCTCGACCGTAAAGAACAGATTGATGGTCCGTGCTTGGGAATTGCGATCCGCCCCTGGACGCACGGAGGCGAATGCGAAGCCCTGCCTCGAGGCCTCGACCGTCATGTCCTCGACCGATTTTTCGATCGCTTCGGCGTTGTAGACATCGCCCGACGACATCCGCAAGCGCGGCTCCAATAGCCTGGGACTGAGCGCCGGTATCTTGGAGCGAACCTCGACGGTGCCGATCCGGTACTGCTCGCCTTCCTCGATGGCGAATGTGATGACGAAGCCCTGTTGTGCCGGGTCGAACTCGCCCACCGCCGACACGATCCGAACATCGATATAGCCGTGCTTGAGGTAGAAGCGGCGCAGCAGCTCGCGGTCCGCTTCGAGCCGGTCGGGGTCATAGATGTTTGCGGTCTGCAGGAAGGCGAGCAGGCCGGTCTCGACGGTTTTGACCTCGTCCTTCAAACGGTAGGAGGAATAGGCGTGGTTGCCGACGAAGTTGATGGTCTTGACATCGGTCTTTGCGCCCTCGCTGATCTCGAACACGAGGTCGACGCGGCCGTTTGGCAGCTCGATGATCTTCGGGTCGATGCGAACGTCGAAGCGGCCGCCGCGCCGGTAGACCTCGACCATGCGTTGCACGTCGGACTGAACGGTGGCGCGCGAGAGCGTGCCCCGCTCCTTCGACTGGATTTCCAGCTTGAGCTGCTCCTCCTTGACCTTCTTGTTGCCCTCGAAGGCGATCCGGTTGATGACCGGATTCTCGACCAGGATCACGGTGATCCGCCCGCCGGACTGGGTGATACGCACGTCCTCGAACAGGCCGGTCGCGTAGAGCGCCTTGTAGGCGTCGTCGATGCTCTGCGCGTCAAAGCCGCCGCCCGGCCCTGGCTTGAAGTAGGAACGGACCGTCGAAGATTCGACGCGCCGGTTGCCCTCGACAACGATCGAATTGACGGCCTGCGAGTTGGGCGTTTGCGCACAGGCAACGCCTGCCGTCAGACTGACGGCCGCCAAGGTCAAAACCATCCCCCCGAGAACAAAGCCGGCGATGCCCAGTCCTCGAACAAACCGCACACAAAGGTTCATTCGCAACCCGCCCTCTTTCCCCTTCTTGGCCGCCCCGACTGAGGGCGGCTGAACCGGTCAGACCCCGCTTCTATCCGGTTTCAGCTGCAATGCAAATCGCTCACTGCACCATTTCTCCTTTGTCGCCAGAGAGTTGCCGATTGGCAACGCTATTGCGACACGGCCCGATGCAAAAGGCCGCTGATGTCATTATAGGCCGCAAATATCATCAGCATCACAACGATGGCGAGCCCGATGCGAAAGCCCACCTCCTGCGCCCGTTCCGACAAAGGCCGGCCGCGGACCGCCTCGATGGCGTAGAACAAAAGGTGCCCGCCATCGAGCAGCGGGATCGGAAACAGGTTCAGGAGGCCGATCGAGGCCGACAGAAAGGCGGAGAGATTAAGCAAATAAGTGATGGCAGTGCCGATGCCGCCGCTGTCCAAGCCTGAGTTCCAGGCATCGCCCGCGACCTCGGCAATGCGGATCGGACCACCAAGTTGATTGGCCGATTCACGGCCGACGATGATCCCCGCGACGAAGCAGAGCGAACGCTCAACGACGAAATAGGTCTCTTCCACTCCCAGCGCGACAGCAGTCCCCGGACTTTCGGTTTTCACCTTGACGTCGTCGGAGGGGAGCTTGCTTATTCCGAGGACCGCATTGCAGAATCCACGCCGCGTGGGTGTGGCCTTGATGTCCTCGCGCATTCCGCCGCGATCGATCGTAAGTGTCAGGGTACGGCCCGCGCTTCCCGCAATGATGCGCTGCATGTCCGAGAAGCCGTCGATGGGGCGGCCATCGATGGCGATGATCAGATCGCCGGGCTTGAGGCCGGCGGCGGCAGCGGCGCTGTCGGGCTGAACCGCGTCGACCCGAGCCGGCATCACCTGCCTGCCAATGGACATGAAGATACCGGCGAAGATCACGATGGCTAAAATAAAATTAGCGATCGGGCCGGCGACCACGACGGCCGCACGGGAACCCACGCCCTTGTGGACGAAGCTCACCTGCCGGTCGGCCTCGCTCATGGCGGCGGCAGCCGCGTGATCGGGCACGCTTGCGGCATTCTCGTCGCCGAAGAACTTGACATAGCCGCCAAGTGGAATGGCGCAGACTTTCCAACGGGTACCGTGGCGGTCGTTGAACCCGAACAGTTCCGGCCCAAAGCCGATGGAGAAGGTCAGGACTTTGACCCCACACCAGCGGGCCACCAGGAAATGGCCGAACTCGTGGAAAAATACCACTATGGTTAATACAACCAGAAACGGAATGATGCCAAAAGTGCCCAAACCGTGCAAAAAATCAAAGCTCATCGCGCAGACCTCTCGCCCCGGCTTCCTCAACCCGCCCGTTCCGGCACTCTAAATCGTCTTTGCGGCAATTTCGGGCAAGAGTTGGTGGGCCAATAATCTTGCATTCTGGTCAATGGCGATCGCCTCGTCGATGCTTTTCGGCTCTCGGGTAAGGTTGCCGGCCACCGCAGCCTCCAGGGTGGCCTCGACCAGGGCCGCAATTCCGGTGAATCCGAGCCTGCTCCCCAGGAATTCTTCGACCGCGACCTCATTGGCGGCATTGAGCACGGTCGGGGCCCCACCCCCGGCCTCCAGTGCCCAGCGGGCGAGCCGCAGGGCCGGAAAGCGTGCCAGGTCCGGCTCCTCGAAAGTCAAAGTCGAGGCGCGCGCCAGATCAAGCCGCGGGGCCGGCCCTGCCAGCCGCTCATCGGGCCAAGCCAGGCAGTGCGCAATCGGGATGCGCATGTCGGGGCTGCCGAGTTGCGCGATCAATGAACCATCGCGGAATTCGACCAGGCCATGGATGATCGATTGCGGATGAACCAGCACATCGATTTCATCGGGTTGGAGAGCGAAAAGATGGTGGGCCTCGATGACCTCCAGGCCTTTGTTCATCAATGTCGCGGAATCGATCGTGACCTTGGGGCCCATGGACCAATTGGGATGCCGCAGAGCCTGTTCCGGAGTGGCGGCCTTGATCTCGGCTGCGGTCTTGGTGCGAAACGGTCCCCCTGAGGCGGTCAGGATCACCCGGCGCACATCCTGGCGCCGGCCGGCGCCCATGGCCTGGAACAAGGCATTGTGCTCGGAATCGACCGGCAGCACGGTTGCACCGGCAGCCGCCGCCCGGCGCATGAACAGACCGCCGGCGCAAACCAGGCATTCCTTGTTGGCAAGTGCAACCACGACGCCGCGCTCGGCCGCCGCCAGCGTCGGCTTGAGCCCGGCCGCTCCGGTAATCGCGCCGATCACCCATTGGGCCGGCCGTTGCGCCGCCTCGACCACGGCGTCCGCGCCCGCCCCCACGGCAATTCCCGTCCCGGCCAGCGCGTCCTTGAGCTCCCGATAGGCGGCAGGATCGCCAACCGCGGCGAAACGCGCATTGAGCTCGCGCGCCAGCGCGGCCAAAGCGGCTGCGCTCTTGTTGGCGCTCACGGCTTCGACGCGATAGCGCCCGGGTTGGCGCTTGATGAGGTCGATGGTGCTGGCGCCGATCGATCCGGTGGCACCGAGCAGCGTGACGCTGCGCTCGACGCCCGCCGAAGCCGGGAGCATGGACTGTGACTTCGGCCGTTGCGAATTCATTGCGCCACCGCATCAAGAGCCAACAGAGGAGACCTACCAGACTACCAAGCCATGCGCGGTGGCCTCGAAGCCACCGCGCAGGATGCCGATCAGCGCCGCCACGGCGGCAGCGAACACGAAGCCATCGAGTCGATCCATCAGGCCGCCATGCCCGGGGATCAGCTGGCTTGAATCCTTGGCCCCGAACCTGCGCTTCAATTGCGATTCAAACAAGTCGCCCGCCTGCGCCAGCGCCGACAAGATCGCCGCCACCACGGCAATGGAGAGGAGCCCCGAAAGCCCCGCCATCTTGGCGACCGCGATGGCGGCGAGCACGGCGGCTGCCAGGCCGCCGATTGCGCCCGACCAGGTCTTCTTGGGACTGACCCGTGCCAGCAGCTTGGGGCCCCCGATCATGCGGCCGAGGAAAAAGGCTGCGATATCCGTCGTCCAGACGATGGCGAACACGAGCACTATCGCGACGAATCCCGCTTCGCTGTCGGAGCGCAGCGCGATCGGTGCGATGCCGATCGCGCCGGCATAAGGCACGCCGCCGGCAACCCATCCGCGCTGCCGCGCCGGCGCGATCGCGGCGGTTCCGATGGCACCTAGGGCGATCACGACGCCGGCTCCCACCAGGTGGCCGGTGGCGGCGAGCGCGAACGACACGGCCAGCGCTGCCCCCCCCACCATAACGACCGGGCGGCGTCCGTTGCCGGCAACCAGCGCGCACCATTCCCAGAACACCCCGATCGCCGCGGCACTCCAAAACATCGCGAATGGCCAGCCGCCGAGATAGGCCGTGCCGATCGCCAGCGGGGCGAGGACGAGCGCCGAGCAGATGCGCCGCGTCAGGTCACCGCTGCCCGGGGTGATCGTGCCCGAAGGATTGACGGGGTCCGCCACCGTTCACGATCCGGTCTTGGCGACGAGCCCGCCAAATCGGCGTTCGCGACCACGAAATTCGATGATCGCGTGCTCAAGCGTGGCGCGGTCGAAATCCGGCCAGTAGACCGGGACGAAGACCAGCTCGCTATAGGCCGCCTGCCAGAGCAGGAAATTGGACAGTCGTTGTTCGCCGCTGGTGCGGATGATGAGATCGGGGTCCGGCAGATCCGGGGCGTCGAGATAGCTCGCCAGCCTGTCGGCAGTCACGTCGGCGAGCGCGACGCGGCCGGCCGCCACCTCGGCGGCAAGCTGCTGCGCGGCGCGCGCGATCTCCTGGCGCGCGCCGTAATTGAAGGCGACGACGAGCGTGAGCTTGTCGTTGTCCCTGGTCAAATCCTCCGCTTCTTCGAGCAGGCCCCTGATGTCGGGCGCGAGATCGTCGCGATCGCCGATGACGCGCACATGCACGCCGTTGCGGTGGAGGTCGGCCAGATCGTTGCGAATGAAGCGCCGCAACAAGCCCATCAGCTCGCGGATTTCGGACGGCGGCCGGGACCAGTTTTCGGCGCTGAATGAGAATATTGTCAATATGCCGATGCCGAGATCGCCGGCGGCGCGCACCGTGCGCCGCAACGCCTCGACGCCGCGCCGATGTCCCTCCCCGCGCGGCAGGCCGCGCGCCGCCGCCCAGCGCCCGTTGCCATCCATGATGATGGCCACGTGCCTTGGAATGATGAATTCGCCGATCGGAACGCTCGGCGCCGCCTTCGACATTTTCATCATGATCACACGGTGAGAATTTCCCTTTCCTTGCCGGCCAGCAGCTTGTCGATCTCGCCAATCGTCTCGTCGGTCAGCTTCTGGACCTGCTCGGCGGCGCGCTTTTCGTCGTCCTCGCTCATCTGATGGTCCTTGAGCAGCTTCTTGAGCACATCGAGGCCGTCGCGCCGGACATGGCGTACGGCGACCTTCGCGGCCTCGACGTATTTGTGCGCCACCTTGACCAGCTCCCTGCGCCGCTCCTCGTTGAGCTCCGGGATGCGAAGGCGCAGCACCTGCCCCTCGGTCGAGGGTGTGAGCCCCAAGCTGGAATTCGCGATCGCCTTCTCCACCGCATGCACCATCGAGCGATCCCAGACCTGAACCGAGAGGAGGCGCGGCTCCGGCACGCTGACGGTCGCCAGCTGATTGAGCGGCATGTGGGTGCCGTAGGCCTCCACTTGGACGGGTTCGAGCAAGCTCGCCGAGGCGCGGCCGGTGCGCAGCCCGCCAAGCTCCTGTTTGAGCGACTGGATGGCGCCCTGCATTCTTCGCTTGAGCTCGTTGATGTCGTGCGTTGCGCTCGCCATGGCAGTCCCCTGAACTCCGTTTTGCTCGACGAAATGCGTGCGGGTTTGAGCTGCTGCTCAGGAATCGACGACAGTGAAGCGCCCCTCTCCCCGCAAAACCGCCCGGATCGCATCCTTGTCCCGGATCGAGAACACGATGATAGGCATACGGTTTTCCCGGGCAAGCGCGAATGCGGTGGCGTCCATCACCTTAAGGTCGCGCTCGACCGCCTGCGCGTGGGTGAGGCGGTCGTAGCGCTTGGCGCTCGGGTCCTGTCTTGGATCGACGCTGTAGATTCCGTCCACGTCCGTGCCCTTGAGCACCGCCTCGGCGCCGAGTTCGGCGGCGCGCAGCACCGCCGTCGTATCGGTGGTGAAAAACGGGTTGCCGGTGCCGGCCGCCAGCAACAACACACGGCCCTGCTCGAAATGCCGCGCCGCCCGGCGGCGCTCATACGTCTCGCAGATTTCGGGCATGGCCAGCGCCGACATGGTACGCGCCGGGACCTGCAAAGCCTCGATGGCGGCCTCGAGCGCGAGCGCATTCATCACGGTCGCGAGCATTCCCATCATGTCGCCGGTGACCCGCGGCAGGCCCTTTTTCGCGGCGCCGGCGCCGCGAATGAAATTGCCGCCGCCGACCACGACGCCGAGCGTGACGCCGAGCGCGCGGGTGGCCACGAGATCGGCCGCGATGCGTTCGAGGGTGGCCTGCTGGACGCCGAAATCGCCGGATTTGCCGCCAGGGTCGCCGCCTTGGCCGCTGTTGTACCCGGCCAGCACCTCGCCGGAGATTTTCACGATCACGCGACGGTAGATCGGCTTGGCCATGGCCTGCTCGCTTCCCGATCGCCGCGCCGTATCTCTGTTTGAAGGCCCGACCGGCAGCACGGCGCAGGAGCGCTGCCGGAGGGCGTGGCCACGCGGGAAGCTAATCGGCCTCCGGCTTCTCAATCCCTTCACCGACCGCGTAGCGAACAAAGCCCGTCACCCGGACCGGGGCGCCGACCTTGCCTTCGGCTTCCTTGATCGCCTGCGCCACGCTCTTCTCGGGGGCGTGAATGAACGCCTGATCGAGCAGACAGACTTCCTTGTAGAAGGTCTTGAGACCTGATTCGACGATCTTGTCGATGACGTTCGCAGGTTTGCCCTGCGCCTTGTACTTGTCGGCAAGCACCTCTTTCTCGCGACGGACCAGCTCCGGATCAAGGCCGGCCGGATCGAGCGCCTGCGGATTGGCGGCCGCGACATGCATTGCCAGCATGCGGCCGAAGCGCTTGAGCTCGTCGGCGTCGCCGCTCGATTCCAGCGCCACCAGAACACCGATCCGCCCGAGCCCATCGGACACCGAGCTGTGCACATAGCTGGCGACCGCGCCCTGTCCGACCGACAGGAGAGCCGCTCGCCGCAGCGTCATGTTCTCGCCGACCTTGCTGATGGTGTCGGCGAGCGCTTCGGCGACCGTGATGCTGCCGGCCTTCGCCTGCTTGATCGAGTCCACGTCCGAGCCGGCGCTCAGCGCGACATCCGCGATCATCTTGACCAGCCCCTGAAACAGGTCGTTGCGCGCGACGAAATCGGTTTCCGAATTGACTTCGACCACCACTCCCTTGGTGGCGCCGACGGCGACGCCGATGAGACCCTCGGCGGCGACCCGGCCGGCTTTCTTGGCGGCCTTGGCCAGCCCCTTCTTGCGCAAATGATCGACGGCCTTCTCCATGTCGCCGCCGGTTTCCGCGAGCGCGGCCTTGCAGTCCATCATGCCGGCGCCGGTGCGCTCCCGCAGCTCCTTGACCATCTGTGCGCTGATATTGGCCATTGCTGAATTCCTTGATGCCCCTGAATGCCTCGATGCTTCGCGGGTCCGGGCCGGCTTGCACATTTAGGCACCGACCTCGGATCGATCCGAGGCCGGGACGGCGGCGAACTTACTCGGCGGAAAGTTCCTTGGCCTGTGCGATCCAGCCTTCCATGCGGCCGGGCAGTCCGACCTCCTCGCCGATCTTGTGCGCGGCCTCGGGGCCGAAAGCGGCAATCTGCCAGTAATGGAAGATACCGAGATCGTTGAATTTCTTCTCGATCGTGGGCGACACATGGGCGAGCTTCTTGAGGTCGTCGGCGACGCCACGGGGACCGGAGAGGACTTCGTAAGCCGCGCTGTCGGTCGCTGCCGGCAGCTCTTCGCTGATCGGCTCGGCGGCAGCGCCGGTGTCCACTCCCATCTCGCCCTGGGCGCGCGAAATTCCGTCGATGGCGGCCTTGGCGATGAGATCGCAATAGAGGTTGACGGCGCGGCTGGCGTCGTCATTGCCCGGAACCAGAAAGGTGATCCCGTCGGGATCGGAATTGGTATCGACCACGGCCGCCACCGGGATGTTGAGCCGGCGCGCCTCCTTGATCGCGATATCCTCCTTGTTGGTATCGATCACGAACAGAAGGTCGGGCAGTCCGCCCATATCCTTGATGCCGCCGAGCGCCCGGTTGAGCTTGTCGCGCTCGCGCTGGAGCGTGAGGCGCTCCTTCTTGGTGTAGCCCTGGGCCTCGCCCGAGCCGAGCATGTCGTCGAGCTTGCGCAGGCGGTTGATGGACTGGGAGATGGTCTTCCAGTTGGTCAGGGTGCCGCCGAGCCAGCGCGAGTTGACGTAATACTGGGCGCAACGCTTGGCGGCGTCGGCGATGGAGTCCTGGGCCTGGCGCTTGGTGCCGACGAACAGGATCCGCCCGCCCTTGGCGACCGTGTCGCTGACCGCCTGCAGGGCGCGGTGGAGCATCGGCACCGATTGCGCGAGGTCGATGATATGGATGTTGTTGCGGACGCCAAAGATGTAGTTCGCCATCTTCGGATTCCAGCGGTGGGCCTGATGGCCGAAGTGCACGCCAGCTTCCAAGAGCTGGCGCATCGAATAGTCGGGTAGCGCCATTGTGATTCTCCGGTTGAGCCGCCGCGGACCCGTGAGCTCCCTCCCTTGCGAGCGGATGGAGCCACCGGACGGCCAAAAGCCAAGGTCCGCGTGTGAGATGGCGCGGCTTATATAGGTCGCGGCCGGCAAGAGCAAGCAGCTTGCTACGGCGGGTTTGGGCCCGAAGCGCCCGCCGATTTGGCATCGTGCAGTCGTGGTGTTTTCGGGTAAGCTGGCCACCCTATCGATGGGGCGTATCCATGCCCTCCGGTTAAAAAACGCAAGGGAGGAAGATCGTGTCTGCAAAAGGCCTATCCGCAGCACTGGCGTCGGTCGCCGTTGTCGCCATGAGCCTGACGACCATGGCGATGCCGGCGCTCGCCGCCGACGTCACCCCGGAGCGCCTGCTCAACGCGGCCGCCGAGCCGCAGAACTGGCTCACCGTGCACCATGACTACAACAATTCCCGCCACTCGCTGCTCAAGGACATCAACCGCGACAACGTCAAGGACCTCAAGCTCAAGTTCATCTTCTCGATCGGCGGACGCTCCACCGGTGGCACGCTGCGGGGCAAGGAGGAATCCACCCCGCTGGTCGACGACGGCTTCATGTATGTGTCGGATACATGGGACCGTGTCATGAAATTCGACGTCCACAGCGGCACCGAGGCGGTGCCGCTGTGGCGCTACGATCCCAAGATCACGCAATCGCGCACCAATCGCGGGATCGCCATGTACGGCAACAAGGTCTTCATCGGCACCAACGACATGCGCATGATCGCGATCAATCGCGATTCGGGCGAGCTCGCCTGGGAAGTGCAGGCGCGCGCCCCGACCGACCCGGTCACCGGGACGCCATCGGCCAAGACGCAGGGGTTCACGGCGGCCCCGCTGGCGGTCAAGACCGCCGGCGGCAAGGAGCTTGTCCTGCAGGGTGAAAGTTCAGGCGGCCAGCTCGGCACCAGGAGCTGGATCGGCGCCTGGGACGTCAATACCGGCCAGCTGGCCTGGCGCACCTTCACCATTCCGGCCCCGGGCGAGCCCGGCTCCGAGACCTGGAAGGACAACCACAATGCCTGGCGGGTCGGCGGCGGCGGCGTCTGGCAGACCGCGTCCTACGATCCGGCTACCAACCTGGTCTATTACGGGACCGGCGATGCTTTCCCGAGCTTCGACCCCGAGTTCCGGCCCGGCGACAACCTGTTCACCGCCAGCACCATCGCGCTCGATGCAGATACCGGCAAGATCGTCTGGTATTTCCAGGAGACGCCGAACGAGCATTGGGACTTCGACACGCCGAGCCCGAAAATGCTCTACGAGGTCTCGGTCAACGGCGAGACCCGCAAGGTGGTGGCGAACTTCTCGCGCAACGGCTTCTACTACACCCTCGACCGCACCAACGGGCAGTTCCTGCGCGCCGATCAGTATCAGGAGAAGGTGAACTGGACCAAGGGCATCGATCCCAAGACCGGCAAGCCTGTCGACTATGATCCCACGCGCGGCGTGCAGCTCTATGCCGGGGTCGGCGGCATGCGCGGCAAGCCCGGACAGGAGGCTTGTCCCTGGTACAACGGCTCGCCGACCTTCTTTCCGCCCACGCTCGATCAGAAGCGCATGATCGCCTATGTGGGGGGCGCCGAGGGCTGCTGGGCCGGCACCAACGTGAAGACCCCGCTCGACGAGACCAAGGACTATGTCGGCCTGCCCCCGTGCTGCCAGGAGCAGGGACGCATTACGGCGCATGGCGCGATCTGGGCGATGGATCTGCGCACCGGTAAGGTGGTCGCCAAGACGCAATTCCCAGCCATATCCGAGTCCGGCATGCTGAGCACCGACGGGGATGTTTTGTTCAATGGGCGGCCCGACGGCCATCTGATCGCCTATGATTCAGATACGCTCAAGGAGCTGTGGAGCTTCAGTCTCGGCACCCCGATCACGGCGCCGCCGATGACCTATAGCGTCGGCAGCAAGCAGTATGTCGCGGTGGTCGCCGGCGGCGCGGTCGGCGCGCGGGGCGGCGGTCTCTATCAGCCCTCCGCCATCGTGGCGGTGTTCGGAAACTAAACGAGCACGAGCGCCGTGCTGCTCAAACCATGGCCGAAGCCGAACGTCCGGCTTCGGCCGCTTGCGAATTGAACCGAAAATCATGCGTGCATCCCGATTCCTGCTGGCCGCGGCTCTCGCCACCGGGCTCGATCTGGGCGGCGCGTGCGCGCAAGAGCTGGCGACCAAAGTCTGGGACATCAAGCTCGGCACGCCGGTCGCGGCCTTGCCGCTCGACCAGTTCGTCGATCCGGCCTGCGGCACCAATGGCGGGCCGCCGTCGCGGGTGCTCGCGAGCTTCACCGACTTTGCGCTCTGCCCGCGCGACAAGGCGACCGGGCTGCACGAGGTCTGGTTCCGCTACGACGACGAGCTCGAATATATCGCCCGGGCGCGGCGTTCCGAGATCATGATCCGGCTCTATCAGGCCAATGTGCTGGGCGGCCAGCCGATCATCACGTCGCTCCTGATCGATGATTCCGGCCTGGTCGAGGGCTATCGGATCGTCAACGACCCGCGCGCGTCCGGCGCTACCCGGATCGAGGCTTACGGCCTCGTCGAATTGTTCAAGGGCATGGCGGCGCCGGGTCTTGACTGCACCGACCTGCCGCCGGCCGAAGGCGAGCGGCCGATCGAGGACTTGTTCGTCAAGCAGTCGTGCGAATTGAAAGCCGATGGCCAGGTGACCAGGATCGAGGCCCGCCACTACTACAAGCCGGGGCAATACCTGGTGAACCCGAACGACAATCGCATCACCCAGAACGAATTCGAGAGCTCCGCGCGGCTGGAGGTCTTTCGACCGCCGGCGGCGGCCAAATAGCGGGCCGCCCGCGCGCCTTACGGATGAATGCTGTTGTCCGGCATCATCGCGCCGGTAAGGATGGTTCCGGCCTGATTGGCATTGGTGAGATTGGCTGATCGCAGCACCGCATAGCTCATGTCGGCGGAGCTCAGATCCGCGACTCCGAGGTCGGCGAGAAAGAATATGGATTGCCGCAGCGCCGCGCCGTGGAGATTGACCTCCCGCATATTGGCTTCCGTGAAATCCGTGCCGTCGGCCACCGCTCCCCGCAGATTGGCGCGCAGCATTCGGCCCTGATGCAGGTTGGCGCCATCGAGCCGCGCTCCGGCGAAGCTGGCGTCGTCGAGCTGGGCGGCTTCCAGGTCCGCCTCGGTGAGATTTGCTTGATCGAGCTTGCCGCCGAGCAGATGGATGCTGCCCATCAAGGCCTCGGTGAGGTCGGCGCCGGAAAAGTCGGCGCGGCCAGCCTCCGCTTCGAACAGCATCGCGCCCTTCATCTTGGCATGGCTCAGATTGGCCTGCAGTAGACTGGTCTTGTTGAGGTTGGCGCCGGTGAGGTCGGCGCCCGCCAGATTGGCGCCGCGCAGAAGCGAGCGATGCAGGCTGGCCTCGCTCAGATTGGCGCCCGCCAGATTGGCGCCGCTCAAATCCCGTCGCTTGAGCTTGGCGCCCGAAAGATCGCAGCCGGGGCAGTCCTTGCTCCGCCCGGCCAGAAAGGCCGCGACATCCTGCGCCGCTGCCGCGCGGCCGGTGCACAGGAGCGCGCTCGCGGCGATGGCCATTGCAACCGCTGCGGCGAGGGGGCGATGCATCGGGCGCCTCGAGGGCCAGAGGGGGTACTTGGTTGGTATCACACCGCCTCGACCGCGACCACTCCGGGCACCGCCTTGATGGCGCCGGCGATTTGCGGCGAGACCTTGAAGCGCCCCGGCAGCTTGACCTCGACCTCGGTGCCCTGATCCAGCATCAGGATCACCGACACTTCGCCGTCGGACTTTATCGGTCCGGGCCGCGGCGGCGCCGGCGCCGTTCCCTCCAGCCGCTTGGCGACGCTCTCGATCGGCGCCGGGTCGCGCAGGAACACGCGCAGCCCCTTCTGCAGCTTGGCGGCAGCTTCGTCGAGCGGCTCGGCCATCTGGATGCGCGCGCGCACGTCGTCGCCCTGCACTTCGGCCGAGAGCGAGAGCAGCAGCGCCCTGCCCGGCTCCAGGAGGTCGCGGAACTGCGCCAGCCCCTCGGAGAACACCACCGCCTCGAAATGGCCGGATGGATCCGACAGCTCGATGATGCCCATCTTGCTGCCGGTACGGGTGCGGCGCTCGAGCCGCGTCACGACCGTTCCGGCGACCCGGCCGCCGCTGGCGCCCGCCTTCACGGCGCGGGCAAATTCGGCCCATGACTGGACGCGCAGGCGCTTGAGCGCGGCAGCGTAATCGTCGAGCGGATGTCCGGAGAGAAAGAACCCGATCGCCTCGAATTCCTTCTGCAGGCGTTCGGCCGGGAGCCATGGTTCGACGGCCGCGAGCGCAAGCGGCGGGCGCGCTGTCGCTCCGCCGAACAGCTCCGACTGGCCGGTTGACTGCGCGTCATGGGTCCGCTGCGCCGACGAGAGCATGACATCGACGCCGGCAAAGACGCGTGCGCGGTTGGCCTCGATCGCGTCGAAGGCGCCGGCAGCGGCAAGGCTTTCCAGCACGCGCTTGTTGATCGCGCGCGGGCTCACCCGGTCGGCGAAATCCGCAAGGTCGGTGAAAGCGCGCTCGCCGCGCGCCGCGACGATGGCCTCGACCGCCTGCGGCCCCACCCCTTTGAGCGCCGCAAGCGCGTAGTGGATGGTGTTGCCCGCGACATCGAAGGCGGCGCCGGAGCGGTTGACCGAGGGGGCCTCGACCTTGATCCCCAGCCGCTGCGCCTCGCCGCGGAATTCAGCGAGCTTGTCGGTATTGCTCATGTCGAGCGTCATCGAGGCGGCGAGAAACTCGACCGGATAGTTCGCCTTCATGTAGGCGGTCTGATAGGTGAGCAGCGCATAGGGCGCCGAATGCGACTTGTTGAAGCCGTATTCCGCGAACTTGGCGCAAGCGTCGAAAATCGTGCTCGCGATGGCGGCGTCCACGCCCCGCTCCACGGCGCCGGCGAGGAAACGGCCGCGCTGCGCGTTCATCTCCGCTTTGATCTTCTTGCCCATGGCGCGGCGCAGCAGGTCCGCTTCGGCCAGGCTGTAGCCGGCGAGGTCGCGCGCGATCTGCTGCACCTGCTCCTGATAGGTGATGATGCCGTAGGTCGGCTCCAGGATCGGCTCGAGCTTGGGATGGAGATATTCGATCGGCTCCTGCCCGAGCTTGCGCGCGCAATAGGTCGGGATATTCGCCATCGGTCCGGGCCGATAGAGCGCGACCAGCACGATCAGATCCTCGAAGCGGTCGGGCCGCATGTCGACCAGGGCGCGGCGCATGCCCTGGCTTTCCACCTGGAAGATGCCGACGGTCTCGCCGTGCGCCAGCATCGCGAAGGTCTTGGGGTCGTCGAGCGGGACGGCCAAGAGATCGATCTCGATGCCGCGCTTGCGCACGAGCGCGACCGCGGTCTGCAATACGGTCAGCGTCTTGAGCCCGAGAAAATCGAACTTCACCAGCCCGGCCTGCTCGACCCATTTCATGTTGAACTGGGTCACCGGCATCAGGGATTTCGGATCGCGATAGAGCGGCACCATCTCGGCGAGCGCGCGTTCGCCGATGACGATGCCGGCGGCGTGGGTCGAGGCATGGCGATGCAGGCCTTCGAGCCGCTGCGCGATGTCGAAGGCGCGCTTGACCACAGGGTCGCTGTCGCGCGCGGCCTGCAGGCGCGGCTCGTCTTCGATCGCGCGCTTGAGCGAGATCGGGCTGGCGGGATTCTGCGGCACCAGCTTGCACAGCTTGTCGACCTGGCCATAGGGCATCTGCAGCACGCGGCCGACGTCGCGCAGCACGCCGCGCGCCTGCAGGGTGCCGAAAGTGATGATCTGCGCCACGTGATCGCGGCCATATCGTTGCTGGACGTAGGTGATCACCTCGTCGCGCCGGTCCTGGCAGAAGTCGATGTCGAAGTCAGGCATCGACACGCGCTCGGGATTGAGGAAGCGCTCGAACAGGAGGCCAAACCGGATCGGGTCGAGATCGGTGATGGTATGCGCATAGGCGACGAGCGAGCCGGCCCCCGATCCGCGGCCGGGTCCGACCGGAATTCCCTGCGCCTTGGCCCATTGGATGAAATCGGCGACGATGAGGAAGTAGCCCGGATATTTCATGCTGGCGATGACGCCGAGCTCGTAGGCGAGCCGCTCGCGATAGTCCTCGGCCGTGCGGCCGGGCGCGAGCCCATGCACGCGCAGACGCCGCTCAAGCCCGATTTGCGCCTGCCGGCGGAGCTCGTCGGCTTCGTCGACCACGGCGCTGTCGGTCCCGACGGAGAAACGCGGCAGGATCGGCGCTTGCACGCGCGGCCGGAAGGCGCAGCGCTGCGCGATCTCGATGGTGGAGGCGAGCGCCTCCGGCAGATCGGCGAACAGCGCCGCCATTTCGGCACGGGTCTTGAACCGGTGCTCGGCCGTCAGCTGGCGCCGGTCGGTCTCCGCCAGGTAGCGGCCCTCGGCGATGCAGATGAGCGCATCATGGGCTTCGTAATCGTCGCGGGCCGCAAAAAACGGCTCATTGCTGGCAACCAGCGGGATGCCCTGCGCATAGGCCAATTCGACCAGGGCGACTTCGGCCCGGCGCTCGGCCGCGGTGCCGTGGCGTTGCAGCTCGACATAGAGGCGGTCGCCGAAAAGCTGCAGCAGCGCGGCGCAGCGCGCAGCCGCGAGGCTGCCCTGACCAGCCACGATGGCGCCATCGAGCGGTCCGCCCGGACCGCCGGTGAGCGCGATCAGCGCCCCGGCCTCGGCGGCGAGCCAAGCGAGCTTGATGTGGGGTGGTTCATTCGACGGTGACTCCAGGAAGGCGCGCGAATTGAGCCGCATGAGGCTGCGGTAGCCTGCCTCCCGTGCGGCCAGGAGAACGATACGCGGCCGCGTCAGCGGCAGGCCGCCGGGCGCGCGCGGACCGCCGTCCTGGTCGGCAAAATCGACCGAGAGCGCGCAGCCGATGATCGGCTGGATCCCGGCGCCCGCCATCTTGTCGGAGAATTCGAGCGCGCCGAACATGTTGTCGGTGTCGGTGAGCGCGAGCGCGGGCTGCCGGTCGGCCTTGGCCAGCTCGGCAAGCCGCGCGATCGGCAGCGCGCCTTCCAGCAAGGAGTAGGACGAGTGCACGTGAAGATGCACGAAAGCAGCGTCTGCCATGGAGCCTCGCGAATCGCAGCGGATGATCGTGCGGGTCACGACATGCCGTTGTCCATCGCCGCGGCGGAAAAGCGATGAGCGGTCCGCCTTATCCCCAGGGTCCGTCCGTCAAGGTGCGGGCGTTACAGCGTGGCGATGACCTGCACCCAGATCGCGACCATTCCGAGAAACAGCGCAAGCGAGGTAAGGGCGGCAGCCTCTTCGGCAAATATTCGGAACATCCCAACTCTCCCCTTGATTAGAACGAAAGAAGAACATAGTTCTTATTACGTTCTAGTCAAGCGGATTATGGCTTGGGCCTTGTTCCGGATGAAGCCGGAGGCGCACATGATCCGCAAAAGCAGGGATTGTCCAATATCCACATATGGTTGGGGGGGTGCCATGCGCAAACTTGGATTGGCAATGGGCATTGCGGTTGCGGTGGGGGCGTGCGCCGGCCGCGCGCCCCAGCCGGTCGCGGTGGTTCAACCGCAAGATCGATATGCGGACTGCGTGGCCATCACGGCCGAGGTCGAAGCGAACAACCAGAAGATCAATGAACTTGCCTCCGAGCAGGGCCTCAAGGTCGGTCAGAATGTGGCTGCCGGCGTTGCCGGCCTGGTGGTCTGGCCGCTCCTCTTTGCCATGGATTTTCAGGACTCGGCCGGCAAGGAAGTTGCCGCCATCCAGAGTCGCCAGCAATACCTCGCCACCTTGGCAGAACAGAGATGTAGGCCTGCTGCACCCCCCAAGCCTGATCCGGCGCGCAAGCGCTGACGCCGTGATCACGAAGGAACTTGCCAGGAGCTATGACGGGCGGGCCGTTTTCGAGACCGGTGAGTCCCGCAGCGCTTCGGATGGAAAGCTGTCGTTTTGACGTTGCGTTCCATCAAACCACGCGCACTCGACAATTTCTTTTCCGTCGGCGGTGGCGCCGACAACGGTTACCGTCATCCGAGGACTCCCGGATTTCAACTGGACCGTATCGCCGACCTTGAACGCCATCGTCGCCCCCACCGATTCCACGGGCATTAGATTGGCCGTATAAGCGCTAATCAACCGCTATAACGCGCCAGACCTCAGGACAGTTTGCCACATGCATGGACCATAAATCTCGGCTATCATGCGGTTTGTCAGCGACCTCAGCATCTGCTGCGTAGCGTTTCCATTTGAGCGGTCTGGCCCTGGTGTTCCCCCGCCGGGGCCGTTGATTCCTAATGGGGATTTCGCGGGCGAGCCGCGACCGGAGATTTTGATGACCAACCTCGATGCATGGCACAATCCGAGCGAGGATTATCCGCCTTCACGACCAGGTCGCCTGGTATTCTTGGGGGCTGCGGTGGTGTGCGCCGTCGGCGCAATCGTGATGAACTGGGCGAGCGTATCGAGCTTCGTCCATGTCCCCGAGATCAAGAGCGCCCTCGGCTTTTAGAGGGCTGGCATCTCGCTCGACCCGAGATGCGAGAAACATCCTGCGGCCGAAGGCTGCGCCGAGGCCGGCGATCAACAGCACATGACGGCCGTGATTAAAATCTTCGTTTATCCGCGGGCGTGGCCGACCCGTATTCAGTGGGCCGCGATGTTGATGATCCTGCTCGGCCGCGGGCTGGGTGAGCTGTCGATCGATCAGCTGCTGTGGCGTCGCTTCGGCCGCTTGCTCGACGGTGAAACGGCAATCCGCTGACGGCCTGGGTCCACCGCTCATTCCATTTCCACCACCTGCCCGTCCATGAGCGTGACACGGCGATCCATGCGGGCCGCGATGTCCCGGTTATGGGTGGCGATGATGGCGGCGAGGCCCGAGGCGCGCACCAATTGGCTGAGCGCGCTGAAAACCTGGTCGGAGGTGCGCGGGTCGAGGTTTCCGGTCGGCTCGTCGGCGAGCAGGATGCGCGGCGCATTGGAGACCGCGCGCGCGATCGCCACCCGCTGTTGCTCGCCGCCCGAGAGTTCCGCCGGCCGATGCTCGAGCCGGTCCTTGAGCCCCAGATAGGAGAGCAGCTCGGCCGCCCGCTTGACCGCCTCCTTGCGGGCCAGCCCGCGGATCATCTGCGGCAGGATCACGTTCTCAAGGGCGGAAAACTCGGGCAGCAGATGATGCGCCTGATAGATGAATCCGATTTCGGTGCGGCGGATCTGCGTGCGCGCCGTGTCGGGCAGCTGCGAGGTCGCCACCTGGTCAATATAGACCTCGCCGGAATCTTGATGTTCGAGCAGGCCGGCAATATGCAGCAAGGTCGATTTGCCGGCGCCCGACGGTGCCACCAGCGCGACCGATTGGCCGGGCCAGACCGCGAGCTCGGCGCTCTTGAGGATTTCAAGCGTGGCGAGGCCTTGCCGGTAGCGGCGGTCGATCGCATGCAGAAAGATGATGGGCGGTTGCTCGCCGCTCGCCGGCACCTCGCTCATGGCGCGTCACTCATGGCGCGGCCTCTCATTCATAACGCAGCGCCTCGACCGGATCGAGCCGCGCGGCGCGCCACGCCGGATAGAGCGTCGCCAGGAAGGACAGCGCCAGCGCCATCACCACCACGGCCGAGGTCTCGCCCCAATCCAATTCGGCGGGCAGGCGCGAGAGAAAATAAAGCTCCGGCGAAAACAGATCGGTATTGGTGATCCAGGACAGGAACCGTCGGATCGACTCGATATTGAGGCAGACCAGCACCGCCAGCAGGAAACCGATCAGGGTGCCGTTCACGCCGATCGAGGCGCCCGTGATCATGAAGACCCGCATGATCGAGCCTTGGGTGGCGCCCATTGTGCGCAGAATGCCGATATCGGAGCCCTTGTCCTTCACCAGCATGGTCAGGCCCGAAACGATGTTGAAGGCCGCCACCAGCACGATCAGGCTGAGGATGATGAACATCACGTTGCGCTCTACCTGGAGCGCGTTGAAAAAGGTGGCGTTGCGCTGGTGCCAATCGATCATGAAGATCGGTCGCGCGGCGGCCGTGGTGACGAGGTCCTTGAAGCGGTCGACGCGGTCGGGATTGTCGATGTAGAGCTCGATCGCGGTCACGTCGCCGGCCCGATTGAAATAGGCCTGCGCCTCGGCAAGCGGCATGTAGAGCAGCGAGGCGTCGTATTCGGACATGCCGATCTCGAACACGGCGGCGACCTTGTAGGACTTGATCCGCGGCGTCGTGCCCATCGGGGTCACCGCGCCGCGTGGCGCCACCAGGGTCACATTGTCGCCTGCCCGCAGCGACAGTTGATCGGCCAGCCGGCGGCCGATCGCGACCCCCTGCCCCTCGTCGAAGCCTTCGAGCGTTCCCTGCTTGATGTTGCGGTCGATCGAGCCGAGCTTGACGAGGTCGCGCGCGCGCATGCCGCGCACCAGCACGCCGGCGGAGTTGAACGGAGAGGAGGCAAGCGCCTGGCCCTCGACGATGGGGGCTGCCAGCCGGATGCCGGGAATCCCGGAGAGGCGATCGGAGACCGGCTCCCAGTCGGTGAGCGGAGATTCGAGCGGCTGGATCAGCAGGTGGCCGTTGAGGCCGAGAATCTTGTCGAGCAGCTCGGTGCGGAACCCGTTCATCACCGCCATGACGATGATCAGGGTGGCGACCCCGAGCATGATTCCGAGGAACGAGAAGCCGGCGATGACCGAGATGAATCCTTCCTTGCGCCGGGCCCGCAGGTAGCGCAGCGACAGCATCCATTCGAAGGGCGCGAAGGGGCGGGTTCGGGTCGATTGAGCCATGAAATTCTCCCGGCGCCGGATTTCACATGATTCTGGCCGTTTCACGCCAAGGCCGGCGGTCGCAAGGGCATAAACGCGCAAATCGGCAGATACGCACGGAGCTCATGCCGGCGGCGGCCGCAACGGGGCGAGCCGCTCCAGCGCTTCGGCCGGGCGCATGAGCTCGCGGCTGCCGTCGGCACGCCGCTTGATCTCGATCTTGCCTTCGGCGAGCCCCTTCGGCCCGACCAGGACCTGATAGGGAATGCCGATGAGGTCGGCGGTGGCGAATTTCGCCCCCGGGCGCTGGTCGAGATCATCGTAGAGGACATCGACACCGCGGCGGCCAAGAGCGCCGTAGAGCTGCTCGCAGGCCGCATCCGTGTCGGCGCCGCCCTGCTTGAGGTTGAGGATGACGGCCTTGAACGGCGCCACCGCTTCCGGCCATTTGATGCCGGCCTCGTCGTGGAATGCCTCGATGATGGCGCCCACCAGACGCGATACGCCGACCCCATAGGAGCCGCCATGGACCGGCCGCTCGACCCCATCGGGCCCGGCCACCAAGGCCTTCATGGCGGCGCTGTACTTGGTGCCGAAATAGAATACCTGCCCGACCTCGATCCCGCGGGTGTGAACGCGCTTGTCGGGCGGCACCTCGCGCTCGAACCGC
The DNA here is from genome assembly GCA_036502925.1 of Xanthobacteraceae bacterium. Taxonomy (GTDB): domain Bacteria; phylum Pseudomonadota; class Alphaproteobacteria; order Rhizobiales; family Xanthobacteraceae; genus VAZQ01. The sequence continues at coordinate 27,211 of DASXXS010000195.1, forward strand.
GCCGGGTCGTGCACGTCCTCGGTGGCGGCATAGAGGCCGGTCCATTGCCGGATGATGGGCGTGAGATCCGCCTCATAATCGATGTCGTCGCCGGGAGCGGCGATATCCAGAAGGTCACGGTTGCAATAGACGCCGGACTCCCCGGTCTCGGCCAGGATGATGAATTCGTGCGAGAGGTCGCCGCCGATGGGGCCGGTCTCCGCCGCCATGGGAATGGCCCTGAGCCCCATCCGGGCAAAGGTGCGCAGATAGGCGACAAACATCTTGTCGTAAGATCGTCGCGCGGCGGCCTCGTCGACGTCGAACGAATAGGCGTCCTTCATCAGGAACTCCCGCCCGCGCATGACCCCGAACCGGGGCCGCTGCTCGTCGCGGAACTTCCATTGGATGTGATAGAGGTTGATCGGCAGGTCCTTGTAGGAGCGAACCGCGGCGCGGAAAATCTCCGTGATCATCTCCTCGTTGGTCGGACCATAGAGCATGTCGCGTTCGTGACGGTCGGTGATCCGCAGCATTTCCGGGCCGTAGGCATCGTAGCGCCCGCTCTCGCGCCACAGATCGGCGAGCTGCAGGGTCGGCATCAGAAGCTCGATGGCGCCGGCGCGATTTTGCTCCTGGCGCACGATCTCCTCGATCCTCTTCAACACGCGAAAGCCGAGCGGCAGCCAGGCATAGATGCCGGCGGCCTCCTGCCGCACCATGCCGGCCCGCAGCATCAGGCGATGGGAGGCGATCTCCGCTTCCTTGGGAGTTTCACGCAGCAGTGGCAGAAAATAGCGCGACAATCGCATGGCGGGCTTTGAGAATCGGAGGAAAGCGAGGCCCCCACTGAAGCCGGATCATTGGCGAAAACACAAGGGCCATCAACGCGTTCGGCACCTCGGATCGGGTGAATTCACGGCCAAGCCCCGTCAGATATTCGGTGGCCACAATTCAAAATTGTAGTGGCAAAATGCCGCCATATCAAATAGTGTCCTTCCCGCGGAAGGCGCACGGCCAGCATCCGTGCTGCCACGCGGTCCAAGTCGTGGGAGGACCTCCCCAAAAGGCGCTTCAAGTCGCCGAAGTCTCGGTCGAGCATATCAGGCAAATTCGGTCGGATGGGATTGGTTTCGTTTGAGCAGGGCCTCGGCCCTGCTCTTTTGTTTGGGAGGACGTCGCGCCACTTCCGCGCGCAAGGCCAACGGTGTACGGTTGCTGAAAACACGGACATTGCTCTCATCCGCGCGCTGCTGGCGGACGTGCTCAAGATCCGGTCGCCGGGGAGGATCGCAAGATGACAGATCCAAATCGCCGCGCTCTGCTTCGGGGCGCGACCACGCTGACAGCCGCGGCTGGCGTGATAGCCGGATCACAGCCGCAAGCGTGGGCGCAACCTGCACCGGCGCGTTTGCAGGACACCGTGAAGGCGCTGGTTTTCGATGTCTTCGGCACGGTAGTGGATTGGCGCAACGGCGTTGCGCGCGAGGCGCAGGCCATACTCAAGCCCTTGGGCTATTCGCTCGACTGGCTCGCTTTCGCGGACGCCTGGCGCGCCCAGTATCAGCCGGGCATGGACGAGGTGCGCGCGGGGAAAATTGCCTTCGTCAAGCTCGATGTGATCCACCGTCGCATGCTCGAGCGAATCGTTCCGCAATTCGGAATGGAGAAGGTAGACCGCAACGTATTGGACGAGCTTACGCTGGCGTGGCATCGCCTGGATGCCTGGAAGGATGTTGCGCCCGGCTTTGCCCGGCTGCGGCGGCGTTTCATGATGGCGCCCTGCTCGAACGGCAATATCTCGATCATGGTCGATATCGCCCGCAGGAACGATATTCGCTGGGACGCAATCCTGGGCTCCGAGATCGCCGGCGACTTCAAGCCGAAGCCGCGCGTCTATCTTGCCGCCGCCGAGGCGCTCAATCTCAAGCCGGGCGAATGCATGATGACCGCGGCCCATAGCGGCGATCTTGCGGCGGCAGCCGCGAACGGCCTGCGCACCGCCCATGTGGGGCGCCCCGGCGAAAACGGGCCCGGCACCGGCGAAACCGCACCAAAGGTGCCGGTCGACGTTGCCGCGAGCAACTTCGAGGACCTTGCCGACAAGCTCGGGGCTTGAAGGGTCTCAACGGTCGGCTTGAGATTTCCGGGTCACGCGCCGGCAGGTGGCGGCGTCAATTCGTCATGCCGAGCCAGGAGGCCAGCTGATCGAAGGTAATCAGCCGGTAGGCGTACACCACAAACCAGGCTGAAAAGACCACGGTCGCCGCGATGGTCGTCCAAACGAGCTTGCGCCTGAGGTGGGTCAGCACCGGCGCGCCGGGGTCGGTGCCGGGCGTCATCTCCCCGGATTCGTGCTGGCTGTGCACGCCCCACGGCAACACGGCAAACAAGACGATCCACCAGATCACGAAATAGATGGCGAGAGCCGTGAAGATCGACACCGGCACTCACGCCTGCTCGATTTCGATCAGCGTGCCGCACAGGTCCTTGGGATGGAGGAAGAGCACGGGCTTGCCATGGGCGCCGATTTTCGGTTCGCCGTCGCCGAGCACGCGAACGCCCTGCGCCTTGAGCCGGTCGCGTGCGGACTTGATGTCGTCGACCTCGTAGCAGAGATGGTGGATGCCGCCATCAGGGCTGCGCTCGAGAAATCTCGCGATCGGCGACGCATCGCCGAGCGGCTCCAAGAGCTCGATCTTGGTGTTGGGAAGCAACACGAACACGGTGGTCACGCCGTGATCGGGCTGCGCGACCGGCGCGGAAATCTCGGCGCCCAGCGTGTCACGATAGACGCCCGCGGCTTTTGCGATATCCCTGACCGCGATCGCCACATGATTGAGCCGTCCGATGTGCATTTTACGAGCGTCCTCCTGATCGTGCCCCGGTGCCGGTTTGCTGTTTCGCTGATCGGGCTCCCGCGCGACACGCCGGATATCATACCGTCAGCACGTGGACGTGGCATATGGGCTTCTTCTTCCATGCGCTGCCGATCGCCGAACGCACCGCGCGCCGCAGCGCCTCCGCGACCGCATCGGGGTCGCGCCGGCGCGGTTTCGGCATCGAGTTGAAGGCCTCCAGCAGGGATTCTTGGGCGATCTGCAGCATAGGGGTGCCGGCCGCATCGGCGTCGGGAATTCCCGTGAGCTCGACGCGCGCGCCGGTCAGGAGCTCACCCTCGTGCGAAAGTGTCAGAGCGACCGAGACGATGCCGCCAAATCCAAGCCGGCGCCGCTCCGCGACGGTACGCTCCTGCGCTCCGACCAAGAGCGAGCCGTCCTTGTAAATCCGGCCGGCCGGCAGCTCGTCGATGATGCCGGGTTGGGGCGTGAGCCGGACCAGGTCGCCATCACGGCAGGTGATAACCTTGGGGACCCCCGCCTGGCGCGCCAGCGCGGCATGGGCCGCCATGTGCAGCGGCTCGCCGTGCGCCGGGATCAGGATACGCGGGCGCACCCAGCCGATGATATCCCGCAGCTCGGCCCTGCGCGGATGACCGGACACATGCACCAGGTGATCGCGATCGGTGATGACCTCGACGCCGCGCGCGACCAGGCCGTTGATCACCCGCATCACGGCCTTCTCGTTGCCCGGAATGGCACGCGTGGAGAAAATCACGCGGTCGCCGGACGAGAAGCTGACTTCCGGATGGTCGTCCTCGGCAATGCGCGACAGCGCCGCGCGCGCCTCGCCCTGGCTGCCGGTGCACAAGGCCACGACTTTTTCGGGCGGCAGGTAGCCGAAGACCTCGACCGAGCGGAAGTCCCGGATGTCTTCGAGGTAGCCGGTCTCGCGCGCGACCTGCGCGATCCGCTCCATGGACCGGCCGACCAGGACGACTTCGCGGTCGCAGGCCGCCGCCGCCTTGGCCACCGAGCGCATGCGGCCGACATGGGACGCGAAGGTCGTGACCGCGACGCGCCCGGGTGCGGTCCGGATCAGCTCGGCCAGCGTCTTGGCCACCTCCATTTCGGACGGCGAGCGGCCCTCGCGCAACGCATTGGTCGAATCGCCCACCAGCGCCAGGCAGCCTTCATTGCCCAGCGATCGAAGTTTGGCCTCGTCGGTCGGCGGGCCGAGCACCGGCGTCGGGTCGATCTTCCAGTCGCCGGTGTGGAGCACGGTGCCGAGGGCGGTGCGGATGATGAGGCCGTTCGATTCCGGGATCGAATGGGCCATGGAGACGAGCTCGATGTCGAAGGGGCCGAGAGAAAAACGTCCGTCTGTCGGCACGATCGTAACCGGCACTTCGGGGGCACCCGGCTCGCCTTGCCGCTTGGCTTCGATGAGCGCGGCGGTAAACGGCGTGGCGTAGACCGGGATTTTGAGCTGTGGCCACAGATCGAGCAACGCGCCGAAATGATCTTCGTGGGCGTGGGTGAGCACAAGCCCGAGCAGATTGCGGCGCTCTTCCACCAGAAAGCGGATGTCCGGCATGATCAGATCGATGCCGGGCAGGTCGTCGCCGCCGAACGAGACGCCGAGATCCACAGCGATCCACTTCCGGCGCTGTGCCTCGCCGAAGCCGTAGATCGCCAAATTCATGCCGATTTCGCCGACGCCGCCCAGCGGCGCGAAAACCAGCTCGTCGCCCCGGCCGGCCATCAGCCGCTACCGCTTCGCGATCGCATCGGACGTCATCGCGAGCCTCCAAATGAAACGACGTCACCCGCCGCAACGACCGTCTTGCCGCCATCCGGAGCGATCAGCACCAGACAACCGGTGTCATCGAGACCTTCGAAGCGGCCAGCCAGCTCTCGGTCGGCGAGAACGACACGGATGTCCTCGCCGAGCCCGGCCGCGCGGGCGAGCCAATCGGCACGGATGGTGGCAAAGCCGTTGCCGCGATTCCATTGCGCCAGCCGCCCCGGCATCTTCATCGAGAGGGCTTTGAACAGCACCGCCGCCGAGACGCTCGCCCCGCTGGCGGCAAGATCGGTGGCCGGATATGCCGCCCTGGCTGGATGCGCCGTGCAATTGATGCCGATACCGATGGCCACGGCCCCCTCCTCTTCCGTGCCCTCGCCTTCGATCAGGATGCCTGCAAATTTGTTGCCTGACAGCAACAGGTCGTTGGGCCATTTCAGCTCCAGCCTCGGCTTGACATCCGGGGCGACCTCGACGACCGCGTCATGCACCGCCAGCGCCGCCACGAAGGAGAGTTGCGGCCATTGTTCGGCGGGTCCCGGATCCGTCAGCAGCAGGCTGGCGTGCAGATTGCCGGCCACCGAAATCCACTTGCGTCCGCGCCGACCGCGGCCGGCGCTTTGTCGTTCGGCAGTGATCCAGAGCGGCCCGTGCTCGCCCTGCCGCATCAGGTGCAAGGCCTCCGCATTGGTCGAGTCGATCTCGTCATAGGCCAGGAGCCGCACCCCCGCAGCGGACGCTCTGGGATCCAGCTCTATCATCTAGGTCGATGTTCGATCATTCAAAACAGCGATTTGGCTGCCGCGGTCGCGGCCTCGACGAGCGGCCCGGGATAGACGAAGAACAAGAGATTGAACAGTCCGGCAACGGCCAGCACGAACTTGAGCTCGTGGGCCATAGGCGCGAACGCCTTCGCCGGCTCGTCGAAATACATGATCTTCACGATGGTGAGATAATAATATGCACCCACTACGCTGGTCACTACCCCGATGACGGCCAGCACGAACAGGCCGGCCTTGATGGCGGCCAGAAATACGTAGAATTTTGCGAAAAAGCCGGCGAGCGGCGGAATGCCGGCGAGCGAAAACAGCAGCATCGCCAGGAAGAACGCCGTGGTGGGATTGGTGCGGGCAAGCCCGGACAGATCGCTGATCCCCTCGACCATTTGGCCGTCGCGCCGCATTGCCAGGATGACCGCGAACGTGCCGAGCGTCATGGCCAGATAGATCGCCATATAGACCAGCACGCCCTCGATCCCATCCGGGGTGGCGGCGGCCAGGCCGATCAGCGCATAGCCCATATGACCGATCGACGAATAGGCCATCAGCCGCTTGATATTGCGCTGGCCGATGGCCGCAAAGGCGCCGAGCGCCATCGAGGCGATGGAGACGAACACCACGATCTGCTGCCATTGCGGCACGATGCCGGGAAAGGCCACGATGGTGGTGCGTACGAACATGGCGATGCCGGCGACCTTGGGGGCGGCGGCGAAGAACGCGGTGATCGGCGTGGGCGCGCCTTCATAGACGTCCGGCGTCCACATATGAAACGGCACCGCCGAGACTTTGAAGCAGAAGCCGGCGAACAGGAACACCAGGCCCATGATCAAGCCGATGCTGGCCGGATTTGCCGCCTTGGCGATGCCGACAAATGTCACGGTGCCGGTAAACCCGTAGACCAGCGACGCGCCGTACAGCAACATGCCGGAGGAAAGCGCGCCCAGGATGAAATATTTGAGGCCGGCCTCGGCCGAGCGTGCCGAGTCGCGATCGATCGCGGCCACCACGTAGAGCGCGAGGCTCATCAATTCGAGGCCGAGGTAAAGCGCGATGAGGTCGGCCGCCGAGATGAGCATCAGCATGCCGGTGGTCGCCAGCAGGATCAGGATCGGGTATTCGAACTTCTGCTGCTTCTCGAAGGCCAGATAGTCGAACGACATGAGGATCGCGCCGGCCGAGCCGGTCAGCGCCAGCAGCTTGAGAAAGCGCGCGAACGGATCGACGATGAAGCTGCCGCCGAAGGTCATGAGCGTGCCGGCAGGCAGCCACAGCGTGATCGCGCCGGCCGCCACCAAAAGCACGATCGCCAGCCAATTGACCGCGACCGCCGTATGCTCGCCGCGGAAAGCGCCCAGCATCAGCAGTGCCATGGCGCCGACCGCCAGCACGATCTCCGGCAGGGCCGGCAGCAAAGCGGGAAGCGCGGCGGCATCGTTCATCGGCAATCACCTCAGCAGCAACGCGGCGGTGTGTGCGCTGTCGAGCGCATGCGTGTAGCTGTCGAGCAGTTGCGCCACCGATGCGGCCGACAGGTCGAGCACCGGCTGCGGAAAAATGCCGAGCAGGATCGCCAATGCGGCGAGCGGCCCGAGCGTGATGATCTCGCGGTAATCGAGATCCATGATGGCGGCGAGCGACGGCTTGTCGAGCACGCCGAAGATGACCTTGCGGTAGAGCCACAGCGCATAGGCAGCCGACAGGATGGTGCCGATGGTGGCGAACGTCGCCACCGCGGTGTTCACCCGGAAGGTCCCGATCAGTGTCAGGAACTCGCCGATGAAGCCCGAGGTGCCGGGCAGCGCCACATTGGCGAGCGTGAAGACCATGAAGGCCACGGCGTAGAATGGCATGCGGTTGACCAGCCCCCCATAGGCCGCGATCTCGCGCGTATGCATGCGGTCGTAGACCACGCCGACGCACAGGAACAGCGCGCCCGAAATCACGCCGTGGGAGATCATCTGGAAAATGCCGCCGGCGACGCCCTGCGTGGTGGCGGCGAAGATGCCCATGGTCACGAAGCCCATATGGGCCACCGACGAATAGGCGATCAGCTTCTTCATGTCCTCCTGCACCAGCGCCACCAACGAGGTGTAGATGATGGCGACCACGGAGAGCGCGAATATGAGCGGCGCGAATTCATGCGAGGCCGCGGGAAACATCGGCAGCGAAAAACGCAGAAAACCGTAGCCGCCCATCTTCAAGAGAATGGCGGCGAGGATCACCGAGCCCGCGGTCGGCGCCTCCACATGGGCGTCGGGCAGCCAGGTGTGCACCGGCCACATCGGCATTTTCACCGCGAAGGACGCGAAGAAGGCGAGCCAGGCCCATTTCTGCAGGCCGAGCGGGAAGCCGTGGTGCAAAAGGGTCGGGATATCGGTGGTGCCCGCGTCCCAATACATCGCCATGATGGCGAGCAGCATCAGCACCGAGCCGAGCAAAGTATAGAGAAAGAACTTGAAGCTCGCGTAAACCCGTCGTGGCCCGCCCCATACCCCGATGATGAGGAACATCGGAATGAGCCCGCCCTCGAAGAACAGATAGAACAGCACCAGATCGAGCGCCGTGAAGGTGCCGACCATCAGGGTTTCCAGCACCAGGAAGGCGATCATGTATTCCTTGACGCGCCGCTGGATCGCGGTCCAGCTCGCGATGATGCAGATCGGCATCAAGCCGGTGGTGAGGACCACGAACGGCAGCGAGATGCCGTCGACACCCATGTGATAGGTGATCGCGCCCTCCAGCCAGCGATACTTTTCCTCAAACTGGAAGTCGGCCGATTTGGGATCGAACCGCGACGTCAGGTAGAGCGCGATCGCGAACGTCACCAGCGTGACCCACAGCGCGATCCAGCGCGCGTTGCGCTCTTCCGCCTCGCCGTGGCTGGGCAGGGCGGCGATGAGCAGTGCGCCGGCCAGCGGCAAGAAGGTGATGACGGACAGGATCGGCCAAGTGAGCATCAATGCATGCCTCCCGCGAACATGAACCAGGTAATGAGCGCGGCGACGCCGATCAGCATGGCGAAGGCATAGTGATAGAGGTAGCCGGTCTGCAGCCGCACGACGCTTCGCGTCACGTCGAGCACGCGCGCCGATACGCCGTCAGGCCCGAAGCCGTCGATCAGCCAGCCGTCGCCGCCCTTCCACAACAGGCGGCCGAGCCGGATGGTCGGCTGAACCAGGAAGAAGTCGTAGAGCTCGTCGAAATACCACTTGTTGAGCAGGAACCTGTAGAGCGTCTGGTGCTGGCGCGCGAGCTCGACCGGAAGCACGGGCTGGCGGATATAGAACCGCCAGGCCACGGCGAAACCGATCACCATCATCACGGTCGGCAGGACGCCGATCAGATAGGGAACCCGCTCCATGTCCTCGAGCACGTGATTGCCGTCGGCGAATTTGAGCGACTGGCGGAAGAATTCCCCCACGCCGGGTCCGACGAACAGCTCCTTGAACGGATAACCGGCGAAGAGCGAGCCGGCGGCGAGGACCGCGAGCGGCACCAGCATGACGGCCGGGCTCTCGTGCGCCTGCTCGTAGTGATGATGATCCTGCGGCGTGCCGTGGAAGGTCTTGAAGATCAGCCGCCAGGAATAGAAAGCGGTCAGCGCCGCGGCGCCGACCGTGCACAAGAAGCCATAGATCGCCATCGGATTGGTGCCCGCATAGGCCGCCTCGATGATGGCGTCCTTGGAGAAATAGCCGGCGGTCAAGGGAAACCCGGTAAGCGCCAGCGTCCCGATCACCATCGCCCAATAGGTGAGCGGGATGCGATCCTTCAGCCCGCCCATGCGGCGAATGTCCTGCTCGTGGTGCATGGCGGTGATGACCGAGCCGGAACCCAGGAACAGGAGCGCCTTGAAGAAGGCGTGGGTAAAGAGGTGAAACATGCCGACCGAGTAGGCGCCCACCCCCATGGCGACGAACATGTAGCCGAGCTGCGAGCAGGTCGAATAGGCGATGATCCGCTTGATGTCGTTCTGCACCAGCCCGACGGTTGCCGCGAACAAGGCAGTGGTGGCCCCGATGGCGATCACGAAGCTCTGGGCGTTGGGGGCAAGCTCGAACAGCGGCGAGAGCCGCGCCACCATGAACACGCCGGCCGTGACCATGGTGGCGGCATGGATCAGGGCGGAGACCGGTGTCGGGCCTTCCATGGCGTCGGGCAGCCAGGTGTGGAGCAGGAACTGGGCGGATTTGCCCATGGCGCCCATGAACAGCAGCAGGCAGATCAGCGTCAGCGCATCGGCATGGACGCCGAGCATGTCGATGGTCTTGCCGGCGAGCCCGGGAGCCTGCGCGAACACTGTGCCGAAGTCGACCGCGCCGGTCATCATGAACACGGCGAAAATGCCGAGCGAGAAGCCGAAATCCCCCACCCGGTTGACGATGAAGGCCTTGATGGCGGCCGCGTTCGCTTCCGGCTTGTGATACCAGAAGCCGATGAGCAGATAGCTCATCAAGCCGACCCCTTCCCAGCCGAAGAACAGTTGCAGCAGATTGTCCGCGGTCACCAGCATCAGCATGGCGAAGGTGAACAGCGACAGATAGGAAAAGAAGCGCGGCTGGTACGGATCCTCCGCCATGTAGCCGATCGAATAGAGGTGAACCAGCGCCGAGATGGTGGTGACGACCACCAGCATGACGGCGGTCAGCGTATCGATGCGCAGCGCCCATGAAAACTTGAGATCGCCCGAGACCACCCAGTTCGCCAGCGCAACGTGCGCGTCCTGGCCGAAGCCGACCTGCACGAATACGATCCATGAGAGGATCATGGAGAAGAACAAGAGCGCGGTGGTGATCAACTCGGCCAGGCGCGAGCCGAGCACGGCAGGCCGATGGGACATCGGCTCCGCGGTCGAGGCCGACAAAGCGGCGTGCGGCTCCTCGGCGGATGGCACGGCGCGCCGATGAGCATCGGCTGCCGCCGGCCCGGTATGGTTCTCGGCGCCCGGCGCCGGCGTGCCGCCGGGATGGCGCGCCCGCGCTCCGGTCAGTGAAATCAATGCCGCCAGGATCGCGCCGAGCAGCGGCAGGAAGACGATCGTCTGATACATGCTCTCGGGCTCAGCCTTTCATCAGATTGATGTCTTCAACCGCGATCGAGCCGCGATTGCGGAAATAGACCACCAGGATGGCTAGCCCGATGGCGGCCTCCGCCGCCGCGACGGTCAGCACGACGAGCGCATAGACTTGGCCCACGAGATCGCCGAGAAAGGCCGAAAACGCAACCAGATTGAGGTTGACGGCGAGCAGGATCAGCTCGATCGACATCATGATGATGATGACGTTCTTCCGGTTGAGGAAAATGCCGAAGACGCCGAGCGTGAACAGGATCGCCGCGACGGTAAGATAGTGCCCCAGCCCGATGGTCATGACACTCCCTGCCCGCTCTGAACCTTGACGATCTCGATGGCGGTCGCCTTGGTGCGGGCGACCTGCTCGGCGATGTTCTGCCGCTTGACGTTGGGCTTGTGGCGCAACGTCAGCACGATGGCGCCGACCATGGCGACCAGCAGGACCAGGCCGGAGGCCTGGAAGAAATAGACATAGCGCGTGTACAGCACTTGGCCGAGCGCCGCGGTATTGGGGACGCTGGCGAGCGGCGGGATCGGCGAAGCGAATGATTGCGCGATGTCCGGTGCGAAGGCCCAGGTGAACACCACTCCGCCCAGCTCCAGCACAAAGATGAAGAAGAGGAGCGTGCCGAGCGGCAAATATTGCAGAAAGCCCTGCCGCAGCTCGGCGAAGTCGACATCGAGCATCATGACCACGAACAGGAACAGCACCGCGACCGCGCCCACATAGACCACGATCAGGATCATCGCCAGGAATTCGGCGCCCAGCATCACGAACAGGCCGGCCGCGTTCACGAAGGCGAGGATGAGGTAGAGCACCGAGTGCACGGGATTGCGCGCCGCGATGACCATGAAGGCCGAGGCGATGCACACGCCGGCAAAGAGATAAAAGAAGAGCGCGGGCAGAACCATCGAGCTCACCGATAGGGCGCGTCGAGCGCCAGGTTCTTGGCGATCTCGCGCTCCCAGCGGTCGCCGTTCGCGAGCAGTCGTTCCTTGTCGTAATAGAGCTCCTCCCGCGTCTCGGTCGCGAACTCGAAATTCGGACCCTCGACAACGGCATCGACCGGACAAGCCTCCTGGCACAGCCCGCAATAGATGCATTTGACCATGTCTATGTCGTAGCGCGTGGTACGTCGCGTGCCGTCGTTGCGGCGGGGCCCGGCCTCGATCGTGATTGCCTGCGCCGGGCAGATCGCCTCGCACAGCTTGCAGGCGATGCAGCGTTCCTCGCCGTTGGGATAGCGCCGCAGCACGTGCTCGCCACGGAAGCGCGGCGACAACGGTCCTTTCTCGAACGGATAGTTGAGCGTGGACTTGGCACGGAAGAAGTAACGCATCGCCAGCATGGTCGCGGCGGCAAACTCCCGCAGGAACACCGAACGGGCGGCGCGGTCGAGTTTCATGCGGCCATTCCTTCCACCGAAATCATGTGCACGCGTCCGGATATCCGGCTCGACATCCGCCTTGCGGGCTTTCCCGTCTTGCCGGACCGGGAAGCCGCCCCACCCTTGATGTACTCTATCCGCCGATCGCCGCCCCAATCCAATAGCCGATGCCGGCGCACAGCAGCATGTCGGCCGCGAGTACGCCACGGCGCAGCAACGCAATCTCCTGCGCGAACGTCGCCCGATCCTCGGGTGCCGCGCGGTGTTTCCGCAGGGCCCCCTCGATCGCATCGATGAGCGGTCCATAGAGCGCTGCCGACACAGCGGTTCCAAGCACGGCACCGATCAAGCCGGCAAGCGAAAGTTCCATCGCGTCGGCTCCTCCTCATTTCGGCGCCAACCCGGAGATTTGCAGCACGCCGGCGACGATGGCCACCATGGCCAGCGAAACCGGCAGGAACACCTTCCAGCCCAGACGCATGAGCTGATCGTAGCGATAGCGCGGAACGATCGCCTTCACCATGGCGAACATGAAGAACACGAAGAACGCCTTGAGGGTGAACCAGATCACGCCCGGCACCAAGGTGAGCGGCCAGATCGGGACCGGCGGCAGCCAGCCGCCGAGGAACAGGATGGTGGCCATGGCGCACATGGTGCCGACGGCCACGTATTCGCCCAGCATGAACATCATGTAGGGGGCCGATCCGTATTC
>DASXXS010000196.1:0-8828 GCA_036502925.1 Xanthobacteraceae bacterium
GGAGATCGGCCTGATCGTCGATCTCGGCCTGTTCGTGCTCGAGCGCACCGCCCGCCAGCTCGGCATCTGGCAGCGCGCCTCCCGCCATCGCGAGCCGGTCTTCGCCAGCGTCAACGTCTCCTCGCGCCAATTGCTGCGGCAGGATCTGATCCATGATCTGCGCACCGTCATCGCGCGCTCCGGGCTCGCGCGCGGCACGCTTAAGCTCGAGCTCACGGAATCGCTGGTGATGGAAAATCCGGAGCATGCGGCGCAGATGCTGCATCGCATCCGCGAGCTCGGCGCCGGCTTGGCGCTGGACGATTTCGGCACCGGCCATTCCTCGCTTGCCTATCTGCAGCGCTTCCCGTTCGACACGATCAAGATCGATCAGTCGTTCGTGCGCGCCAGCAGCAAGGGGACGCGGCCGGTGATCCTGCGCTCGATCATCGCGCTGGCGCATGACCTCGGCATGGAGGTGGTGGCGGAAGGCGCCGAGTCGGATTCCGACGCGGTCGAGCTCTATCAGCTCGGCTGCGAATATGCGCAGGGCTTCATCTTCGGCGAGCCGATGACCGCCGAGGACGCCAAGGCCCTGCTGCAATCCGACCGGCTCGAACTGGCGAGAGGGTGACGGGGTGAAGGGTGGGCAAAGGCGCAGGCAAAGTGCTTGCATCGTCCTCAGCCGCTATGGCGTCGTGCCCACGCGTCGGCGGCGATCCTTATCTGCGATCCTGACGTGGGCACGGCGCCACTGCCCGTCGAAGACGGGCGTAGACGCCTTTGCCCACCTTACAAGTCTGATCGCTGTTACGCGTGCCCGGCCTCGGTCGAGAGCATGCCGACCTCGACGCCGATTTTTTTCAGGGCGAGCGCGTATTTGCCTTCGGTGTCGGAACCGAAGATGAGCTCGCGATCGGCCGCACAGTGCAGCCAGCCGTTCTGGTGGATCTCGGTCTCGAGCTGACCCGGGGCCCAGCCCGCATAGCCGAGCGCCAGCACCGCGCTGGCGGGGCCGGCGCCGCGGGCGATCGCTTTGAGGATGTCGAGGGTAGCGGTCAGGCAGATTCCCTCGTCGATCGGCAGGGTCGAATTCTCGATAAAGAAGTCGGCGCTATGGAGCACGAAGCCGCGCTGGGTGTCGACCGGGCCGCCCTTGAGCACTTTCACCCCGCCAGCCTGCCGCGGAAGCTGAATCAGATCCGCTGCCGGGAGGACCTCGAGCTGCACCAGGAGATCGGAGAAGCTGATATGGGCCGCCGGCTGGTTGACGATGATGCCCATGGCGCCGTCGGCCGAGTGGGCACACATGTAGATCACGGCGCGGGCAAAACGCTCATCCCCCATGGACGGCATCGCAATCAGCATCTGCCCGTCGAGAAAGCCGCGCTTGGCGCCCTTACCCAGCGTTTTAGATTTGGCGACCGGCGGTGTGCGCGGATCGGCCGCCGGGGCGCGCGACTCGGCCCCCGGCGTCGTCGGGCCGTTATCCTTGCCGCCGTCCTCTTGACTGGAGCTGGAGCTTTTGCGACCGACTTTCATGTCGAAATGCTACCCGATTGACCGCGATTTGCAAATGCGGCGCAACGCAAAAAGTTCAAGCGGTTTGCGTCACAATTCGCGCAAGATGCGATTGAAAACATGATATGTGTCTTTTTCATGCGCCTTGCCCGACCTCCTTCGCCCGGTCGCAGCTTCACCATCGGTAACGCAGCCATCGGCAATAAGCGCCTTCACGACGCCTTCATCACGATGAATTCAATGGCGCGCGAGACGTTTCACATCTACACCCCGTTGTCATGACGGTGCATAGGTTGCGGGTGCGGCCACCGGTCGCGGCAATGTTGTTGGTCGTGCTCGGCGTGGTGGCTACGGGCCGTGCGTGCGCGGCCGATGCCGCCGCGGCCGACGATGCCTCCACTTGGGACGCCTCCACTTGGGACGGTGACGCCCGCAGCGCCGCGCGACTGATCGCGGGAGCCCGGCCGGCCGGTCAACCGGCGCCGCTTCGCGCCGGGATCGAGATCAGGCTAAAGCCGGGTTGGCACACCTATTGGCGGTATCCGGGCGATGCCGGTGTTCCGCCGCGCTTCGACTTTTCCGGATCGCAAAACGTCAAGGCCGTCGAGGTGCTGTGGCCGGCGCCGCAGCGGCTGCCGGAAGCCGGCCTCAACACGATCGGATACGAGCGCGACGTGATCCTGCCGCTGCGCGTGATACCGCAGGAAGCGGCCCGGCCGGTCACGCTGACAATCAAGCTCGATTACGCGATCTGCGAGAAGCTCTGCGTGCCGGCCCAGAGCAAGGCCGAGCTGGCGCTCACGGGCGGGCCGAGCGCGCAGGACCCCCGCCTGGCCGCCGCCGAGGCGCGCGTGCCCCGCAAGGTTGCGCTCGGCGCCGGGCAGACGCTCGCAGTCCACGCGGTCCGGCGCGAGGACGGCGGCGGGCGGCCTCGCGTCCTGGTCGAGGTGGCGGTGCCGGCCGGCGCATCCGTTGATCTGTTTGCCGAAGGACCGACCGAGGAATGGTCATTGCCGCTGCCGGTCGCCGTCAACGGTGCCCCCGCCGGTCTGCAACGCTTCATGTTCGAGCTCGACGGCGCGCCGCCTGGCGCCAAATATGAGGGCGCGCTCATCAACCTCACGGCCGTCACCGACGGCGATGCGATCGAGGTCCCGATCCATCTCGACTAATTCGCCCGGCGCGCTATTTTGACCGCCGGTTGCCCGCAAGGTTGCGCGGCGCGGCCGCAAAGCACGGTTCCCCCGAACAATCGAAAAAGGACCAGAGTCATGCCCATCAAGGTCGGCGATCGTCTCCCCAGCGCCAAATTCAGAGTCGGAACCCCGGAGGGCCCGGCATGGAAAACCACCGACGAGATATTCAAGGGCAAGAAGGTTGCGCTGTTCGCCGTGCCGGGCGCCTTTACGGGCACCTGCCATAAGATGCATGTGCCTTCGATCCTGCAAAGCGCCGACGCCATCAAGGCCAAGGGGGTCGATACGATTGCGGTGACCAGCGTCAACGACGTGTTCGTGATGGACGCCTGGAAGAAAGCGACCGCCGCCGACAAGATAGAATTCCTCGCCGATGGAAACGGTGAATTCGCCAAGGCCGTGGATTTGTCCTTCGACGGCTCCGGCAACGGGCTCGGCACGCGCTCGAAGCGCTATTCCATGCTGGTCGAGGACGGCGTGGTGAAGAAGCTCAATATCGAGGAAGCGCCCGGCAAGGTCGAAGTCTCCGGCGGCGATACCTTGCTCAAGCAGCTGTGAGCTGACCGCGCTCGCATCGTGCGCCGGTGCGGGCGACCCGACTTCAGGTCGGGGGCTTGTCGGACAGGGCGCCGATCGCGCCGGCCCGCACCGCCGCGATGCCCTCGCGCGCGAGCACATCCGCCCGTTCGTTCATGGCATCGCCGGCATGGCCGCGCACCCAATGCCAGCGTACGTGGTGCCTGGCCAGTGCCGCGTCCAGCCGCTGCCAGAGGTCCACGTTCTTGACCGGCTTCCTGTCGGCGGTGCGCCAGCCGTTGCGCTTCCATTGATTGATCCAGGTCATGATGCCGTTGCGCAGGTATTGACTGTCGGTGTGGAGATCGACCAGGCACGGCTGCTTGAGCGCTTCGAGGGCCGCGATCGCGGCCATCAGCTCCATGCGGTTGTTGGTGGTGTGGGGCTCGCCGCCTTTGAGCTCCTTGACACGGGTGCCGAAGGCGAGGATCGCGCCCCACCCGCCCGGCCCGGGATTGCCTGAGCAGGCCCCGTCGGTGTGAATGACGACGTGCGGTTGGCTCACGACCGGCTGCCCATTTTGCATCGTCGCGCCTTTTCCTGAAAATGCTCGCAATTCATTCGTCGATCCCGTAATCGCGCACGCTGGTGACGGCCTGATGGAAACGCAGCTTGCGGAAATATTCCAGCGGGTCTTTCCGTCGGACCAGCGCGGCGCCGCGCTCATCGAACCAGTCGACCAGACGCGTCAGCAGAAACCGCAGCGCCGCGCCGCGTGCCAGGATCGGCAGGGCCGCCCGCTCGTCGGACGAAAGCGTGCGCACGGCCGCGTAGGACTGCAGCAGGCTCCTGCCCTTGGTCACGTTGTAGGATTGATCGGGCTCGAAGCACCAGGCATTGAGGCAGATGACGAGATCATAGGCGAGCGCATCGGTGCAGGCGAAGTAGAAATCGATCAGGCCCGACAGCTTGTCGCCGAGGAAGAAGACGTTGTCGGGAAACAGGTCGGCATGGATCACCCCCTGCGGCAGGTTGCGGGGCCAGGCGGCTTCGAGCTGCGCCAGCTCGGCCGCAAGTCCGGCGGACAACCCCGGCCGCACGCTGTCGCAGCGCGGCGCCACCGCCGCGTAGAGCGGCTGCCAGCCTTCGACCGACAGCGAGTTGGCGCGCTTTCCCGGGAAGTCGGCGCCGGCGCGATGCAGCCGTGCGAGTGCCGCGCCGAGCGCCCCGCAATGGCCGGCCGCGGGGCGGCGCAGCCACATGCCGTCCAGGAAGGTGATGATGGCGGCCGGCTTGCCGGCGACCCGGCCCAGCATGGCGCCTTCCCGGTTCTTGACCGGCTGCGGGCAGGTGATGCCGCGGCTGGCCAGATGCTCCATCAGGCCTAGGAAGAACGGCAGATCGGCTGCCGCGACACGCTTCTCGTAGAGCGTGAGGATGAAGTTGCCCCGGCTGGTATGAACCAGGAAATTGGAGTTTTCGACCCCTTCGGCGATGCCCTTATAGGCCAGCAGCCCGCCGATATCGTAGCCGGCCAGGAAGGCCTCGAGCTCCTCCGCCGCAACATCGGTGTAGACCGCCATCATGTGCTCCGATCGAGCCGGCCGGCTATCGGGGGCGGCGCCTTCCGTCAAGGGAAAAGCAACAAAGAAGGCCGACAAGCCATTGGACATGCCGACCCGGCTTGCCTATATTCCAGTCACTTTTCCAGTCATCGTTGATGACTTCAGGGGCTTCGCTTCCGGCAGGGGCGAGCGGAGCGCAGAGGAGATTTTGCCATGGCCCATCCACCGCTGATGCCGAAAGCGACGGCAGTCTGGCTTGTCGAGAATACTGCGCTGTCCTTCGAGCAGGTGGCCGATTTCTGCAAGCTGCATCCGCTCGAGGTGAAGGCGATCGCAGATGGGGATGCGGCGCAGGGGATCAAAGGTCTCGATCCGATCCTTACCGGCCAATTGACCCGCGAGGAGATCGACAAGGGGGTGGCGGATCCCGCCTACAGACTCAAGATCCTGGACACCAAGGTTCGCCTGCCCGAAGCGACCCGCAAGAAGGGCCCGCGCTATACCCCGGTCTCGCGCCGCCAGGACCGGCCCAACGCCATCCTGTGGCTGGTGCGCAACCATCCCGAATTGAAGGACAGCCAGATCATGCGGCTGGTCGGCACCACCAAGTCGACCATCCAGGCGATCCGCGAGCGCACCCATTGGAATGCGCAGAATCTGCAGCCGCTGGACCCGGTGACGCTCGGGCTCTGCTCGCAGATCGACCTCGATCTCGAAGTGCACCGCGCCGCCAAGGAGAAGCCGGTCGATGTCGAAGCCCAAGGCGCGACCTTGCTGCCGGCCTCGGAGACCACCGCGGCGCGCCACCAGCCAGAGCCGGAAGAGGCGAAGAAGCCTGCCGAGGAGCTCAATGTCGATGCCGTGTTCGCCAAGCTCAAGCAGATCGGCGGCAAGAGCGAGTAGCTCTATCGGCCTTCCATCGGGTACGGGGCGTCCCGGTCAGCAATATCGATTCCCCTCCCCTTCAACGCCGCTCCGATCTCGCTGAGGATCGCCGGCTCGTCGATGGTGGCCGGCATGGTCCAGGGATCGCCGTCGGCGATCTTCTTCATGGTGCCGCGGAGAATTTTGCCTGAGCGCGTCTTCGGCAGCCGCGCCACCGTGATGGCGATCTTGAAGGCCGCCACCGGACCGATCTTCTCGCGCACCAGCGCGACCAGCTCGCGCTCGATCTGATCGCCCGGCCGCACGACGCCCGACTTGAGCACGACAAAGCCGCACGGCACCTCGCCCTTCAACGCATCCTTGATGCCGACGACCGCGCATTCGGCCACGTCCTGGTGCGCGGCCAGCACCTCCTCCATGCCGCCGGTCGAGAGCCGGTGGCCGGCCACATTGATGATGTCGTCGGTGCGGCCCATCACGTAGAGGTAGCCGTCCGGGTCGAGAAAGCCCGCATCCGCGGTCTTGTAGTAGCCGGGGAAATCCGCGAGGTAGCTCTCCCGGAAGCGCTCGTCCTGGCGCCACAGCGTCGGCAGGCAGGACGGCGGCAGCGGCAGCTTCACCACGATCGAGCCCATCGTGCCGGCGGGGAGCTCCCGGCAGCTCTCGTCGACGATGCGCACCTCGTAACCGGGCATCGGCACCGTGGGGGAGCCGTGCTTGACCGGCAGCAGGCCGAGCCCGACCGGATTGCCGGCGATCGCCCAGCCGGTCTCGGTCTGCCACCAGTGATCGATCACCGGCACCTTGAGCAGCTTCTCGGCCCAGATCACGGTGTCGGGATCGGCGCGTTCGCCGGCCAGGAACAGGGTGCGGAACTTCGTCAGGTCGCAGCGCGCGATGAGCTTGCCTTGCGGGTCTTCCTTCTTGATGGCGCGGAACGCGGTCGGCGCCGTGAACAAGGCCGCGACGCCGTGCTCGGAAATCACCCGCCAGAAGGCGCCGGCATCGGGCGTGCCGACCGGCTTGCCCTCAAACAGGATCGTGGTGCAGCCGTGCAGCAGCGGCGCATAGACGATATAGCTGTGGCCGACCACCCAGCCGACATCGGACGCGGCCCAAAAGGTTTCGCCCGGCTCGATTCCGTAGAGATTGCGCATCGACCATTTGAGCGCCACCATGTGGCCGCCGTGGTCGCGCACCACACCCTTGGGCCGCCCGGTCGTTCCCGACGTGTAAAGGATGTAGAGCGGATCGGTGGCGCCGAGCGGCACGCAATCCCACACCGACCTGGCGAAGACGATCGCCTGATCGCGCAAGGTCGCCCAATCGTGGTCGCGGCCGGCCACCATCCGGGCCTCACTCTGCGGCCGCTGCAGGATGAGGCAAGCGGCCGGCCTGGCGCTTGCGAGCGCGAGCGCCTCGTCGAGCAGCGGCTTGTAGTGAACCAGGCGCCCCGGCTCGAGCCCGCAGCTCGCCGAGAGGATGACTTTCGGCTTGGCATCATCGATGCGGGTCGCGAGCTCGCTCGCCGCAAAGCCCCCGAACACCACCGAATGCACCGCGCCGATGCGGGCACAGGCCAGCATAGCGAACACCGTCTCGGGCACCATCGGCATGTAGAGGATGACGCGGTCGCCCTGCTGGACCCCGAAGTCGCGCAGGACGGCGGCCAGCACCTGTACCTCGGTGAGCAGCCGGTCGTAGGTGATGGTGCGCTTGGCTCCCGCCAGCGGCGAATCGTAGATGATGGCGGCCTGACTGCCGCGCCCGCTATGGACATGTCGGTCGACCGCATTCCAGCAGGTGTTGCAGACCGCGCCCGTAAACCAGCGGCCATAGACCCCCGCCTTCGGATCGAACACTCGTTGGGCCGGCTCGACCCAATCGATGTCCTGCGCGGCTTCCGCCCAGAAGCCTTCCGGGTCGCGCCGCCAGCGCGCGTAGACCTCGTGGTAGCGGCTGCTGCGGGCTTCCATCCGGGGCTCCGGGTCGGCGTCGCGGAAATTGTGATCCGCCCGGCGGCTTTTGCAAGCCGGAGGACAGAGGACGGAGGACGGACGACAGACGACAGACGACAGAGGACAGAGGACAGAGGACGGAGGACAGAGGAGGAGAGGAGAGCCGGAGGCTAAGGACGACAGGTGACGGAGCGCAGAACAGAGGATACACGAAAGACCTCTCATCCTCTGCCTCTGTCCTCTGTCCTCTGCCCTCTGTCCTCCGTCCCCGCATGAACGTCGTCACGGATCCGTTGTTCTATCCGCTCGCGATCATCGCAGTAACGGCGCTCGGCCTCAGCAAAGGTGGATTTGCGGGGGCTGGGGTAATGTCGACCCCGCTGCTGGCCACCATTCTGCCGCCGCTGCAGGCTGCCGCGATCCTGCTGCCGATCCTGATCGTGCAGGACGTGATCTCGATCTGGGTCTACCGGCGTGACTGGAGTGCCTGGCACCTGAAAGTGATGTTGCCGGGAGGCCTGCTGGGTATCGGCATCGCCTGGGCGCTGGCCGCCCAGGTCTCGGATGCATTCGTGCGGCTGGTGGTCGGGCTCATCGGGGTATCGTTCGCGCTCAACGCCTGGTTCGGCCGCCAAAGCCCACAGCCCAGGCAGCCCGGCATCCCGGGCGGCGTTTTCTGGGGCGCGGTTTCGGGTTTCACCTCGACGCTTTCGCAGGCCGGCGGCCCGCCGTTTCAAGTGTATGTGCTGCCGCAGCGGCTGCCCAAGCTCACGCTGGTCGGCACCTATACGATCTATTTCGCGGCGCTCAACTGGCTCAAGATCGGGCCTTATTTTGCGCTCGGCCAATTCTCGACCGCCAATCTGGCGAGCTCGGCGCTATTGCTGCCGGTCGCGGTCGTCGCCAACTTCGCCGGCATCTGGCTGGTGCGCCGCACCCCGACCGGATTGTTCTATCAGATCGCCTATGTGCTGGTGTTCCTGATCTCGCTCGAGCTGATCGGCAGCGGCGCGTTGACGTTCATCAGAGGCAAGGGTTGAACTACCCTCCGCTCAAACCGATAACGGTACCGGTGCCTTAATGACCGATGAGGAGCGATTAGCCTGGTTCGAAGCGCAGGCCGAGGGGGCCTACGACAAGATGTACGATGCCCGTCACAGCAGCAACGCGGCCGCCCTCTACAGCGACGCCAAGGAGGCGCTCTACGA
>DASXXS010000197.1:0-12225 GCA_036502925.1 Xanthobacteraceae bacterium
CGCCGCGACGTTCCAGCGGGTCATCGCCCTCAAGCCCGACGACGCCATGGCGCATTGCAATCTCGGCAATGTACTGCGGCTGCAAGGCCGGCCGGACCAGGCGGCAGCATGCTATCGGCGGGCGATTGCGCTGGGGCCGGACATGGCCTTGGCCCACCGGAATCTCGGCACGGTGCTGTGCGAAAGCGACCATTTGGCAGAAGGCCTCGCCTCGTTCCGGCGCCACGCCGAGCTGGCTTACGGGAAGCTCGAAAGCCCCGTCGGCGCCGGCGCGCCGGTCCCGCCCCACAAGGTGCAGCACGACCGCGAGCAACAAGATTATCTCAACGGCGTCAGTACCCCTGCCGACCAAGTGAGCGTTCTCGCCAAGTTCCATCTCGAGGAGGGTGGCCGGGTCGCCGGGCATGCGGTCAATCCCGATGCCTCCGGCGGCGAGATAGCGACGCGCTGGCAGACCAGCCGGCCGCAGATCGCCGTGATCGACAACCTGTTGAGCGACGAGGCGCTGGCCAAGCTGCGGCGGTTCTGCTGGGGCTCGACGATCTGGCGCAAGGTCTATCGCGACGGCTATCTCGGCGCGATGCCGGAGCACGGGTTCGCCTGTCCGTTGCTGGCGCAAATCGCCGACGAGCTGCGCAGCACCTATCCGGCCATCGTGGGCCGGCATCCGCTGCTGCAGTTCTGGGGATTCAAGTACGACAGCCGGCTCAGCGGGATCAACATCCACGCCGACTTCGCCGCCGTCAACGTCAACTTCTGGATCACGCCGGACGAGGCCAATCTCGATCCGCAAAGCGGCGGCCTGGTGGTGTGGGACACGCCCGCCCCGTTGGGCTGGGACTTCGCCAAATACAACGACGACGTCCCGGCAGCGCGGGATTTTCTCAAGCGGGCCGGAGCCCGCCCGGTGACGGTCCCGTATCGGGCCAACCGGGCCGTCATCTTCGATTCCGATCTGTTTCACGAAACCGACCGGATCGCGTTCAAGGACGGATATCTCAACCGGCGCATCAATATCACGCTGCTCTACGGCCGGCGCGAGATGGCGGCGAAAGAGAGCAGCGGCCAACAGGCTTAGACCCGGTAGGGTGGGCAACGCGGCATCAGGGCGTTTACGCCCGTCTTCCGCGGGCTATGGGCGATAGCTTCGGATAACTTGATGCGGCGTCGCGGGCGCGTTGCCCACGCGGTCGGGCCTCGCGGTTGGGCGCGTGGGCAAAATTGCACGGTGCCGCGCAATCAGGACCGGAGTGCCCGGCAATTTTGCCCACCCTACAGAGCGGCGTCATCGCCAGCTCTAAGCCAACCGTCCGTGGCAATGTTTGTACTTCTGGCCCGAGCCGCAGGGACACGGATCGTTGCGCCCGGCCTTGCCGAAGCCCGGCAGCTCATTCGCGGCGGGCTCGGCGGCGGACTGCGGGATCGGCCCGTTGGCAGGCCTATGCCGGTCGACCTCGAGCCAATGCGCGCGCACCGCGTAGGAATAGGCCCGGGTCAGCAGCGGACGCAGCGATGCGGGCAGCTTGCTGTAGTGCTCGATCGGCATGTCCAGCGGGATCCGGCTGACATGGTTGGCGTTGTCGAAGAACCACGGGCGCGCATAAACCATATAGACGATCGGCCGCATCTGCCGGCTCGCATTGGGCAGACCGGCGTGCAGGGTGCGGTAGTCCAGCAACATGCAGTCGCCGCGCTGCAATGGCGCTACCGTCATGGCCTCGATCTGCGCCGAGGCATGCGGCCATCGGTGGGAGCCGAGCCAAACCCCGGTCGGCCCGGTCCTGGCGTCGACGTCGATCAGCGGCACCGCGGCATTGACCGCATAGACCGGCAAATCCGGGCCGACGGCGGGATCGGGAAACAAATGCGCATGGTCGCGATGTATGTGCTGAATTGGCGCACCAGGATGCGATACGACGGCCGTGAAATTGGTCAGATGGAAGTCCTTGCCGAGCAGCGGACCAAGAAACCCGAGCAGGCGCGGGTTGGCGAACACATCCGGCTGGCCGAAGGCGCCGGTCATGGGCAGCGTGATGTCGCAGCGTGCGCCGCCGACCGCAAAAAACCGGTTCGGCCCCGGTCGGTCCGCCTCCGCTCCCATGGCGACCATATCCAGCGTGCCGAATCGCGCGACATATTCGCGATGCATCGCCTCGATGACGGCGGGTGGGAACATTCCGCGCAGCAGCACACAGCCGTGCTCGCGGAAAGCGGCATGCGCCGCCGCCTCGGTTTCCGGGGCAAACTTCCCGCCGGCGGTCTCCTCCGCTGACACGTGAACAATCCAATCCATCGGCAACTCCTGCGCCCACCGCGGCCAATCAGCCCGGATCTTCCGGATCAAGGTTCGGGATCATCGACCTCGCGCCGGCATGTCGGCCTCGCGCCAACGCGTCAGCATCGCGTAGGAGAATGCCCGCACCAGGAGCGGCCGAACGGTTTCCGGCAGCTCATAGTAGTGCTCGAGCGGCATGTCCAAAGGGATGCGGTTGACGTGGTTGATGTCGTCGAAGAACCAGCGGCGGCCGTAGACCAAGTACACGATCGGCCGCACCTGGCCGCTGCGGTTGGGCAGGCCCGCATGCAGCGTACGATAGTCCAGCAGCATGCAGTCGCCGCGCTGCAGCGGCTGTGCCGCCATGTCCTTGTCGCGCACGGCCACCAGCCGTCCCGAGCGGTGCGAACCGAGCCAAACCCCGGTCGGCCCGGTCGTAAGGTCGACGTCGATGAGCGGCACCGCCACGTTGACCGCATAGATCGGCAAATTGGGGGCGACGCCGGGCTGCGGGTACAGATGGTCGTGGTCGCGATGCGGCTGCTGCCCGGGTGCGCCGGGATACGATGCGACGGCGGTGAAACTGTTCAGGCGCATGTCCTTGCCGAGCAGGGGACGGAGAAATGTAAGCAGAACCTCGTTGGCGAACACATCCATCCGGCCGAAGGCGCCGGTCATGCGCAGCGTGGTGTCGTAACGCGCCGGCCCCACCCCCATGATCCGGTTCGGCGGCGGTTTCACCGACTCGGTTTGCATCGTGGCCAAATCCAGCATTCCGAATTGCGATACATATTCGCCGTGCATGGCCTCGATGGTGGCGGGCGGAAACGCTCCGCGCAGCAGGATGCAGCCGTGCTCTTCCAATGCGGCACGGGCGGCGGCCTCAGTCGCGGGCGCAAGCTTCCCGTCGGCGGTCTCGCTCGGCGAAACGACAACCACCCAATCCATCGGCAAACTCCCCTGGACAACCCGGCACCGCGGGCGCGGCTGGCTATGCGCTAAGCCGGCCGCCCGTGGCACTGCTTGTACTTCCGGCCCGAGCCGCAGGGGCAGGGGTCGTTGCGCCCGACCTTGCCCCAGCCCGTCGGATCGCCGGCAGCGCGCACCGGCTCGCCCGCGCGTGCGTCGCGCTCCTGAACGCGCAGCGCCTGCGACAGCGCCCGCTGCAGCGGCATGCGGGCGTATTCGGGAACGTTGCGGTAGTCCTCGAGCGACAGGTCGGGCGAGTTGACGCCGAAATGGTTGGCGTCATCGAAGAACCAGCCGCGCGCATAGACCATGTAAAGCACCGGCCGCACGCGGGCGCTTTGGTTGGGCAAGCCGGTATGGAGGGTGCGGTAGTCCAGCAGCATGCAGTCGCCGCGCCGGAGCGGGCACGCCGTCACCTCGGCGGGCTGGGCCTCGATGCCCGAGGGCCATCGGTGCGAACCGGGCCAGACCCCGGTCGGGCCGGTCTCCAGCTCGACGTCGATGAGCGGCACGACCACGTTGATGGCGTAGACCGGCAAATTCGGGCCGACGTCGGGATCGCTGGCGAACAGATGCCCGTGGTCGCGGTGGATCTGCTGCATCGGTGCGCCCGGATAGGAGGTGACGATCGTGAAGCTGTTCAGCTGCATGTCGCCGCCGATCAGCGGAGCGAGAATCCCGCGCAGCAGCGGATTCGCGAACAAATCCGGTTTGCCGAACGCGCCGCTCATGCGCAGCGTGATCTCATAGCGCGCCGGGCCACGGGGGCCCACGGGATTGGGCGGCGGCCGCTGCGACTGCTCGAGCATCGCGCCCGCATCGTAGCCGCGGTAGCGCGTGAGGTAGTCTTGATGCATGGCATCGATGAGCGAGGTCGCAAACACGCCGGGCAGCAGCAGGCAGCCATGCTGGCGCAAAGCGGCGTGCGCCGCACTCAGGGCTTCGGGCAGCCATTGCCCGCGCGCGCGTTCGTCCGCCGACGGCGCCACGATCCATTCCATGGCAGGTTCCCCGGGCCGCGCAAGGCTCTTCATCGTCGCCATGGTGCACACCTGCACCCGACGATCAAGCCCGTGGCCCTGCACCGCAAGCGTGCCGTCGCTGACCCTATGCTGCGATTGCCGAGCAGTGCGGCTTCCCTCGCCCCGCTTGCGGGGAGAGGGCCAAGTCCACCGAGCGCAAACCAGGACTGGGCCTGGTGAGGGGGCGCTTCCACGAGCTTAGACTCGCGGAACCGCCCCTCATCCCGACCTTCTCCATAGCCCGTCGTAGACGGGCGTAAACGCCCTGGTGGCGCGCGGGGAGAAGGAGACCGCAGTGCGCCCGGGAAAGGTGCGAAACAAGCTTCAGAGTCAAAACACTGGCGGGTTGAGAACGCGTCGCCAAAAGACGATGCGCGGGCATGGCCCGCGCATCGCAACTTCGTTGCACGCAGTCCGGTTTATTCCGTGCCGTAGACCGCGATGCAGCCGCAGCCGCCTTTCAGCCCGCCGGCCTCGACCGCGATCGGGACATAGACGCGACCGTTCCCCTCGCTGGCGGCGACCGAGTGCGCGCCCGGGCCGGTCGGGATTTTCTGGATGAGCGTGTTGGTCTTGGCGTCGATCACCGCCAGGATGGGACCGTCGGGATTGCCGTTGAGGGCCCCGTAGTATTGCCCGAGCTTGTTGTTGACGGCCGATTCGTCCGATCCGCCGATGCCGGTAATCTCCGCCACGGTCTTGCCGGACTTGGTATCGACGACCACCTGCTTGGCCGGCAGACCCAGGCGCGCAGGGCCGGCATTGCAGCCGAGGAAGACCATGCCGCCCTTTCCGAATGCGATCCCATGCGGGATGCAGCTGTCGACCGAGATCATCTTCACGACCTTGGCGGTCTTCGGATCGGTGACCATCAAGCCGCCCTTGGTCTTGTCCTTGTCGAGCTCGGGAACGTCGGTATAGAACAACCCGTCGCCAGGATTGTAGGCGGTCTGCTCCATGCCGTCGCTGAAGTGCTCCATCACGAGCTTGCCGAGGATCTTGTGGCCCGGCTTGGTCGAGATGAAGGTCAGGAACGGCGGCTCGTCGGCATTGTTGGCAATGGCGATGACCTGATCCTTGGGATCGTAGCCCAGCTCGTCGGCGCGGGCCTTGCCGCCGGTCTTGATCGTGTCGACGATCTTCATGGACTTCAGGTCGATCACTTTCACGGTGCTGTCGCCGTCGCCGACCCAGGCCTCCTTGCCGACGGTCACCACGCCGTTGGGGCCGGAGGCGTCGTTATTGCAGCAAGTTCCATCCTTCTTCATGACGGGGCCGACCATGCCGGCCACGCGGCCGATCCAAGCGCTTTTCTTGGTATCGACGATATCGATTCCCTTGTTGCTGCGGTCGGCCAGAAAATAGAGGCCGCTGGCCTGGTCGATCCAGCTGATGTCGAACGAGTTCAATGGCTCTCCGGGGATCGAGATGGTCCCGATCTGCCGCAGTTCGGCGGCATTGGCGGCGGCGGCAAATGCCGACATGCCGACCGCGGCCGAGAGCAAGAGGTGAGTCAAGCTGCGCATAGGTTTCCTCCGGTCGTCGCTGATTTGCAGATTTAGGAGTGTGTGGCACACCCGCGCCGACACTAGCTCGCCGGCAAGGCGCTCACAACAGCTTTGTTGAGGGCCGCCAATCCGCCCAATCATAGACGGCCGCGCGTCCTGCGAGACGGGCGCGCGCAATCACTTCACGCCGTAGCGCGCGAACTCGGCGGCAATGTCGGCGTTGATCGCTTTCGCCGCCGTGATATCGGCGCTGCCGCGACGATCGCCTTTCTTCAGCCGCGCCATGCCGCGGCCGTAGAGCGAGCTCGCGAGCTTCGGATTGATATCGAGCGCGTCGCTGTAATCGGCCATCGCCCGGTCCAGCTGGCCGAGCTTCAGGTTCACGAAGCCGCGGGTATCGAGATAGTCCGCATCGTAGGGCCGCAGCTGCAGCGCTTCCTCGCAATCCGGCAGCGCCGCCTGCGCCTGACCGGCCTTGGCGCGCGCAAAGCAACGGTTGTTGAAGGCGGCGGACTGCTTGGGATTGAGCCGGATCACCTGGTCGAAATCCTGGATGGCGCGGTCGTACTGGCCGGCCAGCGAATAGGTGGTGCCGCGATTGAAATAGTAGGTGTCGACATTCTTCGGATTGAGCTTGATCGCCCGATCGTAATCGAGGATGGCGAAATCGAGCTGACCCTTGGCGACGTAGGCGGCGCCGCGGCCGCCATAAGCGGCGGCGAGCTTCGAATCCAGCCCGATCGCCTTGTTGAAATCCTGGATGGCGCGGTCCAAATCGCCGGTGTCGGTCAGCGCATTTGCGCGGTTGGTGTAGGCGCCGGCCATGACAACGTCGGTCTCCCCCCCGGCATCGATCACCACGGTGCAAGCCTCGACCCGCTTGTCGGGTGCAGTGCCGTTCTGACCCTCGCAGGCTTTCCACACCTCGGGAGAGCCTTCCCCCCCGATACCCGGAATCAATTTGAGAACGCTGGATTGGCTCACCGCCGGCCCGGCCGGCAGCAACGCCATTGCCGCCAAGACGGCGGCCGCAAGGCACGATGCGCTGCGCATGTCTGTTCTGTCTCCCGCCCGAGTTGCCCGTGGCGCCCCAAAGTCGCGGCAAAGCCGGGCTTCGATCCCGGATTGCCCCGCTCCTCGAATGATAGCCGATCCCGGGCCGGCCGAAAACCGCATCGCAAATGATGCATTCCGGCCGGCCGGGAGCCTCGGGCGCGCAGCCGGGCGGCTTGATGAAGCCTTTTTGCATCGAAACCTGCTATAGTTCCCACGGCATCGGGGCCCGCCATCCGGCTCAAGTGCGGTCACTGCCGGGAAGAAACCGCGGATGAAAAAGCCGTCTGAACTTTCAAGAAGCCGCGACCGCGCGGCGGCAGCGATCGACGATACTCTGCGGCTTGGCGTAAAAGCGCTCGAGGAGCAGCATGCGCCCGAGGCGGAGCGCTTGGCCCGCGAGGCACTCGCGCGGGATTCCCGGCACCCGGACGCGTTGCATCTCCTGGGCGTCGCCCTGCTGGCGCAAAAACGCGCGCGCGAGGCGATCGCGCCGCTCGAGCAGGCCGCACGCGAACGGAGCAGTTCCCGCATCGAGACTCACTTGGGCAAGGCGCTCTTGGAATCGGGGCGCGACAGCGAGGCGCTGGCGCGCCTGCAGCGCGCGATCCAATGCCAGCCGCCTTTCGTGGCCGCATTTCAGGAGCTTGGGATGTTGCTTTGCTCGATGCGCCGATTTGACGAGGCGGAAGCCGTCCTCAAACGCGGGGTGGAGGCCGAGCCGACGGCGGTGGAATTGTCCCTGGATCTGGGCAGGTTCTTCATTATGCGCGCGGATGCGAAAAACGCCAAGATCGCCTTTGCGCGAGTCCTGGCCAACGCTCCCCGTGATCCACGCGCCATGCATGGGTTCGGGGCCGCCCTTTTATATGAAGGAGAGATCGAGCGCGCCGTCGAGCGCTTTCGGCAGGTTCTGGCGATCCAACCGGGCCACCTCAACGCGCAGCTCGACCTCGCGCACTGTCTGCTGCAGCTCGGCCGTTCCGACGATGCCATCGCCAGTCTGCGCGCAATGGTCCGCGCCATGCCGCAACATTACGGCAAGGCAGTGAAAGCCTTGGTGTCCGCCGGCCGCGGTCGATTCTGGATGCGCCGAAGCGCCGCCGCCCAATTCCTCAATTCCGACGCCTAGAAGCCTCGTTGCCGGAGCGATTGCCGCCATGACAAATGACGCCGTATCGCCCGAGGCCGTATCGCCCGAAGCCGCTCCGCCCGAAGCGGTATCCCCGGCGGTCACCTTCCGCTGTCCGCCCGAGCTGGACGCGATCCTGCCGCGACCGATCCCGGCGGTGATGGGAATCCCGGATTGGTTCAAAACCATGCCGGCGAAGGCATTCAGCGACATCGTGCAGACGGAACAGATGACCGTCAAGAAGTGCCCACCCTTCATCGACGCGATGACCTTCGGTTTTCTCATTCCACTGGTGACCGATCTTCACGTCGAGAACGAGACGTTCACCTGGCAGCTCGATTTTCCGGGCGGAGCCATCACGAGCTACCCGCGCTCGCCGCTCGATTTCCATGACAACAGCCAGGTGATCGGAACGCCGCTGTTCGAGGAGGACAGCTTTATCATCAAGTTCACCAACTTCTGGACGATCGAAACGCCACCCGGTTATTCCCTGCTCGTCACCCATCCGGTCAATCGATACGATCTGCCATTCACTACCTTGACCGGGCTCGTCGATACCGATCTCTACAAGGATGATTTCATCAACTTTCCGGCGCAGTGGCGAAATCCCAAGTTCCAGGGGGTTCTGCCGAGAGGGACTCCGGTCGCGCAATGCCTGCCGATCAAGCGCGACCTCTGGACCGGCCGATTCGGTACGATCGTCGGCGATGCCATCAGCCAGCTGCAGGAAACCACCGCGGCTCCGGACCACGACCCCGGCATCTACCGGCGGCAATTCCGGGCCCCGAAACGGTGAGGCGGTTGCGTCAGGTGGATTGAACATGGTCGAAACCGAGCCGGTGACGGATCACGGCTTCCGAAACTGATTGGGCGACGGGGATGAGCGGCGAGGGACCGTACCTGCAACGGGTCGAGATGCGCGGCGGCACATGGTTTGTGAGGGCGCTCGTGATCGGAGCGAGCGGACAGGCCGTCGCCCAAGAGCCGCATGGTGCGCCGCAGGCTGCCGAAGCGCTCGTCAACCGAGGCAACAGGCTGCGGCAACAGCGCAGGCACGACGAGGCGTTGGCAAGCTTCGAGCAGGCGATCGCGCTCGAGCCGGACCGTGCCGAAGCTTTTCTCAGCCGCGGCAACGCGCTGCAGGAGCTCCGGCGCATCGAGGAGGCGCTGGCGAGCTACGACAAGGTGATCTCGCTTCGACCGGACCACGCCGACGCCTTTTACAACCGCGGCATCGCGCTCATGCAGCTCAATCGGCTCGAGGAGGCGCTGGCGAGCTACGACAGGGTGATCGCCCTCAGGCCGGATTACGTGCGCGCCTACAACAATCGAGGCAACGTCTTTCAAGTCATGAAGAGCTTCGAGGAGGCGCTGGCGAGCTATGACCAGGCGATCTCCCGCAAGCCGGATTATACCGATGCCCTCTACAACCGGGGCATGGTGCTGCAGGCGCTCGGGCGCTTCGGGGAGGCGCTGGCGAGCTATGACCGGATCATTGCGCTCGTGCCGGGCTACGCCGAGGCCTTCAACAACCGCGGCATCGCGCTTGGCGAGCTCAAGCGACTCGATGACGCGCTGGCGAGCTTCGACCGCGCAATCGCCCTCAAGCCAAACTACGCTGAGGCCTTCAGCAACCGAGCCAACGCCCTGCGGATGCTCGAGCGCTTCGGGGAGGCCCTGGCGAGCTTCGACCGCGCGATTGCCATCAAGCCGGACAGTGCTGAAGACTTCACCAACCGCGGCAATGCCCTGCAGGAGCTGCGGAGATACGCGGAGGCGCTGGCGAGCTACGAACAGGCGATCGCGCTCAAGCCGGACTATGCCGAGGCCTACTACAACCGAGCTATTGCGCTGCAGCAGCTCGAGCGCT
Source organism: Xanthobacteraceae bacterium (assembly GCA_036502925.1). Taxonomy (GTDB): domain Bacteria; phylum Pseudomonadota; class Alphaproteobacteria; order Rhizobiales; family Xanthobacteraceae; genus VAZQ01. Next base: position 9,830 of record DASXXS010000197.1, read on the forward strand.
TCGAGGAGGCGCTGGCGAGCTGCGACAAGGCGATCGCCCTCAAGCCGGACTATGCTGAAGCCCTCAACAGCCGAGGCCATTTGCTCAAGGACGAGGGCCGACAGGCCGAAGCGGTGATCAGCTTCAAGCGGGCCCTGGCTCTCAAGCCCGATTATGCCGATGCGAAATTTGGCTTGTGCATGGCGCAGCTGCCCATCCTCTACGAGGATGAGCCCGAGATCGCCGCGCGGCGCGCGGCCTACCGCGAAGCTCTCGAAGCGTTGCGCGATGATGTCGATCGGCGAAAAATGCCGCGCGAATGGGCGAACGCGGCGGCATCGACCCAGCCTTTCTTCCTCGCCTATCAGGGGCTCAACGATCGTGATCTCGCGAGCCTTTACGGCTCTCTGATATGCCGGATCATGGCCGAGCGGTACCCGCCGGCTGCTCTCGCCCCCCCGCCACGGCCCGGCGAGCGCATACGGCTCGGCATCGTCAGCGGGTTCTTCTGGGGACATTCCGTTTGGAAAATTCCGATTCGGGGGTGGCTCAGCCAGATCGACCGCCGACGGTTTCAAATCTTCGGTTATCACACCGGGCTCAAGGAAGATGCCGCGACCAAGGAGGCAGCCAGCCTCTGCGATCGCTTCGTACAAGGCCCACTGTCGATCGACCGTTGGCGCGACGTGATCCTGGACGACGCGCCCCACGCCCTGATTCATCCCGACATCGGCATGAACGCGGTCTCGGCCCGGCTCGCCGCGCAACGCCTGGCCGCCGTCCAATGCAATTCCTTGGGCCATCCCGACACCAGCGGATTTCCGACGATCGACTATTTTCTCAGCAGCGAGCTGATGGAGCCGCCCGACGCTCAGGACCATTACACGGAGCGCCTGGTGCTCCTGCCCAATCTGTCGATCTACTATGAACCGCCCGATCCGCAGCCGGTCTCGCTCGATCGGGCGGAGCTGGGACTGCGCCCGAACGCAACAGTCTTCTGGTGCGGCCAATCGCTGTTCAAGTATCTGCCGCAGTTCGATGAGGTCTTTCCCCGCGTCGCACGGGAAGCGGGCGACTGCCAATTTGCGTTCATCCGCTACGGGCAGGGGACGCACCTCGACGAGCTGTTCTGGCGGCGCCTCGAGCGGGCATTCGCGAGCGTCGGCCTGAAGGCCGCGGACTATTGCGTCTTGTTGCCCCGCCTCACCCAGCATCGGTTCTCGGCGGCCATCGGGCAGTGCGACATCGTGCTGGACAGCATCGGCTGGCAGGGATTCAACTCGACGTCGGAGGGCCTGCATCACGATCTGCCCATCGTGACCATGGCCGGGTCCCTGATGCGCGGGCGGCACACCATGGCGATCCTCAAGCGAATGGAGGTCGAAGACACCATCACGGAGACGGTAGATGGTTACGTTTCCACCGCGGTTCGCCTGGCGCGCGATCTGCCGTGGCGCCGCGCCATCAAGGACAAGATCTCCCGGAACAAGCATCGTCTCTATCGCGACGCCACTTCTGTCTCGGCGCTGGAGACGTTTCTGGATGGCGCGGTACGTCGCGCAATCTAGCTCTCGATCTATTCCGCCGGCTGGCTCGACACCGGCCCGACGGGCGGTGCGCGGCCGAACGCGCTCAGGACCCCGCGCCGCGCGTCCTCGAGCGACAGATAGATGACCGGCGTGATGAACAGCGTAAGCAGCTGGGAGGTGAGCAGGCCGCCGACGACCGCGATGCCCAGCGGCTGGCGCAGCTCCGCTCCCGCGCCCAGCCCCAGCGCGATCGGCAAGGTTCCCATGATCGCCGCCATGGTGGTCATCATGATCGGACGGAAGCGCAGCAAACACGCGTCGTAAATCGCGTCCAACGGGGCCATGCCTTCCTTGCGCTCGGCCTCCAGAGCAAAGTCAATCATCATGATGGCGTTTTTCTTGACGATGCCGATCAGCAGGATAATTCCAATCAACGCAATCACGCTGAATTCCGTGTGGAACAACATCAGCGCTAATATCGCGCCCACGCCCGCCGAAGGCAGCGTGGATAAAATCGTGATGGGATGAATGTAACTCTCATACAAAACGCCCAGCACGATGTACACGGTGACCAGCGCGGCCAATATCAAGATCGGTTCGTTCGCCAGCGAATTTTGAAACGCTGCCGCAGTCCCCTGGAAAGTCCCCTGAAGACTGGGCGGCATATTTAGATCGCTCTTAATCTTGTTGATGGCGTTGACTGCGTCGCCCAAGGCCGCTTTGGGCGCCAGGTTAAATGACAGCGTCACCACCGGAAATTGCCCTTGATGATTCAGCGTGAGCGGCGTGCTGCCCGGTTGCATCCGAGTGAACGCGCTCAATGGAACCTGCTGCCCGGTCGAGGAGTGCACGTAAATGCTCTTGAGCGCGCCGGGATCCTGCTGGAAT
>DASXXS010000198.1:0-3971 GCA_036502925.1 Xanthobacteraceae bacterium
TCCTTCAACCCGTTCGCGAAAAAGACGTGAAGCTAGGTGCGCTAGCAAGGTCGGGTGTGCGGTTCAGTGCAACGTTTCGGGCGCGCCATGGCAGCGCCTGAACTTCTTGCCGGGGTCGCACGGGCATCCCGCGACTCCAACGGATTGAGTTTTCGGAAGCGACAGTGAATGGCAAGCGGGTGGAAAATCATAACGGCGACAAAGCGTGGGCGCTCGCGATGAGTGACCTTGTGCTCCGTAAATTTTTCATGGTGCGCAAACCGAAGTCAGAAACTGTCAGCTTGCCCGCGCCAGGGCGGCAGGTCCGCCCGCCTGATCGCAGGCGCATCCCGCGGCCAGTGTGTCGGCAAGCACGGACGCGCGGTCGAGCGTTTCCATGTCCGCCACCAGATCGAGCGACCGGTCCACCGCGTCAGGGGTCAGCACAGGGCCGGCGCAATCGCGATACTTTGCCTCGAGGGCAAACCGGGACAGCGGCTGTTCCGACGTGCGTCCGAGCGCGCCGTCCACCACCTTCACCAAGCGTCGTCCGTCGGTGGTCGTGACCGTTACCTCGGCACCGAAATGCGCGGTGCCGGCGGATGACATCTGCGGATGCGGCGCCGCTTCGATGCGGGCCATCACATCCGCCACCCGCGCGTCGAGATAAGCGTCGTCGTTGAAATGCGACAGCACCACTTGGCCGTCCACCAGCGCGCGGGCCAGGCAGTATTGCACACTGAACTTCGCATCGAGCGCGCTGCGCAGGCTCGGACGGTTGGTGTGCGCGAGACGTCGCGGATGCGTCCAGGACACCACATGAGCGACATTCTCGGGCGTCAGGCGATGCGCGCGCACCAGGTCGAGCATGGCGTCGATGGCCGGATGGGTGCTGCCGCAACACGGATAGCTCTTGATGGCGATGCCCGGCGTGATGATGTCGAGCGGTTCCGCCCAGTCGCGCAGCACGGCGTCGGCATCGTAGTTGCCGGCGCCGTTGAAGACATTGAAAAAGCCTTGCCGGTGTTCGAACACATCGTGGCTCGCCGTCATACCCGCGCGCGCGAGCATCGCGGCCATCACGCCGTTGCGGGCGCAGTGACCCACATGCAGCGGCTTGGTCATGGTGCCGAAGTTGGCCTTGAGGCCGGACGAAAACGAAGCCGCGATGGCGAGCGCGGTTGCGGTCTGATCCTGCGTCAGCTCGAGGAGCCGCGAGGCCGCTGCGGTGGCGCCGAATATGCCCAGCGTTGCGGTCGGGTGCCAGCCCTTGTCGTAATGGTGGAAGTTGACGGCGCGGGCGATGCGCGTTTCGGTCTCGAAGCCCGCCACATAGGCGGCCAGGAAATCGCGCCCGCTGACTGGCATCGCGTCGGCGAAGGCGAACAGGCCCGGCAGGATCGGCACCGAAGGATGGCCGCCGAGTGTGTTGCTGCAATCGTCGAAGTCGAGCGCATGGGAGGCGGTGCCATTCACCAGCGCCGCGTCCGTAACCGACAGCCGCTGCGCGGAGCCAAACACCAGGGCCGGGCCCGTGGCGGTGCACACGCGCAGCATGATCTGGGCGCACGGCTCGGCAGATCCGGCGAGGGTGACCCCGACGGTATCGAGAATGCCGGTCTTCGCGCATTCCAACGCGGCATCCGGCAGGCCGTCATACGTGAAGGCGCGAATGCGCCGCGCCAGCTCGGTGGCCATGGTCATGGGGCAGCTCCTTCAGCATCGTGGCGGACCTGCGCTGCGCGCGAGGCCGACGGCCGCGCGAACGCCGCGGCGCTGCGTCCCGCCAGCCGGCCAAAGGTCGCGCCCGACATCAGGCCCGTCCCGCTGGCATAGTTGTGGAAGAACAGCCCGCCGACCATTTCGCCCGCCGCATAGAGGCCTGGAATGATCCGGCCGTAAAGATCCTCGACCTCGCCCTTCTGGGAAATCTTGAGGCCGCCGAACGTAAAGGTCACGCCGGTCGTCACATGATAGGCGTGGAACGGCGGAGTATCGAGCGGATTGGACCAATTGGTCTTGTTGATGGCGAGGCCTTGGGTCCTGCGGCCATCCAGGACATTGGGATTGAACGGAGTGTCGACGCGGCAGGCGGCGTTGAATTCCCGCACGGTGCGAAGGAACCCCTCGGGATCCACGCCGTCGAGCTTGCCGGCCAGTTCTTCGAGCGTGTTGGCTTCCGCCTTGGTCACCCGGCGGATGCGATACTCGCTGCGCAGCAGATGGCTCACCTTGGCGTCGAACACCTGCCAGGCAAACATGCCCGGAAGCTTGATGATCTCGCCGCCATATTTCGCATAGGTATGGCTGTGAAAGTTGGCGCCCTCATCGACGTAGCGCTCGCCCTTGGCGTTGATCAGAATGCCGAACGGGTAGTTGTGCTTCTGGAACTGATCGCCGACCGTGAGATCGCCATAGGGCGGAGCGTTGATGTCCCACGCCACCGAATGGGAACCGGACCAATGGCCGTAGGGCCTTGCGCCGATCGCCATCGCCATGTTGAGCCCGGCGCCCATATTGAATCGCGTACCGCGCACCCGCGCCATTTCCCAACCGGGGCCAAGGTACTTTGCCCGCATTTCCGGATTGGACTCGAAGCTGCCGCAGGCGAGCACCACAGCGCCGGCCCGGATTGCGACCGGCGCGCCTTGGTGTTCCGCGATGACGCCCGCGAGCCGCCCGTTTTCACGGATGAGACTGGTGGCGGGCGTCTCATAGAGAATCGGGATGCCGCGCCGCTCCACATTGGCATAGAGCGCGTTGAGGAGCTCCGGCCCGCCGCCCCAGATGTGCAGTGCGAGACCGCCCCAGAATTTGAATTTTCCGTCGACCTGGTAGGCCTGCCGTCCCAACCCCGGCTGCAGCTTCACACCCTGCTGGGCGATCCATTTGGCAGTGTCCAGACTGCCGCGCACGAGAATTTCCAAGAGATCCGGGTCGGACCGGTATTGGGTCAACGCGAAAAGGTCGTCAAAAAACTGGTCTTGCGTGTAGGTTCCAAAGTCGACGTTCTCGAGACGCTCCTGCGCCAGCGATGGCAGCACAGCGAGGAGATCGTCGACGCCTGCGAACGCGAACCGGAAGGCGCCGCCGGTAAAATGTGAGTTGCCGCCGCGCTCCTCGAACGGCGCGGCCTCGAGCATCAGCACGCGCGCTCCATTCTGGTGCGCCGAGATCGCGGCGCACAAGGCCGCATTGCCTGCCCCGACCACCAGCACGTCCGGCGCCACGCCCGGCAGCTCGGCAGATGTCATGCTTCCTCCCGAGATGTGAGGATCACAAAACGGCGCTTAAAACGTTCGATCATTGCGCTGGTCCTGCGGACGGGTTCGCCGAACGGTATTTATGGAACGCGCCGCTCATTCCGCTTTTATTTTCGCAAACTCGATCACCTTCGCCCATTTCTCGGTTTCGTCAGCGATGAGCTTGCCTAGGTCGGCGGACGAGCCAGTCAGCACGGTGGCGCCCAGGTCCGCGAGCCGCGCTTTCAATTTGGGATCGGCGAGCGACTCATTCATCGCCGTGTTGAGCCGATCGACAATCTCGACGGGCGTGCCTTTGGGCGCCCCGATGCCGTACCAGGCGCTCGCCTCGTAGTTCGGGACCAATTCGCCCACGGTTGGGATGTCTGGCAACAGTTCTGAGCGCGCGGTGCCGGTGACCGCCAGCGCACGCACCTTTCCTGTACTGATGTAGGGCATTGTCGCGGTCACGGCCCCGAACACGACCTGCACTTGGCCGCCTAGGTCGGTGAGCGCGGGGGCCGCGCCGCGATAAGGCACATGCACCATTCTGAGGCCGGCCTTGAACATGAACAGCTCGGCGGCGACATGTGACACGCTCCCATTGCCGGCTGACCCCATATTGATCTTGCCCGGATTGGCCTTGGCGTGGGCGATGAACTCGGAAAGGGTTTTGGCCGGAACCGACGGATTGACGACCATGATTTCGGGCGTGCGCAGGATGCCTGCGATCGGCGTCACGTCGCGGAT
>DASXXS010000199.1:0-1772 GCA_036502925.1 Xanthobacteraceae bacterium
TGCGCCTCGTCCCAGTTGTCCGCCGCGCGCGCGTCGACCGCGAGCGGCACCGCCAGGTCGAGCGCCGGCAGCGGGGCGTGCTCCATCACCTTCTTGACCACCGGCAAGGTCTTCTCCACCTCGTCCTGCGGCAATTCGAACACCAGCTCGTCGTGCACCTGCAGCAGCATCTGGGCGTTGAGCTTCGCCTGCGCGAGGGCGGCGTCCATGCGCACCATGGCGCGGCGGATGATGTCGGCGGCGGTGCCTTGCAGGCGGGCATTGATGGCGGCGCGCTCGTTGAAGGCGCGGATCGAGGCGTTGGAGTTGACGATGTCGGGGTAGTGGACCTTGCGTCCGAACAAGGTGAGCACATAGCCGTTGCGTTTGCAGAACGCTTTGGTCTCTTCCATGTAGTCGCGGATGCCGGGGAAGCGCTCGAAATATTTCTTGATATAGGCGCCGGCCTCCTCGCGGGCGATGCCGAGCTGGTTGGCGAGCCCGAAGGCCGAGATGCCGTAGATGATGCCGAAATTGATCGCCTTGGCGCGGCGGCGGACCTCGCCCGGCATGTCCTTGACCGGCACGCCGAACATTTCCGACGCCGTCATCGCGTGGATGTCGAGGCCCTCGCGAAAGGCCTTCTTCAGCGGCTCGATATCGGCGATGGCGGCCAGCAGCCGCAGCTCGATCTGCGAGTAGTCGGCGGAGGCGAGCTTGTGGCCGGGCGCCGCCACGAAGGCGCGCCTGATCCGGCGGCCCTCCTCGGTGCGGATCGGGATGTTCTGCAGGTTGGGCTCGGAGCTCGACAAGCGGCCGGTGGGAGTGGCGGCGAGCGCGTAGGAGGTGTGCAGCCGGTGCGTCTGCGGGTTGACGTAGCCGGGCAGCGCGTCCGTATAGGTCGAGCGCAGCTTGGCGACCTGCCGCCAGTCGAGGATCTTCTGCGGCAGCGCGTGGCCTTGCTCGGCCAGGTCCTCCAGCGCGCGCGCGCCGGTCGACCATTGCCCGGTCTTGGTCCGGGTGCCGCCCGGCAGGCCGAACTTGCCGAACAGGATGTCGCCGAGCTGCTTGGGGCTGCCGGGATTGAGCGGCTCGCCGGCGAGCTCGCGGATTTCCTCCTCGAGCCCCATCGCCCGCTGCGCGAACTCACCGGAGAGCCGCGACAGCACCTGCCGGTCGATCGAGATGCCGCGCCGCTCCATGCGGGCGAGCACCGGGACGAGCGGCCGCTCCAGGGTTTCGTAGACGGTGTTCATGTGCTCGGCGGTCAGCCGCGGCTTGAGCAATTGCCAGAGCCGCAGCGTCACGTCGGCGTCCTCGGCGGCGTATTGCGCGGCCTTGTCGACCGCCACGCAGTCGAACGTGAGCTTGGATTTTCCCGAGCCGACGACCTCGTTGTAGTCGATGGTCTTGTGGCCGAAATAGCGCTGCGCCAGCGGGTCGAGGCCGTGATCGGAGCGGCCGGCGTCGAGCACATAGGACATCAGCATGGTGTCGTCCTGCGCCGCCATCTCGATGCCGCGCTGCGCGAACACCAGCCAATCGAATTTCAGGTTCTGGCCGACCTTGAGGACGCCGGCATCCTCGAGCAGCGGCTTCATCGCGGCGAGCGCCACGCTCTCCGGGATCTGGTCGGAGGCGAGATCGCTGGCAAACAAGCCGTCGGCATGGCCGTTCTGCCGATGCGCCAGCGGCACATAGCAGGCCTCGTCGGGGCCAAGCGCGAGCGAGAAGCCGCACAGCGTCGCCTGCATCGGATCGAGGCTGGTGGTCTCGGTATCGATGGCGACGAT
>DASXXS010000200.1:0-1971 GCA_036502925.1 Xanthobacteraceae bacterium
CTTGGTCTTGGCCTTCATGGCGTCGGCGATGCCAAGCCGTCCGAACACTTGCAGGACGTACGCGCCGGCCGCGCTCTCTGGTATCGTGGCGATCGACTGCGCCTTGAGCAGCGTCGCCTTGAGCGCGTCCGGCGTGCTCACATCCGGCTTCGGGGCCCCGGCGCGCACCGCGACGCCGTAGCCGACGCGGGCGATATCGATCGTCGGCCCCGACGCGAAGCGGGCGCGGGCGGCGGCATCCTTCATGACATCGACCGGAACGACGCCGAGATCGAACGGCGCGGACGTCGCTGCCTTGATCAGGTTGGGCGTCGAATCGAAAACAAGCGTGAGCTTGTGGCCGGTGGCCCGCTCGAAACGCGGCCCGAGCTCGTTCAGGCTCGCCGTCATGGAGCCGCCCGCCAGGATCTTGAGCTCGGCGGCCTGTGTGTCGGTGATCGGCGACAGCGCCGTCGCAAGGCCAAGCGCTATCGCCACGATCAAGGGTCTCGCCATGATTGCCTCCCAGTTCGCCGCAACTGTAGCCCGGGTTGAGCGCAAGCAAAACCCGGGTTCCGGACAGCCTGCCCCGGCTTTCGTTTCACTCAAGCCGGGCTACTTTGCTGGCCCAGCAGGCGCCGGATCAGCTGCGCAAGGACATTCCACCCCGACGGTGACCTTGAGCGCGGCGCTGCCGCGGCGTCGGGCAGGACGTCCGGCGGCCCTTGCTCGATCGGCGGCTGGGCGACCGCCGGCATCGCCTCGCTGACGGGCGCTTTCTCCAGGGCCTTTCTCAACGCATGGGGCCCGACCTGGCGCAGAAACGATTGCTCGTGCGGCAGGCTCAGCCGATCGATGGCCGCCGAGAGTGGCAGCCATTCGATCGCCCTGATGTCGCTCATCACCCTGCCCGCCGAATGATCGACGGCCTGCATGCGCCAGAAATGGGTGATCTTCGGTCCGCTGCCGCCAGGATGGGAGATCACCCCAAGAAACTCGTGCACGCGCACCTCGCAGCCGGTCTCTTCCATGACCTCGCGCCTGGCGGCGGCGATCGGCTTTTCATTCGGCTTGAGCTTGCCCTTCGGCAGGACCCAGGCCTTGTCCTTGCGGCGCTGGACGATTGCGAGGCGCGGCTTGGGGTCATGGCGAACGAGGATGCCGCCGGCGGCCAGGATCGGCGCTATGCTCGATTTTCCCATTGCGTTCTTCGTAGCCGATTCGGCGTCGTGCGCGCCTGACAGCGCAGGGCAGGTGAGACGAGGCCGCACCCGCCAGTTGAACCGCAGGGTTGGGAAAAAAGATGGCGAATCGTGTCGTCAGCTGGGTAGCCACTCAACCCAGCTGTCGACCAGCACCAATCGAACGGTGCTCTGAGGTGACCACTTTCCTCGGTGCATGGAAGCTTAACGTACTCCCCGCAGTCACTGACACGAGTGATCCGTACGCTCTGCGTCCTTCGGAAACTTACACTGTTCCTCCTTAGCTCTTGTGGGTCGTCACAACGCCTTGTTGCTCTCCTTCACCGCCTCCCGATCCACATAAACCTCCGCCCCCATGTCGATGAACTTCCTCGACATTTCCGCCATGCCCTGCTCCTTGTCATTCAAGGTGGCCGCATAGTCACGCACGTCCTGCGTGATCTTCATGGAGCAGAATTTCGGGCCGCACATGGAGCAGAAGTGCGCCACCTTGTGGGCCTCCTTGGGCAGCGTCTCGTCGTGGTAGGCGCGCGCGGTGTCGGGGTCGAGCGAGAGGTTGAACTGGTCGACCCAGCGGAAGTCGAAGCGCGCCTGCGACAGCGCGTCGTCGCGCAGCTGCGCGGCCGGATGGCCCTTGGCGAGATCGGCAGCATGCGCCGCGATCTTGTAGGCGATGACGCCGTCCTTGACGTCGTTGCGATCAGGCAGGCCGAGATGCTCCTTGGGGGTCACGTAGCAGAGCATGGCGGTGCCGAACCAGCCGATCATGGCGGCGCCGATCGCGCTCGTG
>DASXXS010000201.1:0-16616 GCA_036502925.1 Xanthobacteraceae bacterium
ATCGGATTGACGACGCTGCCGAACACCTTGGCATAGCGAGACTTGATCTCCTTCTCGGCTTCCGTCGCAGGATTGTCCGGATAGTCCGGAACGTTGTAGCCCTTGCCTTGCAGCTCCTTGATCGCGGCGTTGAGCTGCGGGATCGAGGCGGAGATGTTGGGCAGCTTGATGATGTTGGCCTCCGGCCTCGTCGCGAGCTCGCCGAGTTCGGTGAGTTCGTCGTTGATCCGTTGCGCAGGGGTCAGCTTCTCAGGGAAATTGGCGAGGATGCGGCCGGCCAGCGAGATGTCCTTCAGCGTCACGGACACACCCGCCGCGCCCACGAAGCCTTCGACGATCGGCAACAGGGAATAGGTCGCGAGCGCGGGGGCCTCATCGACCTTTGTCCACATGATTTCGAGATTCGGCATGCTAGCACCTCTGGTCGCCATGCTGTTTGGGCCGACCGGAAACTGACCATTGATGGGCCCGGGAAATGGCTTCTCCGGCGAGCCCCAAATGAATTGTTCTCGGCGCGGAGACCGCCAACCGGGACTCCGGCTGACGGGAATTCGGCGCGCGGCCTATAGCACCCGACGGCGTGGTGAGAAAGCCGACATTGCAAATTTCCAAAGCCCGCCAGGATGCGCGCCGGAAAATGGGCTTTGGGCCCTTGGTGGATCGCTTTAGGCCTTTCCGATACCTCGCCTTTCGTGGTTATGGAGGCCGGGCCTGCCGCCAGCGCGGCACCTCTGAATAGCAAGCAAGGACCAATGCCCGGAGCAGGGACGGACAAAACCAAGACCTGGAGCGAGCGCGCCGGCCCGATTGTGGTTCTGGTCGAGCCGCAACTGGGCGAGAATATCGGCGCGGCCGCGCGCGTCATGGCGAATTTCGGGCTGGCGCGGCTGCGCCTGGTCAAGCCGCGCGACGGCTGGCCCAATCTGCAGGCGCGCCGCTCGGCCTCCGGCGCCGACCGGATTCTCGACGAGGCGGCGCTTTACCCGGATGTCGCGGCGGCGATCGCCGATTGCACCTTTGTGCTGGCCACCACGGCGCGCGCCCACGACCAGGCCAAGCCGGTGCTGGCACCTGAGGCGGCGGCGCGCGCGATCGCGGCGCACATGACGGGCAACGGCGCCAGCGGAGAAAATGTCGCCGTGCTGTTCGGGCGCGAGCGCCACGGTCTGGAAAACCACGAAGTGGCGCTGGCCGACCGCATCGTGACCTTCCCGGTCAACCCGGCCTTCGCGTCGCTCAATCTCGCGCAAGCGGTGGCGCTGATGGCCTACGAATGGTTCAAGCTCGTCTCGGGAGGCGAGCTTCCCTTCGCCATGCCGCAGAAGTCCGCCCCGGCCGGCAAGGAGCAGCTGTTCGCTTTCTTCGCCGGCCTCGAACGGGAACTGGACCGGGTCGAGTTCTTCCGGCCGCCGGAAAAGCGCGCCACCATGCTGGTCAACCTGCACAACATATTTGCCCGCATGGAACCGACCCAGCAGGACATCCAGACCTTGCACGGGGTAGTCTCCGCTATCGCGCAGGGGCGCAAGGGGCCGGCGCGCGGCGGCGTTCTCGACGGCGCGGAAGCCGCGCTGCTGCGCGCCTTGCTGGCCGAGCACGGCGAGGGCCGCGTCCCCAACGAGCGCGGACCGGTGCGCGGCCTGGCGCGGCTGCTGCGCCGCAATCCCACCGATGCCGAGCGCGCGCTGTGGAGCGCGCTCACCAACGACCGGCGCTTTGCCGGGCGCGGATTCAAGCGGCAGGTTCCGGTCGGCCAGCATATCAACGATTTCGTTTCCTTTGCGCTGCGCCTCGTCATCGACATGGTGCCGGACAACGAGAGCGCGCCGGCTGCCGCGGCGCGCGCCCAACGCCGGGCTTGGCTCAAGGCGCGGGGCTACCGAATCATCGCGCTCGAGGAGAGCTTGGTCGAACGGGATCTCAGCGAAGCGCTCGCCTGGCTCGCCGCGCAGGTGGATGCCGCCGGACCGTAGGGTGGGCAAAAATTGCCTGGCACTGCGACGATGATTTGCGCGGTCGTCGCGCAATTTTGCCCACGCGTCCGCATCGCAACGTCCGCCGCGTGGGCAACGCGCCGCTCCGCCGTGCCGTGTTGTTCAACGCTGCGGCGATAGCGCGTTGCCCGCCCTACGAGGCCGCGCGCCCGAATACGCTATCCCTTGAGCGTCTTCAGCGCGGCCGCGGTTCCGGCGCGCAGGAAGCCGAGGTCGCTGCCAACCGCGAGGAAGCGCACGCCACGCTTGGCGAGCGCCGCCGCCCGCTCGGCGCTGTGGCAATAAGCGCCCAGAATCTTGCCGGCCTTGCGCGCCGCCTGCGCGATCCGCTCGAGCTCGCGATCGACGTCGGCCGACAACGGATCGAGCGTCGCGCCCTGCGACAGCGCGATCGAAAGGTCGGACGGCCCAAGGAACAAGCCGTCGATGCCGGGCGTGGCCGCGATGGCGTCGACATTGTCGAGCGCCGCGCGGGTCTCGATCATCGCGAGCGTGAACGTGAGCTCGTTGCCTTCGCTGAGATAGACCTTCTGATCCGCGAGCTCGGCCAGCATGGTGGCCCGATGCGGCCCCCAGCTGCGCTCGCCGAGCGGCGGATACTTGGCGGCCGCCACGAAGGCGCGGGCATCCGCCGCCGTATTGATCATCGGCGAGATGATGCCCTCGGCGCCGAAATCAAGGGCGCGGCTGGCGGTGGCGAAATCGCCGAGCGGAACCCGTACCACCGGCGCGGCGCCGCCCTGCTGGATGGACGCGATCGCCCCCACGGTCGCCGCGATGTCCCACAGGCCATGCTGCATATCGACCGTGACGGCGGGAAAGCCCTCGCGCGCGATCACCTCGGCGACCAGCGGGGAAGCGAGGCCGCACCAGCCGGAATAGACGGTCGCGCCGGCCCGCAGCTGCCGCGCCAGCGAGAAGAATTTCGATGGGGCCATGACCGCAACCGCCTCCGGCACGCTCAACCGCTCGCCTTGATCTGGGTGATCGCGCGCGCGGTCAGTTCGTCCATGGTGCGGCGAATCTGGTGATCGGAGACGACCACGCCCTTGGCATCGAAATCCGCGCGGATCTTGCGGAAGAGGTCGTAATCGCCGCTCGATTCGAGGTCCGCGACCACGATCGCCTTGGCATAAGCCTCCGCCTCGGCCCCCGTGAGGCCGAGCTTCTCCGCGGCCCACAGGCCGACGAGCTTGTTGCGGCGGGCGGTGGCCTTGAACTTCAGCGCCTCGTCATGGGCAAATTGCTGCTCGAAGCCTTCCTCACGCTTGTCGAACGTGGTCATGCCGATCCTCGTGATCTTTGCCGCGTTTTCCGGCACCGCGGCGACGCGCAGGTTCTCATATTCCTGAATTCGTCCGGTCCCATGGTTTCGACGGTGCAGAGGGCGCCAATGGGCCTGGCGCGCCCGATTTACGCAAAGCCTCGCCTTGCGGAGCTTGCTGCAGTACCCATCTTCCGCCGTGCAGGTCCCGACGGCGCGCAAGCGCGACGGCTCTGCGGCCCTGCATAACGAGGTGTGACGATCAAGGCAACATCGCGACAAGGTGATTCGCGCATGGCGCCGCCTGGGCGTGGCGTCGAGCCTTGCGATTGTGCTTGCCACCGCGATCGGCTAGTTTGCCGGTGTGGGCGCTGCGATTGGCGTACTTGGGACGCGTCCCCGCCGCGGACGATCGAACCTCACACGGAGCCACGGCATCCAGATGGACTTTCACAAACCACGGTACACCCCCATGAGCCGCCGTCGCCGCATCTATGAAGGCAAGGCCAAGGTCCTTTACGAGGGGCCGGAGCCGGGAACCCTGATCCAGCACTTCAAGGACGACGCGACCGCCTTCAACTCGAAAAAGCACGAAGTCATCGAAGGCAAAGGCGTCCTGAACAACCGGATCTCCGAATACGTCTTCCAGCACCTCAATGACATCGGAGTTCCGACGCATTTTCTCCGCCGTCTCAACATGCGCGAGCAGTTGATTCGCGAGGTGGAGATCATTCCGCTCGAGGTGGTCGTGCGCAATGTGGCGGCGGGCTCGTTGTCGCAGCGGCTCGGCATCGAGGAGGGCACGCAGCTGCCGCGCTCGATCATCGAGTTCTACTACAAGAACGATGCGCTCAACGACCCGATGGTGTCGGAGGAGCACGTCACCGCCTTCGGCTGGGCCACCCCGCAGGAGATCGACGACATCATGGCGCTCGCCATCCGCGTCAACGATTTCCTCTCCGGCCTGTTCCTCGGCGTCGGCATCCGCCTGGTCGACTTCAAGATGGAGACCGGCCGGCTGTGGGAGAACGAGATGATGCGGATCGTGGTGGCCGACGAGATCTCGCCCGATTCGTGCCGCCTGTGGGATATCAAGTCGAACGAGAAGCTCGACAAGGATCGCTTCCGGCGCGATCTCGGCGGCCTGCTCGAGGCCTATACGGAGGTCGCCAAGCGGCTCGGCATCATGAGCGAGAACGAGCGTCCGCAGGGTGGCGGGCCGGTTCTGGTGAAGGGCTGAGCGACTCTCCGGTGGTAGCCCGGGTGGAGCAAAGCGCAATCCGGGACTGCCGTTCCCGCATTCCGCTCCGCTCCATGCCGGCTACGGGCTGGCTGATTTTTCCCTCGCCCTGAAGAGACCCTATGAAAGCCCGCGTCACCGTCACTCTGAAGTCCGGCATCCTCGATCCCCAGGGCAAGGCGATCGAGGGCGCGCTCAAGTCGCTCGGCGTCGCCGGCGTGGCCAGCGTGCGCCAGGGCAAGGTGTTCGACATCGAGCTCGAAGGCGGCGACCGCAGGCAGGCCGAAGCGCTGCTCAGAAAGGCCGCCGACAAGCTCCTCGCCAATACGGTGATCGAGAATTATCGCGTCGAGGTGACCGGATGAAGCTTCGTTCCGCCATCGTGATCAGCGGGCGCGCGCTCGATTTTCTCGCTGCCCACCTGGTTCAGCGCCGGACGGCGGCGGCGGAGCCCGGTCGAAACGGAATCTGATGCGATCCGCCGTCCTCGTTTTTCCTGGCATCAATCGTGAGCGGGACATCGCGCGCGCCTTGCGGCTGGTCTCGGGTCGCGAGCCGGCGATGGTCTGGCATGCGGATGCCGAGCTGCCGGGGGGCACCGATCTCGTGGTGGTGCCGGGCGGGTTCAGCTATGGCGACTATCTGCGCTGCGGAGCGATCGCGGCGCGCGCCCCGATCATGGACGCGGTGCGCCGCTTCGCCGGCGGCGGCGGCCTGGTGCTGGGCGTCTGCAACGGCTTCCAGATTCTCTGCGAGGCCGGGCTGCTCCCGGGCGTGCTCATGCGCAATGCGGCGCTCAAGTTCATCTGCCGC
Source organism: Xanthobacteraceae bacterium (assembly GCA_036502925.1). Classification (GTDB taxonomy): domain Bacteria; phylum Pseudomonadota; class Alphaproteobacteria; order Rhizobiales; family Xanthobacteraceae; genus VAZQ01. The sequence continues at coordinate 5,312 of DASXXS010000201.1, forward strand.
GACGTCTATCTCAAGGTCGAGCGCTCCGACAGCCCGTTCACCCGCGGCTACAATGCCGGCCAGGTGATCCGCGTGCCGGTCGCCCACGGCGAGGGCAATTATGTCGCTGATGGCGAGACCATCGCGCGGCTCGAAGGCGAGGGCAGGGTGCTGTTCCGCTATGTGGCGCCGGCCGGCAACCTCGATCCCGCCTGGAACGTCAACGGCGCCACCAACGCCATTGCCGGGATCCTGAGCGAGCGCGGCAACGTGCTCGGCATGATGCCGCACCCGGAGAATCACGTCGAGGCGGCGCTGGGCGTGACCGACGGCCGCGGGCTGTTCGCCGGCCTTGTGGATCACTTCAAGCAGGCGGCTTGAAAAATCAGGTGCGGTTGCTCACTTGTCCCGGCCTTGAGCCGGGACCGTCCCAAACGCCGGAGTCTGGGACGGTCCCGGCTCAGGGCCGGGACAAGGAAGGTCAGATGGTGATTTTGATCATGGCGCACGCTAAGACCTCTCCGTGACCGCGAACGAGCCCAAAATCACCCCCGAGCTGGTTGCCGAGCACGGCCTCAAGCCGGAAGAGTATCAGCGCATCCTCGATCTCATCGGGCGCGCTCCGACCTTCACCGAGCTCGGCATCTTCTCGGCCATGTGGAACGAGCACTGCTCGTACAAGTCCTCGAAAATCCACCTGCGGACATTGCCCACCAAGGCGCCTTGGGTGATCCAGGGCCCGGGCGAGAATGCCGGCGTCATCGACATCGGCGACGGCCTGGCGGTCGTGTTCAAGATGGAGAGTCACAACCATCCGAGCTATATCGAGCCCTATCAGGGCGCCACCACCGGGGTCGGCGGCATCCTGCGCGACGTCTTCACCATGGGGGCGCGGCCGGTCGCGTGCCTTGATTTCCTGCGCTTCGGCGATCCGGCACATCCCAGGACCCGTGATCTCGTCGCCGGCGTGGTGGCCGGCATCGGCGGCTATGGAAATTCCTTCGGGGTGCCGACGGTGGGCGGCTCGGTCGGCTTTCACCGCCGCTATGACGGCAATTGCCTGGTCAATGCCATGGCGGTCGGCCTCGCCGACACGGCCAAGATTTTCTACGCCAAGGCCACCGGGGTCGGAAAGCCGATCGTCTATCTCGGCTCCAAGACCGGCCGCGACGGCATCCACGGCGCCAGCATGGCATCGGCCGAGTTCGGCGAGGATTCGCAGGAGAAGCGCCCGACCGTGCAGGTGGGCGATCCGTTCTCCGAAAAGCTGCTGCTCGAAGCCTGCCTCGAGATCATGGCCAAGGACTGCGTCATCGCCATCCAGGACATGGGCGCCGCCGGCCTGACCTGCTCGGCGGTCGAGATGGGGGCCAAGGGCGACCTCGGCGTGACGCTCGATCTCGACCGGGTGCCGTGCCGCGAGCGGGGCATGAGCGCCTACGAGATGATGCTCTCGGAGAGCCAGGAGCGCATGCTCATGGTGCTCAAGCCCGAGAAGGAGGCGGAGGCCGAGGCGATCTTCCGCAAATGGGGGCTCGATTTCGCCGTGGTCGGCGAGACCACGCCCGGCAAGCGCTTCATCGTGCGCCACGGCGGCGCCGTCATGGTCGACCTGCCGATCAAGGAGCTGGGCGACGAAGCGCCGGTCTATGAACGGCCCTATGTGGAGACCCGCAAGCAGCCGGTCATCAAGGCCGCGGAGGTGACGCCGCCGCTGGCGACCGCGGACGCGCTCGTGCGCCTCATCGGCTCGCCCGACCTGTGCTGCAAACGCTGGGTCTGGGAGCAGTACGACCATGTCATCCTCGGCAATACGGTGCAGCGGCCGGGCGGGGATGCCGCGGTCGTGCGGGTCGGAGAGGGGCGCAAGGCGCTTGCGCTCACCACCGATGTGACGCCGCGCTATTGCGAGGCCGATCCGCTCGAGGGCGGCAAGCAGGCGGTGGTGGAGGCCTGGCGCAATCTCACCGCGGTGGGGGCGCGCCCGCTGGCGCTGACCGACAACCTCAATTTCGGCAACCCGGAGCGGCCCGAGACCATGGGCCAGCTGGTCGGCTGCATCCGCGGCATCGCGCTGGCCTGCACGGCGCTCGATTTTCCGGTCGTGTCGGGCAATGTCTCGCTCTACAACGAGACCAACGGCCGCGCCATCCTGCCGACGCCGGCGATCGGCGGCGTCGGCCTCATCGATGATTTCACCAAGTCCGCCACGCTCGCCTTCAAGGCAGCCGACGAGGCCCTCCTGCTGGTGGGCGAAGCGAGCGGCTGGCTCGGCCAGTCGCTTTACCTGCGCGACATCTGCGGCCGCGAGGAAGGCGCGCCGCCGCCGGTCGATCTCGCGGCCGAGCGGCGCCATGGCGATTTCGTGCGGGCGTTGATCGGGGAGGGGCTGGTCAGCGCCGTCCATGACGTCTCCGACGGCGGGCTCCTGGTGGCGCTCGCCGAGATGGCGATGGCTTCCGGCATCGGGGTCGAGCTCGAAGCCGCCCCGTTCGCCGCCCATGCCTTCTGGTTCGGCGAGGAGCAGGGCCGCTATCTGGTGACGGCACCGGCCGCGGCAGCGGAAGGCATCATCGCGCGCGCCGCTGCCGCCGGCGTTCCGCTCCGCCGCATCGGGACCACGGGCGGCGACGCATTGACGCCGAAGGGTGAGCGCCCCATTTTGGTGGAAGAGCTGCGCCGGGCGTTCGAATCCTGGTTTCCCGCCTATATGGGCGGAGAGGCCCGGAAGCGGAGCGCTGACGCGGAACCTTGAGGAGACCGCTCCCATGGCGATGGATGCGCGCGAGATCGAGCGGCTGATCAAGGCGCGCATCCCGGACGCGGAGGTCACGATTCGCGATCTGGCCGGCGACGGCGACCATTATGCGGCCACCGTGGTGGCGGAGTCGTTTCGCGGCAAGTCCCGGGTGCAGCAGCACCAGATCGTCTACGAGGCGCTCAAGGCCGAGATGGGCGGCAAGCTGCACGCCCTGGCATTGCAGACCAGCATCCCGGGGGGCTAATCTTGCGGAAACCGCGGGCAGTGCGCGCCCCCTCCCGTTCCCTCACCCGCAAGCGGGGGAGAGAGGGCCCGGACAACACAGGACAGGATCATGAGCATCGAGAAATTCATCGAAAATGAGGTCAAGGCCAACGACGTGGTCCTGTTCATGAAGGGCACGCCGCAAATGCCGATGTGCGGGTTCTCCGGCCAGGTGGTGCAGATCCTCGATCACTTGGGCGTCAGCTACAAGGGCCTCAACGTGCTCGATTCCGAGGAGCTGCGAAACGGCATCAAGTCCTATTCCAACTGGCCGACCATCCCGCAGCTCTACGTCAAGGGCGAGTTCGTCGGCGGCTGCGATATCGTGCGCGAAATGTTCCAGGGCGGCGAGCTCAAGACCCTGTTCAAGGACAAGGGCCTGCCCGTGAAGGAAAGCGCGTCGGCCTGATGACTCACTTGTCCCGGCCTTGAGCCGGGACCGTTCCAAACTCTGTCCCGGGCTTGACCCGGGAGGAAATTGTCAAAGGACAGCCCCTCTACGAGTCGTCCCTGCGAAAGCAGGGACCATACTCCGTGGCCTATCGATCGGCTGCGGTGTATGGGTCCCGGCTCCCTGAGCGCGTTCACGCGCGTCTTCGACGCGCTATGGGCCGGGACGACAGAAACGGCGATTCCTTCACACGCTGCTCCGCGCGGACGGAGTCTGGAACGGTCCCGGCTCAAGGCCGGGACAAGCAAAATGCGGAAAGGGCCGTCGTTTCGTCCTACCGGGAATAGAACTCCACCACCAGGTGCGGCTCCATCTGCACCGGATAGGGCACTTCGCCCAGGTGTGGAATGCGCACCAGCTTGGCCGTCATCTTGGTATGGTTGACCTCGATGTAATCGGGCACGTCGCGCTCGGGCAGGCCGGTCGCCTCCAGCACCAGCGCCAGCTGCTTTGACTTGTCCTTGAGCTCGATGGTGTCGCCGGCATTGAGACGGAAGCTCGGAATGGTGACGCGCCGGCCGTTCACCTTGACGTGGCCGTGGTTGACGAACTGGCGGGCGGCGAACACGGTCGGCACCAGCTTCGCCCTATACACGATGGCATCGAGCCGCCGCTCCAACAGCCCGATAAGATGCGCGCCGGAATCGCCCTTCATCCGGATCGCTTCCTCATAGATGCCGCGAAACTGGCGCTCGGTGATATTGCCGTAATAGCCGCGCAGCTTCTGCTTGGCGCGCAGCTGCACGCCGTAATCGGAGAGCTTGCCCTTGCGGCGCTGGCCGTGCTGGCCGGGGCCGTATTCGCGGCGGTTGACGGGGCTCTTGGGGCGGCCCCACACATTCTGGCCCATGCGGCGATCGATCTTGTGCTTCGCCTGGTGGCGCTTGGTCATCGCGTCCTCGGTTCTCTCGTGGGTTATGAGGATCGCGCCCTCCTCTGTCCCGGCATCTCTTCAAGTGCCGGAACCGACAGGTCCTCGCCGAAGCGGCGGCGCAAACCACGGGTCGCGAAACGCAAGCCGGCCTATTGGGCAGCTTGCGCGGGCGGTTTCTAGGCGGAAAGCGCAGGGGTGTCAAACCGCGGTCTCACAACCGCTGTCCGGCGCGGCCTGGCCAAGCCCGAAGCTGGCCAGCGCCGCCGCCAATGCAGGCGAGGGCGGCCGGCCGCTGGTGAACAGGATGCGCGCCTTCTCTCCGGGCGGCGTGCCTGGCGGCATGCCCATCAGCTCGACGGCCCGCCGCGCGATCGCCGGGGCCGGATCGATGAATCGCACCGGCCAGGGGGCCAGCGCGGTCAGCCGGTCGAGCAGCAGCGGGTAATGCGTGCAGGCGAGCACCACCGTATCGGTCCGCCGCCCGCCCGCATCGATGAAGCAGGGCGCGAGCTCGGCCGCAATGGCCGCATCGTCCACGTGCTCTCCGCGCAGGCTCGCCTCGGCGAGCGCAGCCAGCCGCGCCGAGCCGATAAGCGTGATATCGGCCCCGTTGGCGAAGTCGCGGATCAGCGCACGGGTATATTCGCGCGCGATCGTGGCCTGCGTGCCCAGCACCGAGACGCGCTTGCTGACCGAGACCGCGCACGCCGGCTTGATGGCGGGGACCGTGCCAATGAAGGGGACCTGGAAGCGCGCGCGCAATTGCGGCAGCACCAGGGTCGAGGCGGTGTTGCAGGCGATGATCACCAGGTCGGGCCGTTGCGTCGCGATGAGGCCCGCCATCAGCTCGAGCACGCGGGCGATCAGCGCCCCTTCGTCGCGGCCGCCGTAGGGAAAAAAGGCGTCGTCGGCGACATAGAGATAGCGTGCATTGGGGAGCGCGCCCGCGACCTCGCGATAGACCGTGAGCCCGCCCAGGCCGGAGTCGAAGACGATGATGTTGGGGGCTTTCACCACGGACCGTTCGCAACCTGGGGCGGGTTTCGGTGGAATCGATCTATTTCGGCGTCATTGCCGGGCTTGACCCGGCAATCCATCTTCTTGCGAAAAGGATGGACCCGCGGGTCAAGCCCGCGGGTGACGAGGGAAACGAATCCATCCGATCGAAACATGCTCTAGCGTCAAGCCGCCTTGCCGAACACGCGGGCGAAGATCGTGTCGACGTGCTTGAAGTGATAGGCGAGATCGAAATTGGCTTCGAGCTCGGCCGCGTCGAGATGCTTGCGCACGTCCTTGTCGGCCTTGAGCAGCGACAGGAACTCGCCTTCGCCGCCCCAGACCTTCATGGCGTTCCGCTGCACCAGCCGGTAGGCGTCCTCGCGCGCCACGCCCTTCTGCACCAGCGCGAGCAGCACGCGCTGGGAATGGACGAGGCCGCCGAGGCGGTCCAAGTTCTTCTGCATCGTGCCCGGATAGACGATGAGCTTGTCGATGATGCCGGCGAGCCTGGCCAAGGCGAAATCGAGCGTGGCGGTGGCGTCGGGCCCGATCATGCGCTCGACCGAGGAATGCGAGATGTCGCGCTCGTGCCAGAGCGCCACGTCCTCGAGCGCCGGCGTCACATAGGCGCGCACCACGCGGGCGAGTCCGGTGACGTTTTCCGACAGCACCGGGTTGCGCTTGTGCGGCATGGCGGAGGAGCCCTTCTGGCCCTCCGCGAAGAATTCCTCGGCTTCCAGCACCTCGGTGCGCTGCAGGTGCCGGATCTCGGTCGCCAGCCGCTCGGCCGAGGAGGCGACGACGCCCAGCACCGCGAAATACATGGCATGGCGGTCGCGCGGGATGATCTGGGTGGAGACCGGCTCGACCTTGAGCCCCATGGCCTTGGCCACATGGGCTTCGACCCGCGGATCGACCTGCGCAAAGGTGCCGACCGCGCCCGAGAGCGCGGCGGTCGAGACCTCGTCGCGGGCCGCGACCAGGCGTTCGCGCGCGCGGGTGAATTCCGCATAGGCAAAGGCGAGCTTGAGCCCGAAGGTGGTGGGCTCGGCATGGATGCCGTGGGAGCGGCCGATGGTGGGCGTGTGCTTGTGCTCGAAGGCGCGGCGCTTGAGCGCGGCCAAGAGCGCGTCGACATCGGCGATCAGGAGATCGGCGGCGCGCCTGAGCTGCACGTTGAAGCAGGTATCGAGCACGTCCGAGGAGGTCATGCCCTGATGCACAAAGCGCGCCTCGGGGCCGACGATCTCGGCCAGATGGGTGAGGAAGGCGATCACGTCGTGCTTGACGTCGCGCTCGATCGCATCGATGCGGGCAATGTCGAATTGCGCCTCGCGGCCGCGATCGCGGATCGTCTTGGCCGCCGCTTTCGGGATCATCCCTAGCTCGGCCATGGCATCGGCGGCATGGGCCTCGATCTCGAACCAGATGCGATAGCGCGTCTGCGGGTCCCAGATCACGGCCATGTCGGGCCTGGTATAGCGCGGGATCACGCCGCTTCCCCGCGCGCCAGCGCCGCCGCGTCGCGGATCGCCGCCATGTTGGCCCGATAGGCCGCGGGCGTGCCGCCCTTGAACACGGCCGAGCCGGCCACCAGCGCATTGGCGCCGGCCCGCGCCACCAGCGGCGCGGTTTCCGGCGTGATGCCGCCGTCGACCTCGATGTCGATCGGGCGGGCGCCGGCGAGCGCCTTGAGCCGCACGATCTTCTCGATCGCGCCGTTGATGAAGGCCTGGCCGCCGAAGCCGGGATTGACCGACATCACCAGGATCAGATCGACCAGGTCGATGACGGGCTCGATGGCGCTCTCGTACGTGCCCGGGTTGAGGGTCACACCCGCCTTCTTGCCGAGCGCGCGGATCGCCTGCAGCGAGCGATGCACATGCGGTCCGGCCTCCACATGCACGATGATGTGGTCGGCGCCGGCCTTGGCGAAGGCTTCAAGATAGGGATCGCAGGGCGCGATCATCAGGTGCACGTCGAGGGGCTTCCTGGTGTGCGGGCGCAGCGCCTTCACCGCGTCGGGGCCGATGCTGATATTGGGCACGAAATGGCCGTCCATGACGTCCACGTGGATCCAGTCGGCACCGGCCGCATCGACCGCGCGCACCTCCTCGCCGAGCTTGGCGAAATCGGCGGCCAGTATCGAGGGCGCGATGAGGAGCGGGCGGTGCATCGATTCCCTCTTGCAATCCGCTGTTCGCCTAACACGATGCCCGCCACTGAGCAAATTGGCGGCAGCTGCCGCAGCGCGCGGCCCGCACCCATATAGGACGACGAAGCGGGGCGGACGAAAGCCCTCGCCCGGCGGCGCAAAAGCTGCGCGCGGAAGGACATCATGGCACGCACCGATGCGATCGTGCTCGGCGCCGGCATCGTCGGCACCTCGACCGCGCTGCAGCTCGCCAGACGCGGCCTGGGGGTGGCGCTGGTGGACCGGCGGGCGCCGGGCGAGGAGACCTCCTACGGCAATGCGGGCATCATCGAGGGCAACACGATCTTTCCGCCGGCGTTTCCCTCGAGCCTGCGGGCGCTGCTGCGCATCGCGCTCAAGCGCGCCCCGGAGGCGAACTACCACTTGCGCCATCTGCCGCACGCGGCCCCCTGGCTGCTCGCCTTCTGGGCCGCCTCGCGTCCGCACCGGCTGGTCGAGACCGCGCGGATCATCCGTCCGCTGTTTTCCCGGGCGCTGGGCGAGCACGAGGCCCTGCTGGCCGCTGCCGGCGCCGCCGGCTACCTGCGCCGCGAGGGCTGGCTCAAGCTCTATCGCAGCGACGCGGCCGTGGCCGCGATCGGGCGCGAGCTCGACCTGGCCCAGGAATTCGGCATCGCGTGTCGCCGGCTCGACCCCGACGGAACGCGCGCGCTCGAGCCCCATCTGGCTCCGGTCTTTCGTAATGCCGTCCATTGGCCCGATGCCGCCAGCGTGAGCAATCCGCTGGCGGTCACCAAGGCCTATGCGGCGCATCTGGCGCGGCTCGGCGGCGTGGTCCTGACCGGCAATGCCCGCTCGCTCCGCCGTGCCGACGGGCGCTGGCGGATCGACACCGCCGAGGGTCCCGTCGATGCATCCGAGGTGGTGCTGGCGCTCGGGCCGTTCGCGCCCGGCACGCTCGATCCGCTCGGCATCAGGCTGCCGCTCGGCATCAAGCGCGGCTACCATCGCCATTTCCGCACCGGCGGGAGCGCGGCTCTGACGCGCCCGGTGGTCGATGTCGAGAACGGCTATTGCCTCGCCCCCATGGAGCAGGGGATCAGGCTCACGACCGGCGCCGAATTTGCCGCCTGCGGGGCGCCGCCGACTCCAGTCCAAATCGATCGTCTATTGCCGACCGCCCGGACGCTATTCGCCCTCGCCGAGCCGGTCGAAGCGACGCCCTGGATGGGATGCCGGCCGTGCTTTGCGGATTCACGACCGGTGATCGGCCGCGCGCCCGGGCATGCCGGCCTCTGGCTCGCCTACGGGCACGGCCATTGGGGCCTGACCCTCGGCCCCGCCACCGGGCGCCTCCTCGCCGAGATGATGACCGGTGAGACGCCGTTCTGCGATCCGGCGCCCTACCGCGCCGAGCGCTTCAAGTGTTGATCGCGATTAAGCTCAATACCACGGCTGCATTGACGTCGCCCCATTGTTTGCTGTAAGCGTTGCGGCCTTCGCCCAAGCGCAGCGAACAATCAGCCAGCCGGCTGCTTCGCCCTGACAGCGACGCCAATCTAGATGCAGGTCGCCAGGCGCGGGAGGAGTTATCATGCGTGCGATCGTCGTGGCTGCGGCCCTCCTGGGGTGTCTTTCCGGGCCGTGTTCCGCCTACGAGTTTGAGACCGTGAAGGGCCAGGCGGTATGCGACACCCTCGCCAAGCTGGAGGAGTTGTCGATCGCGATCGGCATGGAAGACGATCAGTACATCGAGGAGATGGGCGACAAGGGGTGTCACTTTCCCGAAGCCGGCCTGAAAATGTCGCTGATCGAGGCGTACGCGGATCAGACCGTTCTGCTGTTCAGGAAGCTCGCCGAAAATACCCGACTCGGGCCTGTGCCGGAACACATCGACGAGCTTACGAACCTGGCCAAGGTTCGCCTGTTCTATCGAGACCGGGAGCCGATGGTCGGATTTACGCTGCTGCGGGTCCCGCACCGCCCTGATGGGCAGCGGGACTGGAGCGTGGCGAACTGATCACTGGATCGTGTGCACCACGTCCTGGGTCGGCCGGGTGGTGACGGTGGGCAGCTTGAGGCTCTTGACGACCTCCTCGTCGTAAGCGGCCAGCGTCTGCACCGGCGCCTTCGCCTTCATGAACACGATCCGGTAGCCGTTGGCCTTGAGCTGCCGCAAGAGCTCGGGTGCGGCATCGGCGGTGGCGCGCTGGAAGTCATGCAGCAGGACAATGCCCTTGCCGTTCTTCTTCAGCTTGGTCAGCACTGAATTGATGACCTGCTCGGGCTTGCGGATCTTGAAGTCGAAGGAATCCATGTCGGTCGAGAAAATGCCGATGTTGCGCTGGCCCAGATAGGTGACCACCTCGGGCGGATGGCGCAGCGCCGGGAAGCGGAAGAACGGCGAGGCCGGATGGCCGAGACCCCAGGCCACGGCGCTGATGCCCTTTTCGACCTCGACTTTGGCATCTTCGAAAGACAGCTTGGAGAGGTCCTTGTGCGACCAGGTATGGCTGCCGATCGTATGGCCGGCGGCGTCCACCTGCTTGAGGATTTCGGGCGCCCACATGGTGTGCTCGCCGATCGGGAAGAAGACCGCCTTGGTGCAATTGGCGGCGAGCGCGGCGAGGACCTCCGCCGTGTTGTGCGGCCACGGTCCGTCGTCGAAAGTGAGCACCACTTCGCCGGGCTGCAGGAAGTCATATTGCTTGAAGTGCTCGAAGCCGAAGCCGGGCCCGCCGGTGGTGTCGATTTCCACGACCCGGGAAATCCCGAGCGCGTCGGGATGCCCGGGACAGCTGATCGGCGTGGGGGCCGGTGGCGAGGCTGCTGGCGGCACCGGCGGCGCTGCTGCCGGCACGATGGCGGGCGCCGGCTGTGCGGCCGCAGGTGCGATGGTAGGCGCCGGTGCGACGGCAGGCGCCGGCGTAACGTCAGGCGCCGGCGTAACGGCGGGCGTCGCCACCGCGACCACGGTCTGTGCCGGGTTTGATTTCGCGGCCGCTGCGCCCGGTGTGGGCACGGGCTTCGGCGGCAATGCGGCGGTGGGCGCCGAGGCCACCACCGGTGCGGTCGCCCTTTGCGCCAGCACGGCGCCAAACACCGCGACGCATACCACGATGGCAAGTGCGCAGGCTGCGGCTGCAAATCGCATCTTGGTCTCACCTCAAAATTTCGGCCGAAACCGTTCCGCTCTGGCCCATAAGTAAGCAATCCCCGTGCAAGTCAAGAAGCGTCCCGCAACAGCGTGAAATTACTTGGTAAATTTGGTCGCGAAGCGATCCTGCCAGCTGCCCAAAGCGGCCCCGAAAGGGAGCGCCGAAGCGGCGAAAACGGCGCGCGCCACCGCGCGGGCCACCGCATTGGCCGCGCAGGTCCCGAGCTCCGACAGGCCGAGCAGCGGGTCGGCGAGCGGCTTGCGCCCGGTCGCGGCGGCGAACACGACATCGCCGTCGAGCGGCGTGTGCACCGGATAGATCGAGCGGGCGAGACCGGTTTGCGCCATGACGGCAAGCCGCCTCGCCTGTCCCTTGGTCAGCACCGCATCGGTCGCCACCACCACCAGGGTAGTGCTCTCACGCTCGCTGCCCTTGGTGCGGTGGATGAGCGCGTCGGGCGGCATCGTGGCGGGCATGCCGAGCCCGCCGAACTCGGCGTCCTGTTCGAACGGCGCCGCCCAGAACCAGGGTCCGCCGCCGATCACCACCGAGCCGGCCGCATTGACCGCGGCCAGCGCGCCGACGCCAAGACCGTCGGAGGTCGTCGCCGCAGCCGAGCCGATGCCGCCCTTGAGGTCGAGCGTGGTGGCGCCGAGGCCGGCCC
>DASXXS010000202.1:0-4665 GCA_036502925.1 Xanthobacteraceae bacterium
GTCATCACGGTTACCCGGCTCGCTTGGCGCAACAGCTCAACCCCACTCCCGCACGTCAACGAAGTGTCCGGCGATGGCGGCGGCGGCGGCCATCACGGGCGAGACCAGGTGGGTGCGGCCTTTGTAGCCCTGACGGCCCTCGAAATTGCGGTTCGACGTCGAGGCGCAGCGCTCGCCCGGCATCAGCTTGTCGGGATTCATGGCCAGGCACATGGAGCAGCCGGGCTCGCGCCATTCGAAGCCGGCCTGGAGAAAGATCGTATGCAGCCCTTCGGCCTCGGCCTGCTCCTTCACCAGTCCGGAGCCCGGCACGATCATCGCGTTGACATTGCGGTTGACGTGCTTGCCGGCGACCGCGCGCGCCACCGCGCGCAGGTCCTCGATGCGCCCATTGGTGCAGGAGCCGATGAATACGCGGTCGAGCTTGAGCTCGGTGATCTTCTCGCCGCCCTTTAGCCCCATATATTCGAACGAGCTCGCGGCCGCGCGGCGCTTGCTCTCGTCGGCGATCTCGCCGAGCGCCGGGACGCGGCCGGTGACCGCAACCACCTGCTCGGGGCTGGTGCCCCAGGTGACCAGCGGCGGCAGCTTGCCGGCATCGAGCCTGATCTCGCGGTCGAAATGCGCGCCGGGGTCCGAGCGCAGCGCCTCCCAATAACGCATCGCCTGGTCCCAGGCCTTGCCCTTGGGGGCCTTGGGGCGACCTTTCAGGTACGCATAGGCTTTTTCGTCGGGCGCGATGAAGCCGGCCTTGGCGCCGCCCTCGACCGACATGTTGCAGACCGTCATGCGGCCTTCCATGGACAGCGAACGGATCGCCTCGCCGTCATATTCGAGCGCATAACCGGTGCCGCCGGCGGTGCCGATCTCGCCGATGATGGCGAGGATGATGTCCTTGGCGGTGACGCCGGGCGGCAGCCTGCCGTCGACCACGGCGCGCATGTTCTTCGATTTGGTCTGGATCAGGGTCTGGGTAGCCAGCACATGCTCGACCTCCGAGGTGCCGATCCCGTAGGCCAGCGCCCCGAAGGCGCCATGGGTGGCGGTGTGGCTGTCGCCGCACACGATGGTGGTGCCGGGCAGCGTGAAGCCCTGCTCGGGCCCGATGATGTGGACGATGCCCTGCCGCTTGTCGAACTCGTTGTAATATTCGAGGCCGAAATCCCTGGCATTCTGTGCGAGCGTCCTGATCTGCTCGGCGCTTTCGGGGTCCGGATTGGGCAGATTGCGGTCGGTGGTCGGCACATTGTGGTCGACCACGGCCAGCGTCTTCTCCGGTGCCCGCACCTTGCGGCCGGCGAGGCGCAGCCCCTCGAAGGCCTGCGGGCTGGTCACCTCATGCACCAGATGCCGGTCCACATAGATGAGGCAGGTGCCGTCGGGCGCTTCGTCGACCAGATGGTCGTCCCAGATCTTGTCGTAGAGGGTGCGGGGCTCGGCCATGCGAAAATTCCTGTGCGCGCTGGGCTCTATTTAGTGCATGGCGAAAGCGGGGAAAAGTGCTGCGCCGGCGGTGCGGCTCAGTTCGCCACGGCCTCGATCTCGATCTTTGTTCCGGCCGAGACGCGGGCCACAAGGTCCCGCGCTTCCTGCTCGCCGAAGTGTCCTGAAATCAGAACGCCGTTGGGAAAAGCCCAAGAGAAGGGCCGCGAGACCACTTTTGCATCCACCCGCATCTCGATCGGCCGGCCTGCGTTCTGGTGCGTGAACTCGATAAACTTGAGCCCCGAATCCGGCGTAAGGTAGAAGTTCACGATCGGTTCATTGGTGCGTTGGTCATAGTCGAGCTGGGCGTCGGCGACATCGAACGACAGCGGCTCGGCCACAGCGATCCCGGAGATGGATGCCGCGCCCAGCAGGCAAAGCGCAAAGCCGCCGGCGCGAAAGCCGGGCAAAGCGAGCCGCCGTCCGCTCACTTCGCGGCGGCTTCGGTCGCCTCCGCGCCCTGGCGGCGATCCTGCTTCTCGACGATGCGGGCCGATTTGCCGCGCAAGCCCCTCAGATAATAGAGCTTGGCCCGCCGCACCTTGCCGCGCCGCACCACCTTGATCGAATCGACCAGCGGCGAATAGAGCGGGAAGACGCGCTCGACGCCTTCGCCATAGGAAATTTTGCGCACCGTGAAGTTCTCGTTGAGGCCCGATCCGGAGCGGCCGATGCACACGCCTTCATAGGCCTGGATGCGGCTGCGCTCGCCCTCCACCACCTTGACGTTGACCAGGACGGTGTCGCCGGGCTCGAACGGCGGAATGGTCTTGCCGAGCTTGGTCATCTGCTCTTGCTCGAGCTGCTTGATCAGGTTCATGGAAAGTCTCCGTCGGCTGCGCCGGAAATGCGGGGCGCAATTCGGCGTATCAAGCTCGGCTGCTGGGTTACGGGTCGGCGAAGCTTCTACGACAAAGAACCCGCCTTGTCACCCTGTTGGGCCGGGCTCTTTGGAGCCGGGCTTCTTGGAGCCGGGCTTCTTGGAGCCGGGCGCCTTGGAGGCAGGCGCCTTGGAGCCATTGGGGTTGCGCCCCCTATAGGCCGCCCACAGGTCCGGGCGGCGCTCGCGGGTCAGGCGCTCGGCCTCGGCTTGCCGCCAGGCTGCGACCTTGGCGTGGTCGCCGCCGGACAGCACCGCGGGGATCGGGCGGCCTTCCCAGACCGCGGGCCGCGTGAATTGCGGGTATTCGAGCAGGCCGCGGGTGAAGCTCTCCTCGGCGCCGGAGGCTTGCTTGCCCATCACGCCGGGCAACAGCCGGATGCAGGCATCGATGAGCGCGCAGGCCGCGATCTCGCCGCCCGACAGCACATAGTCGCCGATCGAAATCTCCTGCAGCATGCGGCCTTCGATCACCCGTTCATCCACGCCCTCGAAACGGCCGCAGACCACGATCGCGCCGGGCCCGCCGGCGAGCGCTGCGACCCGCTCCTGGGTGAGCGGAATGCCGCGCGGGCTCATCAACAGGCGCGGGCGGCCATCGCCGTCGGGCGCCGCCGCGTCCAGCGCGCGGGCCAGCACGTCTGGTCGCAGCACCATGCCGGGCCCGCCGCCGGCAGGGGTGTCGTCCACCGAGCGGTGCTTGTCCGTTGCCTGCGCGCGAATATCGATGGTGTCGAGGCGCCAAAGCCCCGCCGCCAGGGCCTTGCCGGCGAGGCTCGCCCCCAACGGTCCCGGAAACATTTCCGGGAAAATGGTCAGCACGCTCGCGCGCCACATGATCAGGGTCCGGCTAAGAGTCGCGAATGGCGAATGGCGAATGGCGAGTAGCAGATGGTATTCTCATTACTCACTACTCACTATTCGCCATTCGCCATTCGCCATCATCAATCACCACCCGGCCGCCCGCGATATCGACCTCCGGCACCGTCAAGGCGGTGAACGGCATCAGGACGGTGCGGCTCGAGCCGAGCGGGCGCAATTCCAGGAGATCGCCGGCGCCGAAATCATGGATTCCCACGATCGTCGCCAGCTCGGTGCCGTCGCGGCTTTCCGCCCGCAGCCCGATCAGGTCGGCGTGGTAGAACTCCTCGGGCGCCGGCGGCGGCAGCCGCTCGCGCGCCACGTAGAGCCGCAGATTGGTGAGCCGCGCGGCCGCCGCGCGGTCGCGCACGCCGGAAAGCCGCGCCACCAGATGATCCTTGGCGGGCCGCAGCGCCTCGATCTCGAAGCGCAGCGTTCCGTCCTCGCTCTCCAGCGGCCCGTAATCCGCGACGGCTGCCGGGTCGGCGGTGAATGACCGGAGCTTCACCTCGCCCCTGATGCCGTGCGCGGCACCGATTTGCGCCACGCAGATGCGCTCGACCACGTGCGCCTATCCGCAAGCCGCGAGCATCAGCTCGCCGGCGCGGCCGCCGCCGCCGCCTTGGCGGCTGCCGCCGCCTTGTCGGCTTCCTTGGCTTTTTCCTTGGCCTCGGCCTGCGCCTTGCGCTCCTTGCGCGGGATCGCCCGCTCCGGATTGTTGCGCTTCTGCCGCGTCAGCACGCCGGCCTGATCGAGAAAACGCAGCACCCGGTCGGTCGGCAGCGCGCCCTTGGCGAGCCAGGCCTTGACCTTGTCGAGATCGAGCTTGAGCCGCTCGGTCTTCTCCTTCGGCAGCAGCGGATTGAAATAGCCGATGCGCTCGATGAAGCGGCCGTCGCGCGGCGAGCGGCTGTCGGCGATCACGATATGGTAGAACGGCCGCTTCTTGGTGCCGGCGCGGGCCAGCCTGATCTTCAGAGACATTGGGGTTCCTTTCGGTTGGACTTTTTGAATCTGTAGCTCGGATGAAGCCAACGGGTCGGCGCGAAGCGCCGCCCGATGATAAACTCCGCGAAATCCGGGAACGGCGTTCCCGCATTCCGCTGCGCTCCATGCGGGCTACAATCTTCCATCATCGTTTCTTCCCGGGTCCCGGATAGCCGCCGAGGCCGGGCAGCTTCGGGGCGCCGAGGCCGGGCAGGTTGCCGGGGAACTTCGGCGCCAGACCGGGCAGGCCCGGCACGGTGGGCGGCAAACCGCCGGGCAGTCCCGGCGCGCCCGGCCCGCCTGGCGGCAGCCCGCCGGGCGTTTTTTCCGCGAGCTTGGCCATCTGCTCCGGGCTCGGCATGCCGGCGCCGAGCCCCAGCATGTTGGCGATCCCCGCCATCGGGCCGCGCTTGCCGCCGCCCATCGCCTTCATGACGTCCGCCATGGTGCGA
>DASXXS010000203.1:0-11543 GCA_036502925.1 Xanthobacteraceae bacterium
CCTTCCGGGCTTGCGGCCTTGGCGGCCGCGATCGCCTGCCAGACCTTAAACGGCGTCGCCGGCATCGCGATGTCGCGCACCCCGTGCTCGCGCAGCGCATCGAGGATGGCGCTGATCATGACGGCCGGGGCCGCGGTGGTGCCGCCCTCGCCGCCGGCCTTGATGCCGAGCGGATTGGTCGGCGACAGCACCTCGGCGATCTCGGTGCGGAACGACGGCAGCGTGTCGGCGCGCGGCATCCCGTAGTCCATGAGCGAGCCGCAGAGCGGCTGGCCGGTATCGGGCTCCACATAGACCTGCTCCCACATCGCCTGGCCGACGCCCTGGGCGATCGCGCCATGGGTCTGGCCATGCACGATCAGCGGGTTGATGCAGCGGCCCACATCGTCCACCGAGGCGTAGCGCATGATTTTCGCCTCGCCAGTCGCCGGATCGACCTCGACCTCGCAGATGGCGCAGCCGTTGGGAAAGACCGGATCGTGCATCTCGTTGTCGGTGACGACCGCGAGCCCGGTTTTGAGATCGTCCGGCAGATCGCGCTGGGCCGCCAGCTTATCGAATTCCTGCGCAAGCTCGAAGAAATCGAAGCTGCGATTGGTCTCGCGCGCGCCAAAGCGGCCGTCGCGGAATTCCACGTCGGCCGCCGGCGTGTCGAGCGCGAGGGCGGCGATGCGCTTGGCTTTGGCGATCAGCTCGGCGGCGGCCATGGAAAAAACCGTGGCGGCATGGCGCATGGAACGGCCTGAATGGCTGCCGCCTCCGACCTTCACCACGTCGGTGTCGCCGTAGATGATGTTGACGGTCTCGACCGGAACACGGAGCAGGTCGGAGACCACCTGAGCGAAGCTGGTTTCGTGCCCCTGGCCGCTCGGTTGCGTGCCGATCACCACGTCCACGCGCCCTTGCGGCAGCACCGTGAAGCGCGCCTGCTCGTTGGGGGCGCCGATCGAGGACTCGACGTAATTGGCGAGACCGCGGCCGAGCAGCCTGCCGCGTTTCCTGGCCTCGCGCCGGCGCCGCTCGAAGCCCTTCCAGTCGGCGATCTCCATCGCCCAGTCCATGTTCTCCGCATAGCGGCCGCTGTCGTAGAGCATGCCGACCCCGTTGCGGTACGGCATGGCGGCAGGCTTGATCAGGTTGCGGCGCCGCAGCTTGATGCGGTCGAAGCCGAGCTCGCTCGCGGCCACATCGATCAGCCGCTCGATCGCGTAGGTCACTTCCGGGCGGCCCGAGCTGCGATAGGCCTGGGTCGGCATCGTGTTGGTGTAGACCGCCATCGCGCGCAGCGTGACGGCCGCAATGTCGTAGGAGCCCGGGATCAGGCCGGAGCCCTTGCTGAGCGGCGAGAACGAGACGGCGCGCGCTCCCATATTGCTGATATTGGTGGCCCGCATGGCCAGGAAGCGGCCGTCCACCCGCAACGCAAGCTCGACCTTGCTGACGAGATCGCGGCCCTGGTAATCGCTGAGAAAGGCTTCCGAACGCGTCGCCGTATATTTGACCGGGCGCATGAGCTTGTGGGCCGCCCACAGCACCAGGCCGAACTCGACGAAGACGCGGTTGCGGGTGCCGAAATTGCCGCCGACATCGTGGGAGAGAACCCGCAGCCGCTCGGGCGCGATGCCGAGCACGCTCGCCAGCTCCCGCTTCTGGCGCACCGCGCCGCCGCTGCCGGCATAGAGCGTAAAGCGGCCGGCCGCGGCATCGTAATGGGCGAGCGCGGCGCGCGGCTCGAGCGGCACCCCGGTCACCCGGCCGACATGGAAGTCCATCTTGACCACGTGATCGGCGGCCGCGAAGGCGGCGTCGGTGGCCGCCCGATCCCCAAACCAGGTCTCGACCGGAATATTGTCGGCGACCTCGTCCCATACTTTCGGCGCGCCCGGCGCCATGGCGTCCTGCGCATGCAGCACGTGAGGCAGCACGTCGTAATCGACCGCAACAGCCTCGGCGCCATCGAGCGCCTGCGTCAAGGTCTCGGCCACCACCATGGCGACCGCCTCGCCCACATGACGCGCCTTGTCGGCCGGCAATAAGAGATGTGGGCCGATGAAGACGGCCCCGCCGCCCGGCGCGCTGAGCTTCATGTCGTATTTGGTCTTGGGCAGCGGATCGTGCGGGATGGGGCCGAGATTGTCGGCCAGGCAGTCGGCGCCGGTGAAGACGCCAAGCACGCCCGGCAGGGCGCGGGCGCGCGCCGTGTCGATGCCGCGGAGGCGGGCATGGGGATGAGGCGAGCGGACCATCGCCGCATAGGTTTGATGGTCGAGCTTGAAATCGTCGCTGAAGCGGCCCTTGCCGGTGATGAGCCGCTCGTCCTCGGCGCGGCGCACGGGCTTGCCGATGAAGCGGAAGCCGTCCTTGTCGGGTTCCATGATGGTCGATCTGGGTCTTTTGCGGAGCGCGCTCACGGGGCTGATAAGGGGGATGTATGCGCTGCGACAGGGCCTTGAGCAAACGACCCCTCCCTTCCCTCCCTGTATGCGGGGAGGGTTAGGGTGGGGGTCCTTGACTCCCATCTGCTGGTGAGGAATCAATAGGAACAAAACATGAACATCTTGGGTTGCAAATGCCTTCAGCCCTTACCGGCCAGACGCCCTCCTTTTCCCTTCCCCGCCAGCGGGAGAGGGTTGGTTGGGGGCGGGTGGTTGCTGCGATCGATCCAAGCAAGGTTTCTTTTCCCGCCCATGTTTCCCCCTGGGGCGCCGACGAGGGCTCGCTCCGGTTGGGCGTGCCCGCCCTCGATGACGCGCTCCAGGGGGGTCTTGCATTGGGGGCTTTGCATGAGATTGCGCCCGCCAGCGAGCTGCAGCTGGGCTCGGCCTTCGGGTTTGGGCTTGCCATCGCGGCCCTGGCAGCGACGGGCGGCCGGCAGGTGCTCTGCATTGCGACCGATTATGCCGCCTGCGAAGGCGGAGCTCCCTATGGGCCCGGACTCGATCGTTTCGGGCTCTCCATGGACCGGCTGCTGATCCTGCGCGTCGCGCATCCGCGCGATGCGCTTTGGGCCTGTGAAGAGGCGCTCAAATGTCGGGCTCTGGCGGCGGTCGTGGCCGAGCTGCCGCAGGCTGGCGCTGCCGCCGATCTCACCGCGACCCGCCGTCTGTCGCTCGCCGCGCAAGCGGGCGGCGGGCTTGGCCTGTTGCTGCGGCAGCGGCCCTATCCGCTGCCATCCGCCGCCCTGACCCGCTGGCAGGTCGCGGCCGTCTTGAGCAAGCCCGACCGCTTCGGCGGGCTCGGCGGCACGCGCTTCGATCTCTCCTTGCACCGGAACCGGCGCGGCCGCTGCGGCCGTTGGATCACGGACTGGAATCACCATGAGCGCACCTTCGTCCCGCCGGCGCTATCTCTCGGTATGGCTGCGGCGGCTTGCGACCGATCGGATCGCGCGCCGCTGCTCCTGCGCACCGCCTGAGCCGGCGCCTTTGGTCATCGTCCAGCAGGTCAAGAACGCGATCGCGATCGCGGCCCTGAACGATGCGGCCGCGCGGCTTGGCCTCAAAGCCGGCATGGCGCTGGCCGACGCCAAGGCGATGTATCCGACACTGACCGTCATGGACGCCGATCCGGAGGCCGACCGCACCTTGCTCGAGGCCATCGCCGACTGGTGCGACCGCTACACGCCGCTCATCGGGCTCGATCCGCCGGACGGACTGACGCTCGACATCACCGGCTGCGCGCATCTGTTCGGCGGCGAGGCGGCCTTCTGCACCGACATCGTGCGGCGTCTCGGACGGCAGGGTTTGGCGGCGCGCGCCGCCATCGCCGACACGGTCGGCTGCGCCTGGGCGGTGGCGCGGTTCTCTGAATTTCCCTCCCCCTGCAAGGGGGAGGGTGGCGCCCATAGCGCGTCGAAGACGCGCGTAAACGCGCTTTCTGGCGCCGGGAGGGGGTCCCGCCTCTCCACAAATAGATTCGGAGGTTGTAACGGGACCCCCTCCCGAACCGCTTCGCGGTTCGACCTCCCCCTTGCAGGGGGAGGTTACGCCATCGTGCCGCCGGGGGGCGCCCGCGCGGCGCTGCTGCCCTTGCGGCTCGCGGCGCTGCGCATCGCACCCGGCATCGAGGCCGCCTTGGGGCAGGCCAGTCTCAAATGCATTGCCGACGTGATCGACCGTCCGCGGGCCCCGCTCGCCGCCCGCTTCGGCGAGGAATTCATCCGCCGCATCGATCAGGCCGTGGGGCGCGACGACGAGCCGATCACGCCCCGCCTGCCCGTTCCGCCCTATGTGGCAGAACGCCGCTTCGCCGATCCGATCCTGCTCGAATCCGACGTGCTCGCCACCACCGAGCTGTTGGCGCAGGAGCTTGCCCGCATGCTGGAGCGGCGCGGCGAAGGCGCCCGCCGCCTGCAGGTCGCGCTGTTCCGCACCGACGGCAAGGTCCATCGCGCCGCGGTCGGGACCGGCACGCCGCTGCGCGATCCCGCCCGCATGCGGGCCCTGTTCGCCGAGCGGCTCGCCGCGGTCGGGGAGGTTTGCGATCCCGGCTTCGGCTTCGATGTGGTTCGGCTGGCGGCGCTCGCGACCGAGCGCTGCGATCCGGTGCAGACCGGCCTGGCGGCGCCCGACCACGCCGCCGAGCTCGCCCATCTGGTCGATCGCCTGGGCGCGCGCTTCGGCCTGCGCCGGGTGACCAGGCCGGTGCCGCAGGACAGCCACATCCCCGAATTCGCGGTCGCCGCCGTGCCGGCCGCAGAGGACAGACGACGGAGGACGGAGGACAGATATCCGTCGTCCGCCGTGCGTCCTCCGTCGTCTGGTCACGAAAATGCTGCCCCACGGCCGCTGCGTCTCTACGGACGGCCGGAGCCGATCGAGGCGATCGCGGAAGTGCCCGACGGGCCGCCGGTGCGGTTTCGCTGGCGGCGCGTGCTGCATCAGGTCGCCTATGCGGAAGGACCCGAGCGCATCGCCATGGAATGGTGGCGCGACCAGAAGGGACGCGCGCTGACGCGCGATTATTTCCGCGTCGAGAGCCGCGAAGGAATGCGGGTCTGGGTCTATCGCGAAGGCCTCTATGGACACGAGCTCGCAGAGCCGCGCTGGTTTCTGCACGGCCTGTTTGCGTGAGGGCCTGTTTCGTAAAGCATGATCCCGAAAAGTGAGAACCGGTTTTCGGAAAAGATCATGCGCAAAACCGGATGTTGCGTGATGTATGCCGAGCTCGCCGTCACCACCAATTTCTCTTTCCTGCGCGGTGCCTCGCATCCCGAAGAACTGGTCGCCCGCGCCAGGCGGCTCGGCCTTGCTGGAATCGGCATCGCGGACCGCAACAGCGTTGCGGGCGTGGTGCGGGCCCATATGGCGGCGAACGAGGCGGGATTGCGGCTCGCGGTCGGGGCGCGTCTGATCTTTGCCGACGGCACGCCCGATATTCTCGGCTTTCCGCGCGACCGGACCGCCTGGGGACGGCTCACCCGCCTGCTCTCGCGTGGCAAGCTGCGCGCCCAAAAGGGCGATTGCATTCTCAGGCTTGCCGACCTCACGGATTTCATCGCCGGGCTCAATCTCATCGTCATGGCGCCGCCGCGGATCGATGCCGCCGCGCTGCAGAGATTGCTGGGGCGGCTCAAGCAAGCAGCTGGCGAAAAATACGGCGACAAATGCATCTGGCTCGCCGCCAGCATGCTGTATCGCGGCGATGATACGCGCCGCTGCGCGCGGCTTGCCGAGATCGCCGACCAGGCATCCGTTCCGTTGATCGCCGTCAACGACGTGCTCTACCACGCCCCCAAGCGGCGGGCCCTGCAGGACATCGTCACCTGCATCCGCGAGCACACGACCATCGATGCCGCCGGCCGTCTTTTGCAAGCCAATGCCGAACGCTATCTCAAGCCGCCCGCCGAAATGGCCCGGCTGTTCCGCAAGGCTCCGGATGCGGTGCGCCAAACCGAAGCCTTTCTCGATTCATGCCGCTTCTCGCTCGATGAATTGAAGAACACCGAGTATCCGGACGAGACCCGCAAAGGCTTCGCGACAGCGCAGGACGCGCTCGTCGCTTTTGCGCAGGACGGTGCGCGGCGGCGCTATCCGGACGGCATCCCCGAGAAGGTGCGCCATGCGCTCGCCGAGGAGCTGCGGCTGATCGGCGAGCTCAATTATGCGCCCTTCTTCCTGACGGTTCACGACGTGGTTCGATTCGCCCGCAACGAAGAAGAGATTCTGTGCCAGGGGCGCGGCTCGGCGGCCAATTCCGTGATCTGTTATTGCCTCGGCATCACCGATGTGGATCCGCTCCAGATCGATCTTCTGTTCGAGCGTTTCGTCTCGGCCGAGCGGCGCGAGCCGCCCGACATCGATGTCGATTTCGAGCACGAGCGGCGCGAGAAGGTGATCCAGCATATCTACCGGACTTATACGCGCGAGCGCGCCGGCCTCGCCGCGACCGTCATCTGTTACCGCGGCCGCAGCGCCATCCGCGACGTCGGCAAGGTGTTCGGGCTGTCGCAGGATACGATCGGGGCGCTCGCCGGCTCCCTGTGGGGCTGGTCGATGGACGGCGTGAGCGCGCATGAAGCCAGGCGCATCGGCCTCGATCCGGCCGACCAGCGGCTCAAGATGGCGCGCGCGTTTGCCCGCGTGCTGATGGGGTTCCCCCGGCATCTGTCCCAGCATGTGGGCGGCTTCGTCATCACCCGCAGCCGGCTCGACGAAGTCGTGCCGATCGAGAATGCCGCCATGGAGGATCGCACCGTCATCGAATGGGACAAGGACGATCTCGACGCCGTCGGGTTGCTCAAGGTCGATGTGCTGGGGCTCGGCATGCTGTCATGCCTGCGCCGCGCATTCGAGCTTCTGCAAACGCGCTACGGCGTCAAGCGCGATCTCTCCCTGCAGGACGAGGACGCGGCCGTCTACCGCATGATCCAACGCGCCGACACGATCGGCGTCTTTCAGATCGAGAGCCGCGCGCAAATGTCCATGCTGCCGCGGCTCAAGCCCAAAGAGTTCTACGATCTGGTCATCGAGGTCGCGATCGTGCGGCCGGGACCGATCCAGGGCGACATGGTGCATCCCTATCTGCGGCGGCGGCAGGGGTTGGAGCCGGTGCAATATCCGTTACCGGAGCTGGAAGCCATCTTGCACAAGACATTGGGGGTGCCGCTGTTTCAGGAACATGCGATGCGCATCGCCATCGTGGCGGCCGGTTTCGCGCCGGCCGAAGCCGACAAGCTGCGCCGCGCCATGGCCACGTTCAAGCGCGTCGGCACCATCAAATATTTCCGCGACAAGTTCATCAACGGCATGGTGAGCCGCGGCTATGCGCCCGATTTCGCCGCCCGCTGCTTCAGCCAGATCGAAGGCTTCGGCGAATACGGCTTTCCGGAAAGCCACGCGGCGAGCTTCGCCAACTTGGTCTATGCCTCGGCCTGGATCAAATGCCGGTATCCCGATGTCTTCGCCTGCGCGCTCCTCAACAGCCAGCCCATGGGTTTCTACGCGCCGGCCCAGATCGTGCGCGATGCGCAGGAGCATGGGGTCGAGGTGCGGCCCGTCGATGTCAATCACTCCGATTGGGATTGCGGCCTCGAGCCGGGCGCAGCAGGCGAGCCGGTGCGCGGGAATTTGCATGCGCGCCACGCCGAGATGCGCGACGATATCAGGTCCACTTGTGCGCTGCGGCTCGGCTTCCGGCAGATCAGCGGATTTTCGGAAGCGGATGCACGCAGAATAGAAAACGTACGGAACACGGGGTTCGACTCGGTGCGCGATCTCTGGCTGCGCACGGGCCTTAACCCCTCCGCCATCGAACGGCTGGCGCAAGCCGATGCGTTCCGTTCCCTCGGCCTCGATCGCCGCGACGCGCTCTGGGCGGTGCGTGCCTTGCAGCGCGCGGGCGACAAGGACGATCTGCCGCTGTTCGCCCGGGTGGCCATGCCGAAGCGCGAGCCCGACATCGCCTTGCCGCCCATGCTTTTCGGCGAGCACGTGGTCGAAGACTATCGCCGCCTGCATCTGTCGTTGAAGGCGCATCCGGTCGCGTTCCTGCGCCCCGATCTGGCGCGGCGCGGCATCCTGCGCCACGATGAGCTTCCCGCCATCGCGTCAGGTCGCCGCGTGACGGTCGGCGGCCTCGTGCTGGTGCGCCAGCGCCCCGGCACCGCGTCCGGCGTCATCTTCATGACGCTCGAGGACGAGACCGCCATCGCCAACACGATCGTGTGGCCGAAGATATTCGAGACCTTCCGCCCGGTCGTGCTGGGCGCGCGGCTCATCAGCGTGACCGGAAAGCTGCAGAATGAATCAGGCGTCATCCATGTGGTGGCCGAGCGGGTGGAAGACCTGACCCCGCTGTTGCGCCGCCTGTCGCAGGATCACGGCTGCGTCGAGGCGCTGGCCCGCGCCGACGCCGTGAAGCATCCCGCCGCCCCCGACCCGCATCCGCACCGCCACCCGCGCGCCGGCGACGCGCTGGTCACCCTGTTCAACGACGAGCCGGCGCTCGCCGACCAACTCGGTTTCGCCACCGGCGTCATGCCGAAGGGGCGGAATTTTCATTAGAATCGATATCGAACATACGCTCCGGATCTACACCCAACGGCGCGCATCGGCTGTCCCTAAAATAAACCGGCCTGGAGGTCGGCCACGGCTGTTCGAGTTGCCCCGCCATGCTAGAGTGACGGCACCAACGCGCGAAATTGGGGGTTCCGTGTCCGCGAAGCGACGCTTTCAGCTCGTCCTGATCAAGCCGTCGCATTACGACAACGACGGCTACGTGATCCGCTGGTGGCGCGCCATGATTCCTTCGAATTCGCTGGCGGCCGTCTATGGTATCGCGGCCGACTGCTCCGCGCGCCAGGTCCTGGGGCCGGACGTCGACATTACCATCGATCCGATCGACGAGACGCATACCCGCGTGAACGTGCCGGCGTTGCTTGCGCAGTTTCGCCGCCAGGGCAATTTTGGCCTGGTTGCGCTGGTCGGCGTGCAATCGAACCAGTATCCGCGCGCCCTCGATATCGCGCGACCGTTTCGTCAGGCCGGCATTCCGGTCGTGATGGGCGGATTCCACGTCTCCGGATGCCTGTCGATGCTCGACGGTCATGCGGTCGGCCTGGACGCCTGCCGCGACCTGGGCATCGCCATTTTCGCCGGCGAGGCCGAAGGCCGGTTCGACGGCTTGTTGCGCGACGTGGCCGCAGGCCGGCTGGCCCCGACCTACGACTTCCTCAAGGATCTTCCCGGGATGGACGGCAGCCCGGCGCCGTTCCTGCCCAAGCAATACGTGGTCCGCACCATCGGCCACAATTCGAGCTTCGACGCCGGCCGCGGCTGCCCGTACCAGTGCTCGTTCTGCACGATCATCAACGTGCAGGGCCGCAAGTCGCGTTATCGTTCGGCCGACGAGGTCGAGCACCTGGTGCGCCTCAACTGGGCGCAGGGCGTCCACAAATTCTTCATCACCGACGACAATTTCGCGCGCAACAAGGAGTGGGAGTCGATCCTCGACCGCCTGATCGAGCTGCGCGAACGGCACGCCATCCCGCTCGCCCTCCTGATCCAGGTCGATACGCTGTGCCACAAGATCCCGAACTTCGTCGTGAAGGCGAAACGCGCCGGGGTCACCCGGGTGTTCATCGGACTGGAGAACATCAACCCGGATAATCTCGGCGCGGCCAAGAAACGCCAGAACAAGATCACCGAATATCGCAAGATGCTGCTCGCCTGGAAGGCACAGGGCATCCTCACGCTCGCCGGCTATATCCTCGGATTTCCCGCCGACACGGCCGAGACGATTGCGCGCGATATCGCGATCATCCAGAAGGAGCTGCCGCTCGATATTCTCGAGTTCTTCTGCCTGACGCCGCTGCCGGGCTCCGAGGACCACCAGACCCTGTGGAAAGCCGGCGTCGCGATGGATGCCGATCTCAACAAATACGATCTGGAGCACGCCTGCACGGAGCATCCCAGAATGGGGCTGCATCCGTGGCAGGCCGTATACCACCGGGCGTGGTCGCTCTACTACACGCCGGCGCACATGAGGACGCTGCTGCGTCGTGCGGCGGCGACGGGCGTTCCGCTGGGCAGCCTCGTGCGGCTGATGGCGCGGTTTGCGCTGACGGATCCGATCGAGCACGTGCATCCGCTCCAGGGCGGGATCCTGCGCCTCAAGCATCCCTCGGAGCGCCGGCCGGAGTTGCCGCGCGAGTCGGCGTGGGTCTTCTGGCCGCGCTTCGCGTGGCAAACGCTGAGCAGGCACGCGCGGGCCGTCCCGATGGTCGTGCGTCTCATGTTGTGGCAGCGAGCCATCGCGCGCGATCCCGCCGCGCGCGCCTACACGGATTTGGCGCTCACGCCGGTCAGCGACGACGAGGACATGGCGCTCGACCTGTTCACCAAGACGGCGGGCGCGCGCGCCGCGGTCGCGCACGTGAAAAGAGTCGCCGAGCTGACCAGCGTCGGCCGGGACGGTTAGCCTAGATGCGATCCGGGAACCGGATGACGAAGTTGCCCCGGTTCGGCATCACCACCTTCGGCAGCGTGGTCGCGTTGATCTCGTCGCTCTCGCCGATGAGCTTGTTCGCCGCCAGCAGATAGGCGGTCAATGCATAGACCTCCTGGTCGGTGAGCGAGCGCGGCTGGGTGAACGGCATCGCCCGCCGGATGTAGTCAAAGACCGTGGTGGCATAGGGCCAGTAGTTGGCGATGGTCTTGCCGCCGTCCAGCGTCGCCTTGGGCGGGCCGCCGATCAGCCGGGCAGCAATGCCGCCCTCGCCTTTCTCACCATGACAGGCGACGCACTTCTGCGCGAAAATCTTGGCACCGTCGGCGACCTTGCCGCTGCCGGCCGGGAGGTTGCTGCCGTCCGGCAGGACGTTGATATCCCATTCCGCGAGATCGGCCTGGGTGATGGGCTTGCCGAGACGGGGGCTCTCGGCGAACGCCATGGCGCCGAGCGCCACGCTGCCGCCGAGCGCGAGCGCAACGAGACCGGCCCTGACTGCCGGCTTACGCATAGACATGCTTGACCTCCCCCTTGGGCTCGACGCCCCAGCTGGTGATGGCGTTGAAATGGTGGCCCGGAAAGCCGCGGACCGAGGGAGGTTTCGAGGTCTGGCCGCGCAGCGCCACGAACTGCTCGCGGGTCGGCTGCATGTTGCCGGCCTCGTCCCAGGCCCGGCTTTGCAGGACCGCGGGACCGCCATCCCAACGCCACGGCATGGCGAATCGCGTGAAGGCCTTCGGCAGCCGTGGCTCCTGCAGGGCCGCTTCCGCCCAGCTCTTGCCGCCGTCGGCCGACACCAGCACCTTGGCGATCCGCCCGGTGCCCGAATAGGCGATGCCGCTGATCTCGTAGACGCCCGGCTCCTTGAGGGTGAGGCCGGGCGAGGGTGAGGTGATGAAGGACTTCACCTCCTGCACGAAATAGAACTGGGTGTCGTTACCGTCAGGCAGGGGATCCGAATAAATCTTCGACTCGTAATAGGTCATCCCGGGCTGGTCGGTGACCTGCACGCGGCGCAGGAACTTGACGTTCATGTTGCCTTCGTAGCCCGGCAGCCACAGGCGCATCGGATAGCCCTGGCCGGGCTGGATGCG
>DASXXS010000204.1:0-2880 GCA_036502925.1 Xanthobacteraceae bacterium
GTCACCGGTGCGGCGGACATGGGTGCCGCCGCACAGCTCGACCGACCAGCCCAGCGCATTGCCGGCTTCTCCCATGGCGACCACCCGCACCTCGTCGCCGTATTTCTCGCCGAACAGGGCGCGCGCGCCCGAAGCGATGGCATCGTCGACCGCCATCAGGCGGGTCGTCACCGGCGCGTTCTGCAGCACGATGTCGTTGGCGATATCCTCGACCCGTTCGATCTCAGCGGCGCTCATCGGCTTGGGATGCGAGAAGTCGAAGCGCAGCCGGTCCGGCGCCACCAGCGAGCCCTTCTGCGCCACGTGATCGCCGAGCACCTGGCGCAGCGCCTCATGCAGCAAGTGGGTGGCCGAATGGTTCTGGCGGATGGCGCTGCGGCGCGCGTGGTCGACCTCGAGCACCAGCGCGGCGCCGAGCGCGAGCGTGCCCTCCTCCACCACGCCCGAATGGACCAGGACGTCGCCGGCCTTCTTCTGGGTATCGGTGACGCGGAAACGCACGCCGTCCGCCGTCATCGCGCCGGTGTCGCCGACCTGGCCGCCGGATTCGCCATAGAACGGCGTCTGATTGAGGACCACGCTTCCGGATTCGCCGGCCTTGAGCGCGGCCACTTGCTGGCCGTCGCGCACCAGCGCCGCCACCACGCCCTCGGCGCGTTCGGTCTCGTAGCCGAGAAACTCGCTTGGTCCGGTTTTTTCGCGCACCGCAAACCAGACGGTTTCGGTCGCGGCCTCGCCCGAGCCCGCCCACGAGGCGCGCGCCTTCGCGCGCTGGCGCTCCATGCCATCGGTGAAGGCAGCGATGTCGACGCCGATGCCGCGCGGCCGAAGCGCGTCCTGGGTGAGATCGAGCGGAAAGCCGTAGGTGTCGTAGAGCGTAAAAGCGGTTACGCCGTCGAACATGTCGCCTTTCTTGAGCGTCTTGCTCGCCTCGTCGAGAATAGAAAGGCCGCGTTCCAGCGTGCGGCGGAAGCGCGTCTCCTCGAGCCTGAGGGTCTCGGCGATCAGCGCGTCGGCGCGGTGCAATTCCGGATAGGCCTGGCCCATCTCGCGCACCAGCACCGGGACGAGCTTCCACATCAGCGGCTCCTTGGCGCCGAGCAGCTCGATATGCCGCATGGCGCGGCGCATGATGCGACGGAGCACATAGCCGCGGCCCTCGTTCGACGGCAGCACGCCGTCGGCAACGAGAAACGCGGAGGAGCGCAGGTGATCGGCGATGACCCGGTGCGAGCTCTTCTGCGGCCCGTCGGGTTCGACGCCGGTTAAGTTGGCGACATCACGGATCAGCGCGTGGAAAAGGTCGATGTCGTAGATGTTGGTGACGCCCTGCAGCACGGCGGCGGTGCGCTCGAGCCCCATTCCGGTGTCGATCGAGGGCTTCGGCAGGTTCTCGCGCTTGCCGCCGGGCAGCTGCTCGAACTGCATGAAGACCAGGTTCCAGATCTCGACGAAGCGGTCGCCCTCGGCGTCGGGCGAGCCCGGCGGCCCGCCGGGAACATGCGGTCCATGATCGTAGAAGATTTCCGAGGAGGGACCGCAGGGCCCGGTGTCGCCCATCTGCCAGAAATTGTCGGAGGTCGGGATGCGGATGATCCTCTGCTCGGGCAGGCCGGCGATCTTGCGCCACAGGTCGAAGGCCTCGTCATCCTCGGAGAAAACCGTGACGGTCAGGCGCTCCTTGGGCAGGCCGAACTCCTTGGTGACCAGGTTCCAGGCGAGTTCGATGGCGTGGTCCTTGAAATAGTCGCCGAACGAAAAATTTCCGAGCATCTCGAAGAACGTAAGATGGCGCGCGGTGTAGCCGACATTGTCGAGGTCGTTGTGCTTGCCGCCGGCGCGCACGCATTTCTGCGCGGTCACCGCCCGGACATAGGGACGCCGCTCGAGGCCGGTGAGGACGTTCTTGAACTGCACCATGCCGGCGTTGGTGAACATCAGGGTCGGGTCGTTGCGCGGCACAAGCGGCGACGATGGCACGACGGTATGGCCGTTGCGCGCGAAATAATCGAGGAAGGCCGACCTGATCTCGTTGACGCCACTCATGGTTCAGACAGCTCACTCGACCGGGCCTGCGGGGCGGCGCAGCCGCATATGTGCATCGTGCCGTGGCGACCGCCACCGGCATGGCAGTTAGTAATGTAGCGCTTTGGCGTTTGTGATTCAGCCCCCGGCCTTAAACCACCCGGCCGATTTACGCTTTCTCCGTGCGTGCTTTTAGCGGTGGACAGGGTGCCTGTCCAGAAAGCGCGCCCGCTCCCGCGCCGGAGAGGAGCGGAGTGGAGCCGGATTCGAGCAAAATACTTGTCCCGGCTTTAAGCCGGGACCGTTCCAGACTCCGTCCCGGCCTTCGAGCGTGTGAAGGAATTGCCGTCTCTGTCGTCCCGGCCCATAGCGCGTCGAAGACGCGCGTGAACGTGCTTAGGGAGCCGGGACCCATACACCGCAGCCGATCGATAGGCCACGGAGCATGGGTCCCTGCTTTCGCAGGGACGACTCGTAGAGGGGCTGTCCTTTGACAATTTCTTCACAGGCTCCTTCGCGGGGACGGAGTCTGGAACGGTCCCGGCTCAAGGCCGGGACAAGTACACCTTCAGCGCAGGAGAGCTAGGCTTCCGCCTCGTCGGCCTCGTCGCCTTCCTCCTCGCCGGCCAGAATCTTCTCGGCGATCAGGCCGGAATTCTGCCGGACGGCGGCCTCGATGCGGTTGGCGATATCGGGATTGGCCTTGAGGAAGGCCTTGGCGTTCTCGCGGCCCTGGCCGATGCGCTGGCTGTCATAGGAGAACCAGGCGCCGGATTTCTCCACCACGCCGGCCTTGACCCCGAGATCGACCAGCTCGCCGGTCTTGGACACGCCGGAGCCGTACATGATGTCGAA
>DASXXS010000205.1:0-9780 GCA_036502925.1 Xanthobacteraceae bacterium
GCGCGAGCTCGGCGAAGCGGGTCTTGCGGTCGTGTCGGGGCTCGCCCGCGGCATCGATGCCGCCGCCCATCGGGCAAGCCTTGCGACCGGCACCGTCGCGGTGCTGGCCGGCGGCCACAGCCGCATCTATCCGCCCGAGCACGTCGAGCTGGCCAGCGCCATCCTGGCGCAAGGCGCGGCGCTGTCGGAGATGCCGTTCGACTGGGAGCCGCGCGCCCACGACTTCCCGCGCCGCAACCGCCTGATCTCGGGCCTTGCGGTCGGCGTCGTGGTGATCGAGGCGGCGCGGCGCTCGGGCTCGCTGATCACCACGCGGCTCGCACTCGAGCAGGGTCGCGAAGTGTTTGCGGTCCCCGGCTCCCCGCTCGATCCGCGCGCCGAAGGCTCGAACGGCCTGTTGAAGCAGGGAGCCACGCTGGTCACCGAGGCCGAGGACGTGCTCGCGGTGTTGCGGCCGATCCTCGGCCAGCCGCTCGAGCGGCAGCTGCAGGAGGCGCAGCCCGAGCCCATCGCGCCGTCGCTGCCCGCAGCCGAGCCCGGCACCGAGGAGCGCAGCCGCATCGTGGAATTGCTCGGACCGACGCCGGTCAGCATCGACGACCTGGTGCGCCTCGCCGGCCGCTCGCCCGCCGTGGTGCGTATCGTGCTGCTCGAGCTGGAGGTGGCAGGCCGGCTGCAACGTCATGGCGGCGGGCTGGTGTCGCTGGCGTGAGTCACTCGGGTAAAGGGGCTTGACGAGCCGGCCCGATTCAGTGCATTCGCGAAATTGAAACTCGGAACGTGTGCGCCGATCTCAGGTCTGCCCGGGATCGGTTTTTTGTGCGCAAGTCGGATAAAATAAACCGGACTTGCGGCCGTGAGACCGCGCCGGGTTTTTTGCTGAGCAGCGAGATCGGTCGCGATTCCGCCCATGGGCCGCACCAAGCAACACGGCCTCCAGCCTTGCGGGCGCCGCATGGCTCCGGCGCCCTTTTGATGGCGGTCCATTGTTTCCGGATTGTATTTTTCAATGGCCCGCGCTCCGGAGCCATGCATTTCTGTTTGGTCGCGGCCCGGCAAAAGGATCCTAGCCTGCATGAAGCGTCAGCGAAATGCGGGAACGGTGATCCCGGATTACGCAAGCGCTCCATCCGGGCTACAAGGCGGGGGCTTGTTATTTTTCCTGCTATTAACAAGCTAACAAGCGTCCGCGGAGCGGCACGCGAGCCCTCCTCTATAACCGTGGTTCTCTGTATCCGGCCTGTATTTTCAGGAAAAGGAAATGTGGACTGCACCCATGTGGTGAGACACGGAAACTAGGGACTGGTTGCATGGACCGCCGCCTGCGGCTGGTGCGCGGTAGCCGCAGGCGGCGGCACGCTTGCTTCGAGCTCGCCCTGGCAGGGCGATCGTTGGCGACCAACGCGACCGGCGCCGCGCTCAATGCTGGTCGCCACGGCACAGCGTACCTGGCTACCTCCATTTTGGCAGAACGAATTCGAAATTCATGAGTGAAAACAGTCAGCGGGGTCGCGGCCACGCTGGCGGGAGCGAAGGCGGCTTGGTGAGCGCACCGGAAACGAGGTTCTCCACAGCCATGGAATCTTAACCCCACCCGCCGATCCCCCAGCCACAGAAAAGCCTTTCGGCTCCTTATTTACCGTTTCCTGCGACCCTCCGGCCGGGTCGGGGCACCAAGGCTCCGATTTGACAGTGGGGGGTGGTCTCCCCATGTTCCGCGGGCGACTGGCGCGGCAGATTCCGCTCCAATTTGGCAGGATCTGCCGCTAACCCTATGGGATTGCATGAATATCGTTGTCGTTGAATCACCCGCCAAGGCCAAGACGATCAATAAGTATCTGGGCCGCGGCTATGAGGTGCTGGCCTCTTTCGGCCATGTGCGGGACCTGCCCGCGAAGGACGGCTCGGTCGATCCCGACCACAATTTTCGCATGCTCTGGGAGGTCGATGCCAGGTCGCAGAAGCACCTCGGCGAGATCGTGCGGGCGGTCAAGGGCGCCGACAAGCTGATCCTGGCCACCGACCCCGACCGCGAGGGCGAGGCCATTTCCTGGCACGTGCTCGAAGTGCTCAAGGAGAAGAAGGCGATCAAGTCGCAGACTATCGAGCGCGTGGTCTTCAATGCCATCACCAAGCAGGCGGTGCTCGACGCGATGAGGCATCCGCGCCACATCGATGGCGCCCTGGTGGATGCCTATCTGGCGCGGCGGGCGCTCGACTACCTGGTGGGCTTCACGCTGTCGCCGGTGCTGTGGCGGAAGCTGCCGGGCGCGCGCTCGGCCGGCCGCGTGCAATCGGTGGCGCTGCGGCTGGTCTGCGATCGCGAGCTGGAGATCGAAAAATTCGTCCCGCGCGAATACTGGTCGCTGGTGGCGACGCTGGCCACGCCGCGCAACGAGACCTTCGAGGCGCGCCTGGTCGGCGCCGACGGCAAGAAAATCCAGCGGCTCGACATCGGCACCGGGGCGGAAGCCGAAGCCTTCAAGCAGGCGCTCGAGCGCGCGGCGTTCACGGTCGCGTCGGTCGAGGCCAAGCCCGCCAAGCGCAATCCGCCGCCGCCGTTCACCACCTCGACCCTGCAGCAGGAGGCGAGCCGCAAGCTCGGCTTTGCGCCCGCCCATACGATGCGGATCGCGCAACGGCTCTACGAAGGCGTCAATGTCCGCGGCGAGACCGTCGGCCTCATCACCTATATGCGAACCGACGGCGTGCAGATCGCCGAAGAGGCGATCGCGGCCAGCCGCAAGCTGATCGCAGCCGACTACGGCCAGCGCTACCTGCCGGCCGCGGCGCGCCAATACGTAACCAAGGCCAAGAACGCCCAGGAGGCGCACGAGGCGATCCGTCCGACCGACTTCAACCTGCGCCCGGGCGAGACCAAGTCCTTCCTCGATTCCGACCAGGCCAAGCTGTACGAGCTGATCTGGCGGCGCACGATGGCGAGCCAGATGGAATCCGGCGAGCTCGAACGCACTACCGTGGAGATCACCGCCAAGGCCGGCGCCCGCACCATCGACCTGCGCGCCACCGGCACGGTGGTGAAATTCGACGGCTTCCTCACCCTCTACCAGGAGGGCGAAGACGATGCCGCCGACGATAGCGAGGACAAGCGCCTGCCGGCGATGAGCGCCGGCGAAGCGCTGCAAAAACGCGCCATCGATGCCGGGCAGCATTTCACCGAGCCGCCGCCGCGCTATTCGGAAGCCTCGCTGGTCAAGCGCATGGAAGAGCTCGGCATCGGCCGGCCTTCCACCTATGCGTCGATCCTGCAGGTGCTCAAGGACCGCGGTTATGTCCGCATCGACAAGAAGCGGCTCGTGCCCGAGGACAAGGGCCGGGTGCTGACCTCGTTCCTGGAGAGCTTTTTCGCCCGCTATGTCGAATACGGCTTCACCGCCGATCTCGAGGAGCAGCTCGACCGCGTCTCCAACAACGAGATCGCCTGGCGCGATCTCCTGCGCGATTTCTGGCGCGATTTCGCCGCCGCGGTGGGCGAGATCAAGGATCTGCGCGTCGCCCAGGTGATCGATGCGCTCAACGAGATGCTGGGGCCGCACCTGTTTCCGCCGCGCGTCGACGGCAGCGATCCGCGCCAATGCCCCACTTGCGGCGGCCAGCTGTCGCTCAAGCTCAGCAAGTATGGTGGCTTCATCGGCTGCACGAATTATCCCGAATGCCGCTATACCCGCCAGCTCACCGCCAACGGCGCCAACGGCGCAGCCGACGGCGGCACCAAGCTGCTCGGCAAGGATCCGGCGACCGGCCTCGAAGTGACGCTGCGCAGCGGCCGCTTCGGGCCCTATGTGCAGCTCGGCGAAATGGTCGATGGCGAGAAGCCCAAGCGCGCCGGCCTGCCGAAAGGATTGGCGCCCGAGGACGTCGATCTCGCCCGGGCGCTGGCCTTGCTGTCGCTGCCGCGCGAAGTCGGCAAGCATCCCGACGACGGCGCGCCGGTTCTCGCCGGCGTCGGCCGCTTTGGTCCCTATGTGCAGCATGGCAAGACCTACGCCAATCTCGAGCCCGGCGACGACGTGCTCACCATCGGGCAGAACCGGGCCGTGACGCTGATCGCCGAGAAGGTCGCCAAGGGTCCGCGCAAGAGCCGCTTCGGCGCCGACCCCGGCCGCGCGCTCGGCGAGCATCCGGACAAAGGCGGACCGATCGTGGCGAAGTCGGGCCGCTATGGGCCCTATGTCAGCCATGACGGCGTCAATGCATCGCTGCCGTCGGACAAGACGCCGGAAACCGTGACGCTGGAGGAAGCAGTCTCGCTGATCGACGCCAGATCAACCGGCACCAGGCCGCCGTCGCAGCGTCGCCGCCCTGCCCGCGGTGCCAAGCCCAAAGCACGGGCCAAGCCGCCGTCTCCAGCGTCGGCTCCAAGTGCCGCCGAGAAGCCCGCCCGCAAGGCCAGGAAGGCCGCGAATTGAAGCCAGATTCCCTCCCCCGGAAATGGGGAGATGGCGCCCATAGCGCGTCGAAGACGCGCGTGAACGCGCTTTTGAGGCGCCGGGTGGGGTCCCGCCTCCCGGCAGATTCGGAGTTTGTTGCATGACCCCACCCGACCCGCGTCGCGGGGGTCCCACTGAGGGACCCGGCCCGGCACGGTCTGGCGGAATGACCGCGGCGCACTTATTTTAGATGCAAGCGAGCACACCCCTCGCAGAACGATTTTCGTGAAACGCCCCCCGACCAAACCATCCCCCCCTACCAAGCAGCAGATCCTCGCCTTCATCGGCGAGCAATCGGGCCGTGTCGGCACGCGTGAGATCGCGCGGGCCTTCGGCCTCAAGAACGCCGACCGCGCCGAGCTCAAGCGCACCTTGCGCGAGCTTGCCGATGAGGGCCGCGTCGAGCAGCGCAGGAAGAAGCTGCATCACCCGGGCACCCTGCCCCCGGTCGTGCTCGCCGATATCGGCACGCGCGACGCCGACGGCGAATTGATCGCCGTTCCCACCGAATGGGACGAAGAGCTGCACGGCGCGCCGCCCAAGATCCGCGTGCGGGTGCCGCGCCGCGCCCGGCCCGGCGAGGTCGCCGGCGTCGGCGACCGCGCCCTGCTGCGGATCGAGGAGACCGGCGAGGACGATGACCCGATCCGCCACAACGGCCGTGTCATCAAGATCATCGACCGGGCCAAGCAGCGGGTGCTCGGCATATTCCGCGCGCTGCCCAACGGCGGCGGACGGCTCGCGCCGATCGACAAGAAACAGCTCGGCCGCGAGCTCGCGATCCCGCCCGGCGCCGGCGCGGATGCGAAGGACGGCGATCTCGTGGCGGTCGAAGTGGCGCCGCGGCGCGGCGGACTAGGCCTGCCGACGGCCCGCGTCACCGAAAAGCTCGGCTCGCTCAAGAGCGAGCGCGCGGTCAGCCTGATCGCCATCAATGCCCACGGCATCCCCAATGTCTTTCCCCCGGCGGCGCTGCATGAAGCCGAGGCGGCGCGGCCCGCAGACGCGCGCGGGCGGGAAGATTGGCGCGAGGTCGCATTCGTCACCATCGATCCGCCGGATGCCAAGGATCACGACGACGCCGTGCACGCGACGCCGGATCCCGATCCGAAAAATCCCGGCGGCCACGTGATCAGCGTCGCCATCGCGGATGTCGCCCATTACGTGCTGCCGGGCTCGGCGCTCGATCGCGAAGCGCTCATGCGCGGCAATTCGGTCTACTTCCCGGATCGCGTGGTGCCGATGCTGCCGGAGCGCATCTCTAACGACCTCTGCTCGCTGCGTCCCGATGAGGATCGCGCGGCGCTCGCGGTCCGCATCGTGGTGGCGGCGGACGGCCGCAAGCGCTCGCACAGCTTTCACCGCGTGCTCATGCGTTCGGCCGCCAGGCTGAGCTATGACCGCGCGCAGGCCGCGATCGGCGGCCGCGCCGACGAGGACACGCAGTGGCTCGTTGCGCCGGTGCTCGAGCCGCTCTACGCGGCGTATCAGGCGGTCAAGCGGGCGCGCGATGAGCGGGCTCCGCTCGACCTCGATCTGCCCGAGCGCAAGATCATCCTGAAGTCCGACGGCACGGTCGATCGCGTGGTGACGCCGGCCCGCCTGGAAGCGCACCGGCTGATCGAGGAGTTCATGATCCTGGCCAATGTGGCCGCCGCCGAAACGCTCGAGCGCGCGTCCGTGCCGTTGATCTATCGGGTCCATGACGAGCCCGATCCGGAACGGGTCAATGCGCTGCGCGAATTCCTCAAGACGGTCGATATTTCGTTGCCCAAGGGCAGCGAGCTGCGCGCCGCCCAGTTCAACCAGATCCTCGAACGCGTGAAAGGCCGCGACGTCGAGAATCTGGTCAACGAGGTGGTGCTGCGCACGCAGGCGCAGGCCGAATATTCCGCCGACAATTACGGTCATTATGGGCTCAACCTGCGCCGCTACGCCCATTTCACCTCGCCGATCCGCCGCTATGCCGATCTGGTCGTGCACCGCGGCCTCATCCGCGCCGGGAAACTGGGCGACGGCGCGCTCCCGGAGAGCACGGATGGGCGCTTGCTGGGCGAAGTCGCCGCCACCATCTCGGTTGCCGAGCGGCGCGCCATGAAAGCGGAACGCGAGACCTTCGACCGATTGCTCGCGCATTTTCTCGCCGATCGCGTCGGCGCCAGCTTCGAAGGCCACATCTCGGGCGTGACCCGCGTCGGGCTGTTCGTCAAGCTCGACGGTACCGGCGCCGACGGCTTCATCCCGGCGCGCACGATCGGCAGCGAGTATTTCCGTTATCACGAGGATCGGCATGCGCTCGTGGGCAGCTCGAGCGGAGAGAGCTATCGGCTCGGCGATCGGGTCACGGTGAAGCTGGTCGAGGCCGTTCCGCTGGCAGGAGCGCTGCGCTTCGAATTGCTCTCGGAGGGCCGCCACGACCGCGCGGCCCGGCCTTCCAGGCGGCCGGTGCGGGCCGCCCGCGGAGCTTCGGCGCGGCCCGATCGCACGGTCCGCCACCGCAGCGGCGGGAAGCGGCGCCGATGAGCGATGGCGATCTGCATGGTCTCGAGCGCATGAATGCGCTCGCCGATGAGCTGCTGGAGGATGAGGGCTATTACAAGCTGCCGAACCTGCGGCCCAAGGATGCGGCGACGCTGATCCTCATCGACCATTCCGATCCGACGCCCAAGGTGCTGCTCGGCAAGCGCCATCACGGCCATAAGTTCATGCCGGGCAAATTCGTGTTTCCGGGCGGCGGGGTGGAACCGGCGGACAAGCGCATGCCGGCGGCGCGCTCCCTCGACCGCCGGGCGGAGCGGCGCCTGATGCGCTCTGTCAAGCGGCCGAGCCCCGTCAAGGCGCGTGCGCTGGCATTGGCCGCGATCCGCGAGACCTATGAGGAGACCGGTCTCTTGCTCGGAGTGCCGGCGGGTCACGGGTCGGAGGCTCCGCCTGGACCCTGGGCTGCATTCGGGCAGGCGCAAATCCTTCCCGATCTCACGGCTATCCATTTCGTGGCGCGGGCGATCACGCCGCCGCGCCGGCCCAAGCGCTTCGACACGCGCTTCTTCGCCGCGGATGCGAGCGCGATCGCACACCGTATCGAGGGGATGATCGGACCGGATGCCGAGCTGGTCGAGCTGGTCTGGATGCCGATCGAGGAGGCACGTCAACTCGACATGCCGGCAATCACCGCGGTCGTGCTGGAAGAGCTGGAAGCGCGGATCGGCGGCGGACTTGGGCACGATCTGCCGGTTCCGTTCTACCAGATGCTTCACCGTCACTTCGTGCGGGAACTGCTGTGACGCGAATTCGCGTTTTCGCGGTCTCTTGACCTTGCGGTTTCTTGACATTGCGGGTCGAGCCGCTAGGTTCCTGCGAGCCGCGCCCAGGCGCAAGCGTGCCGGCGCCATTTCCATGCGGAGTTTGCCATGGCCAAGTCCACCACCATCAAGGTCAAGCTGGTGTCGAGCGCCGATACGGGATTTTATTACGTGACCAAGAAGAACTCGCGCACGCAGACCGACAAGCTGGTCAAGAAGAAATACGACCCGGTCGCCCGCAAGCACGTCGAGTTCCGCGAAGCCAAGATCAAGTGATCGGCGGCATTTCTTCGGGGCCGAACAGCTCGGCTGAGGACGCCTTCGTGGGAACCGCCGGAGTACTGCCAGCCGCAGCGCAGCCCCATGGTCCACACGTCCGGCGTGTGATTTGACGGATATCGCGGAAAAGACTATGCCCCGACCCCGCAGAGGTGGCCGGTCGGGAGCGGCTTCTTTGAGGAGGCCACTCACACCGCTCCCGAACCGGCCGAACCCCACGGACCCAGGAGATGCGGCGGACCTGAGCACTCCGTAGGGTTATCAAAAGCGTCAGGCTGATCCGATGGGCCCTGGTCCACATAACGCCAGGACATGAGCCATCGCGCCCCGCAAGATTAGCCCAACAGTCCCGGAAATCCAGTAAATTAGGTTGTGGATAACGGTGAGACCTCCATCATCCTGAAACATTAGGGTTGACGGCCGCAGTTAAGCCTCGGTGATTTTCGGCAACCCGGCACCGTCTCCCGCGGGAAGGCTCAGGCCGCGTCGGGCACCACGCGATTGCGGCCATCCCGCTTGGCGCGGTAGAGCGCCTGGTCGGCGCGCTTGATGACGGCCGCGGCATTGTCGTCGGGCCCCAGCGCCGCAATGCCGATCGAGATGGTGACATCGACCGTCCGCGTGCCCTTCTGGATCGGGAACGGCTCGCTCGCGATCCGCCGGCGCAGCCGCTCCGCCACCATGGTGGCGACCGCCATGTCGGTTTCCGGCATCACCACCACGAATTCCTCGCCACCATAACGGCAGGCGAGATCGATGCCGCGGATCGACTTGCGCAGGCGGATGGCAAAATCCTGCAACACGTCGTCGCCGGCATCGTGGCCATGGGTGTCATTGATCGATTTGAAGTAGTCGATATCGACGATGAGCACCGAGAGCGGCTTGCCGCGTGCGATGGCCTGGTTGACCAGCGCACCCATATGGGTTTCCATGTAGCGGCGGTTGTAGAGGCCGGTCAGCGGATCGGTGATCGCCATCTCGATCGACAATCGCTCATTGTCGCGCAGCCGCGCGGTGTAGCGCCGCTTGCGAATCTGCGTGCGCACGCGCGCCAGGATCTCGTTCCCGTCGACGGGCCTGATCAGATAGTCGTTGACGCCGATTTCCAGCGCCCGCACCAGGCGCGCATTGTTGTCGGCCTCGGCGATGGCCAGTAAGGGCACGTTGCGCGTGCGTTCGAGCGAACGCAGCTGGCTGCACAGCCGCAAGCCATCGAAATTTTCAAGATCGAGGGGAACGATGACGAGGTCGTAGCCGCCCTCGGCGGCGTGGAACAAGGCTTCGGTCGGATCCCGCTCGGTATCCACCGAATGCTCGCTTGCCAGCACGTCCTGCATCCGGTCCGACAGCGCCGGCCGATTGTCGACCAGCAGGATGCGCCCGTTGCGACCCGCTTCGACGAGCGCCTCGCGCTCGGGGCTCTCGATGCCGATCTCGCGCGAGGTGACGGCGCGCATGCGCAATTCGTCCGTCATCATCTTGAGCCGCGACAGCGAACGAACGCGCGCGATCAGCGCCACGTCGGACACCGGCTTGGTCAGAAAATCGTCGGCGCCGGCTTCCAGCGCCTTGACCCGATCGGAAGGCTGATCGAGCGCCGTGACCATCACGACCGGAATGAAATGCGTCGCCGGATTGGACTTCAGCCGGCGGCAGACCTCGAAGCCATCCATGTCGGGCATCATGACGTCGAGCAGGATGATGTCGCATTCGGCGCGCTGGCAGATCTGCAGCGCCTCGGTACCGTT
>DASXXS010000206.1:0-22426 GCA_036502925.1 Xanthobacteraceae bacterium
CGAGGCCGCGAACTTGCCCTTCGATCCGCTGCAGCCGCTTGAGGCAGGATGTCTTGATCTCTTTGCGCATGCCGCATAGGTACCCACTACCGGTATAGAGTTCAAGCCGTCGAGAGGCCGATTGTCATGGCAGAGCCGTTAGGGGCCGATGAGCAGATTGCCGGGGGCCAAGCGCCCGCCGCGGCGCCAGGCGCGCCGGCCAGCCATCCAAACAGCGATCATCACGACCATGGCGGACACGCCAGCGCGGGCGAGCGGGTGCGCGATCCGGTCTGCGGCATGACGGTCGATCCGCGCGCGAGCGCGCACCGGCACTCATTCGCGGGACGCACATATTATTTTTGCTCCGCCGGATGCCGGGCCAAGTTTGCGGCCGAGCCGCGGAAATACCTCCAGCCGGAAACCGGCCTGCCGCCGGCCGCGCCCGTCCCGCAAGGCGCGATCTATACCTGCCCGATGCACCCCGAGATCCGACAAGCGGGTCCGGGCCATTGCCCGATTTGCGGCATGGCGCTCGAGCCGGTGCTGGCGGCCGCCGCGGCCGGTCCCAATCCCGAGCTGGTCGACATGACCCGGCGATTGTGGATCGGGCTCGGGCTGGCCATTCCGGTGGTTGGGCTCGAAATGGGCGGGCACCTGACCGGCCTGCACATGTGGCTCGGCCAGGCGTTGTCGAACTGGATCGAGCTCGTGCTCGCCACGCCGGTCGTGTTGTGGGCCGGCTGGCCGTTCTTCGTGCGCGGCTGGCGCTCGATCGTGACGCGCAATCTCAACATGTTCACGCTGATCGCCATGGGAACCGGCGTCGCCTTCGTCTACAGCGTGGTCGGCACACTCGCGCCCGGCGTCTTTCCGGCCACGTTTCGCGGCGCGGAGGGCGCCGTCGCGGTGTATTTCGAGGCGGCGGCCGTCATCACGGTGCTGGTGCTGCTCGGCCAGGTCCTGGAGCTGCGCGCCCGCGAGCAAACCTCCGGCGCGATCCGGGCGCTGCTCGACCTCGCGCCCAAGACCGCGCGGCGCCTGCAGGATGACGGCGGCGAGGAGGAGGTTTCGCTCGACATCATCGCGGCCGGCGACCGGCTGCGGGTGCGGCCGGGCGAAAAGGTCCCGGTCGACGGCACGCTGATCGAGGGCCGCTCGTCGCTCGACGAATCGATGGTGACCGGCGAATCCATGCCCGTCACCAGGGCGGCCGGTGCCAAGGTCATCGGCGGAACGCTCAACCAGACCGGCGCCTTCATCATGCGGGCCGAGAAGGTCGGCCGCGATACCATGCTGGCGCAGATCGTCCAGATGGTGGCGGCGGCACAGCGCTCGCGCGCCCCGATCCAGCGCCTCGCCGACCAGGTCTCCGGATGGTTCGTGCCGGCGGTCATCGCCGTTGCGCTGGTCGCCTTCGC
Source organism: Xanthobacteraceae bacterium (assembly GCA_036502925.1). GTDB lineage: Bacteria > Pseudomonadota > Alphaproteobacteria > Rhizobiales > Xanthobacteraceae > VAZQ01. Next base: position 1,401 of record DASXXS010000206.1, read on the forward strand.
GGCCTGGGCGAGCTTCGGGCCCGAGCCGAGATTTGCCTACGGGCTCGTGGCCGCCGTGACGGTGCTCATCATTGCCTGCCCGTGCGCGCTCGGGCTGGCGACGCCGATGTCGATCATGGTCGGCGTCGGCCGCGGCGCACAGGCCGGCGTCCTGATCAAGAACGCGGAAGCGCTGGAGCGCATGGAGCGGATCGACACGCTGGTGGTCGACAAGACCGGCACGCTGACGCAGGGCAAACCCAGCGTGGTGGCCGTCGTTCCGGTTGACGGAATGAGCGCGACCGAGGTGCTGCGGCTGGCCGCCAGCGTCGAACGGGCGAGCGAGCATCCGCTGGCCCGGGCGATCGTGGACGCAGCCGCGGAACGCAAGATCGTGCTGGCGCAAGTGACGGATTTCGATGCCCCGACCGGCAAGGGCGCGATCGGGACCGTGGACCAGCGCAAGATCATTCTCGGCAATGCAAGATTTCTGGGCGAGACCGGGATTTCAGTGACGCCGCTCGAAGCGCAGGCGCAGCGCCTGCGCCAGGACGGCGCCACCGCGATCTATCTGGCCGTGGACGGAAAGGCTTGCGGCGTCATTGCCATCGCGGATCCGCTGAAAGCCACGACGCCGGAAGCAATCAAGGCGCTCACCGCCGCGGGGGTACGGGTCGTGATGCTGACCGGCGACAACAAGACCACGGCGCAAGCGGTCGCGCGCCGTCTGGGCATCACCGAGGTCGAGGCGGAAGTCCTGCCCGAGCAGAAGAGCGCCGTGGTCGAGCGGCTGCGCCGCGAGGGCCGGGTGGTGGCGATGGCGGGCGACGGCGTCAACGATGCGCCAGCATTGGCCGCGGCCGAGGTCGGTATCGCCATGGGGACCGGAACGGACGTGGCCATCGAGAGCGCCGGCGTGACCTTGCTCAAGGGCGACCTGACCGGCATCGTGCGGGCGCGGCGGCTGTCGGCCGCCACCATGGGCAACATCCGGCAGAACCTGTTCTTTGCCTTCATCTACAACGCGGCCGGCGTGCCGATCGCGGCCGGGGCGCTCTACCCGACTTTCGGCATCTTGCTGTCGCCGATCATCGCGGCGGCCGCCATGGCGCTCTCGTCGGTGAGCGTCGTCGGCAATGCGCTGCGGCTGCGGCGGGTGCGGCTTTAGAGTCCCCGGGGGAAGAACAGCACCACGAGAAACGCCACCACGCCAATGTCTGGAACGGTCCCGGGTCGAGCCCGGGACAAGTTGTAGCCCGGATGGAGCGCTTGCGAAATCCGGGAACGTCGCTCCCGCATTTCGCTGCCGCTCCATGCGGGCTACGGTCGCTGCGCATCCAAGGCCGTTACAAACGCCGATGTCTGGTACGGTCCCGGGTCAAGCCCGGGACAAGCTGTAGCCCGGATGGAGCGCTTGCGAAATCCGGGAACGCCGCTCCCGCATTTCGCTACCGCTCCATGCGGGCTACGGTCGCTGCGGATTCAAGGGGCCACACGGTGACGACTACTCGAGGAGCGTGCCGAGCACCTCTGGCCACCGATGTTCGAAATCGCCTTCCCGTTGGAGTCCGCGCTTTAGCAGAGCTTGGATTCGCTGCTGCGCTTCAGGCCACGTCAGCGAGGTCTCAAAGCTGTTGAGGGCGTCAAGGAGCTGGTCGGCGGATGGCAACGAGACCTGGTTGATGAGATGCTTTGCCGCTGCGATGGGACGCCGATCGAAGGAGGCGATCCGGCGCGCGAGCACATCGACGAAGCCGTCCAGCTCCGCGTCCGGAAGTGCCCGGTTGACTTATCCGTATCGTTCGGCGGTGTCGCCGTCGAAGTCATTCGCGCCGAGAACGATTTCGAGCGCGCGGCCGCGGCCGACCAGCAATGGGAGGCGTTCCGCACCGCCGCCGCCGGGATGCACGCCCACCCCGACTTCGGGTTGGCCCAGCAGCGTGTTCTCGCGCGACGCGAAGCGCATGTCGCAGGCGAGGACGAACTCGCTGCTTACGCCCCGGACGCAGCCTCGGATCTTCGCGATGCTGACCACCGGGGACTTGGTGAGGCGGACGAACGTATCTATCAGGATGGGGAGGCCGCCAGGCCCGACGGCTGTGGTGATGTTCCCCGTCTTGCCGGTCAAATCAAAGTGGGAAAGGTAGAACTCAGGATTTGCGCTCTCGAATACTACGACGCGCAGGTTCGGGCTGGCGTCCATTCGAGCGAGCAGATCCTGGAGGCCTTCGTATAGGGTGGCGTCTACGATGTTGAGAGGCGGATAGTCGAACACAACCCGCCAGTAGGCAGGCGTTTCCTCGACGACCCGCACAGGCGCCGCTGGTTCAGTCATGTTCAGGCTCTTGCCTTCGCTCGCTTGGACGACCGATCTCCCGTCGGTGATCACGCGGCCGCATGCGCTGAAGTGACAGTCCTCGCGGCCTCGCGGATCACGTCGAGCACGACGGCAGGCTTGGACAGCATCGGGACATGGCTACTGTCGGTTTCGACCGTTGTCGCGCCCATGCGCTTCGCCACGAAGCGTTCCAGGTCGGGGTGGACGGTGCGGTCGTTCTTCGCCACGATGTACCAGCTCGGCTTCGAGCGCCAGGCGACGCCGTCGACCTTTTGCATGAACAGATCGGGCACCGGAACGGCCTGGGTCGCCCAGACCACCTTCTGCTCCGCCTCAGGGAGGTCCCCGGCGAAGTAGGTCACGCCATCCGGACGCAGCCAGATCCGCCCATCGGCGACCTCGATGTGGGAAAAGACGTCGGTGACGGGAAACTGCTGCTGCAGGCTTTGCGAGGTCTCGGTCTCGTCGGGTGCGAGGGCCGCGATGAAGACCAGGGCGGCGACCCGGTTGTCCGTCCCTGCGTGCGTGATCAGGGTGCCGCCGTAAGAGTGGCCGACAAGGATCACGGGGCCGCTGACCCGCCCGAAGCAGCGGGTGACGCACTCCACGTCGCCCCTCAGGGAGTCGAGGCCGTGCTGGGAGCAGATCACCTCGTGCCCATCCGCCTGCAGCGTGGGGATCAGCTTCTGGAAGCATGAGCCATCGGCCCAAAGCCCGTGGGCGAATACGATACTTGGTTTGCTTTGCTCGGACATCGTTAACTCCCTGGTTGGCTATGCCTTTCTCCTGTTTGTCGCAGCAGAGGAGAAGATTAGGTCGGGTTGGCGAAGACCCTCAATGTCGTAAATGCCACCATTTCGGACATCGTGACGAAAGGCTAATTCGCAAGGCTCCCATAATTGGTACTCAGAACGAAGCCAGAGGAGACGATCCGTTCCGTACCGATTGCGGGCTTTGACCGAACGCACGCATGAAGCTGCGGCGCATGCGCTCGCGGTCGCCGAACCCCGTTTCATTTGCGATCTCTTCGATGGGAAGGCGGCCCTGTTCGAGCATGAGCCGGGCTGCTTCCAGCCGAAGGTTCTCGATGGCTTTGGCAGGGGATATGCCGGTCTCCGAGCGGAACACGCGGCTGAACTGCCGCGGGCTGAGGCGAGCCGCTTCCGCCAGCTTCTCGACCGTCAGGGGCGTGGCCAAGTTGCTCCGCGCAAACTGAAGGGCAATTTGCACGCGATCGGATGCGGCATCCATATCCAGCAGCGCGGAGTGCTGGGACTGTCCGCCGGCCCGGCGATGGTGCACGACCAGCATTCGGGCGAGTTCGCGCGTTGCCTCGCGGCCGATGTCGCGCTCCACCAGACCGAGCGCGAGGTCGATACCGGCGGTCATCCCAGCCGATGTCCAAATCTGTCCGTCGGCAATAAAGATGCGATCCATCTCGACCGTCGCCCGCGGATAGCGGCGCTGCAGCTCGTCGGCATAGAGCCAATGTGTCGTCGCCCTGCGGCCGTCGAGCAAGCCTGCCTCGCCCAGGATGAAGGCGCCAATGCAGATCGATGCGATGCGACGGGTCGCGGCGGTCGTGCCCCGCAAAAAGGATAATAATTCCGGCGATTGAGGACGAATCTCGGGCGGAGAACCGACCAGCAGCGTGTCGAAGGTTCCGTCCGTCACGCGCACGGTGTCCATCTCCATCCCGAAAGAATTCGGGACGCGTCCGCCTGCGAGAGACACCGCTTGGACCTCGTAGAAAGGCTTTTGCAGAACCATGTTGGCGGCTTCAAACACCGAGAGCGGCGCGAAGCTCAATACGGCAAAGCCGGGCGGCACGATCAGCCCGATGCGCAGCATGGTGGTACTCCACTTGCACTTTGCACTTGTCCCGGCCATTAGCGCGTTTACGCGCGTCTTCGACGCGCTATGAGCCGGGACCGTTCCAGACTCCGAGTTTGGTACGGTCCCGGGTCAAGCCCGGGACAAGCTGTAGCCCGGATGGAGCGCTTGCGAAATCCGGGAACGCCGCTCCCGCATTTCGCTGCCGCTCCATGCGGGCTACGGTCGCTGCGGATCCAAGGCCGTTACAAACGCCAATGTCTGGAACGGTCCCGGGTCAAGCCCGGGACAAGCGGGCTCAATCGAGAAGCTCGTACAGGCGCTGGTCGTAGAGATTGGCATGGGCCGGCATCGCGGTGGCGGACCGGTACGCGCGCGTGTGCGCCGCCGTTTCATGGGCATCATACGCGCTGCGGTCCGTCCACACGGCCACCACCGAATAGTGGTTCGCGTGCGGGGGCGGCTCTTGATAGATGTCGTAGCGAACGACGCCTTTCTCCTTTTGGCTCGCCTCGGCCAGCGCCTTGACAAAAGGCAAGGCGGCGGCGTTGGAGGGCGGGGTGAAATCGACGTGCTCCACCATGCGGATCGCGCCGCTTGCGGGTGCAGTCCGCGCCGGAGCCGTCACGAGGTCGCGCAGCACATGCTGGTTGGGCGGACTGTTGCGGATCGCCTCGAGCGTGAAATCGAACAGCGCCGCGTCGGCGGACTTCGCGTGCGCCGCGAAGGCGGCCTGATCCTTCCAGCCCTCGACGATGACGAAGCGATTGGGCCGGTTCACCTCCTGCATGACGGTAAATTCCAGATTCCCGGCCTGCTTGGCGCTCAAATCACGATAGTGCTTGATGAGACCTGCGCCCTGCACGACCCAATCCGTCGAAACGTCGAGATAGGTTACCGCATGGACCGCGTCACCGGTCTGCGCCGGCGCGGGCGCGCCGAGAGCGATGCCGATTCCGAGCGCGAGACCCGCGGCCGTCATCCCTCGGCCGAGGGCGGCGAGCAGCGGCGACTGCGGAATGAAACGCATGTCAGTCCTCCCTTCAGCGGCGATCAGTTGATGATCGTATAGAGGCGATCGTCGTACGGCGAGCCCAGCAACGGTCCGATCGCGTCGCGGAAACGCCGGCCATAAGCCGACATTTCATAATCGTCGAACGCCTTGCGGCTCTGCCAAGCTCCGAACAGGGTCATATGGCTGACGTTGATCTTGACCGATTGAACCACATCGTAGCGCAGATTGCCCTCGCCCTTGCGCGCCGCCTCGGCGACCTGCTTGACGGCCGCGAGCGCCGGGGTGAGGCCGGGCGGAAATACGTCGAGATGAAGCTGCATGTAGACGGCGCCGCTTCCCGCCGCCGGCTTGACCGGACCGACGCTGATGACGTGATAGTCGCGCCGGTCGTAGGGTGCGCCCGCGATGGGGGCGAGCTTGCTGCGAAGCTCGACGCTGCGGCCGGCCTTCTCGTTGGCGTCGTAGGCGGATTGATCCTTCCAGGTTTCATAGATGACGAACCGGTTCGGCCAACCCGCCTCCTGCAACAGATCGACGCCCAGATTTCCGGCCTGCTGGCGCCCGGCGTCGCGGTACTGCTTGAGAATGGCGACACCCTGGGCGACCGAATCCGGCGCGACGTCGAGACTGGTGACGCCATAGATGGCTTCGGCACCGCTCTGCGCTCGCGCCGCGGAGCCGGCCGCAATGCCGAGCAGGCAGGCCAGCCCCGCCATGCATCCCGCCAGCGGCCTGAACGACGCCGAATGCCGGCCTATCGAAATCATGTCCGTTTCCTCCCGCTGGGCGCCTCTTGTGACTGGCGCCTCGTATCCTTTTGGGCGAAGGAATTACTCCATGACTTGGCCGCCATGGCAATGGCACCCAAGTAGATCGCTGGCGTTGCCGGCAGTCTTGCTGTATGCTATTGTCATACAGGCGAGATTGCCAGGAGGACGTGCGATGCCGACTTTGGTGCTGAGCGTGCGGGTCAACGAGGAGGAGCGCGCCCTGCTGGAGGCTGCGTCCGAGTTGGCACGCACCAGCCTCAGCGATTTCATCCGGCGCAAGGCGCTCGACGCGGCCGAGGCGGACATCCTCGAACGGCGGATCGTCACCATCCCGGCCAAGAACTGGGAGGCATTCGAAGCTTGGGCGAACCGCCCGCCGCAGGAGATCGCCGGGCTCAAGGACCTCGCCCGCAAGGCGCCTACGTGGCGGAAATAGCAGCGCCACGTCCGCTCGCCGAAACCGACGATCGCAGCCGCTTTGACTGCGGCCGCGAATCAATGAACCGTTGGTTTCAGCGCCACGCCTGGATCAACCACGCCGCCGGCATCTCGCGCAGCAATGTCATTTGCGATACGGCCACATCCGATATCATCGGCTATGTCACATTGAGCGCCGGGCAGATCGAGCGAGCGTTCCTTCCCAAGTCACAACAGCGCAACAAACCCGACCCTGTGCCGGTGACGCTCCTCGGCCAACTCGCGATTCACAAGGATCATCAAGGAAAGGGTCATGCCCGCTCGCTCCTGCTGTTCGCGCTTCGGACGGCGCTCAGAGCCTCCCGCGAGATCGGCAGCTTCGGCGTCATCACGCACCCGATCGACGATCAGATGCGCACATTCTACGGCCGATGGGGATTCCAGGATCTGCCCTTCGACCCTCACCGCGCAATGATCGTGCGCATGGTCGACCTCGAGCGAAGCGGTATTGAACCATAAACCCGCCGCGATCACGAAGAGCCCCGCATACTCCCGCGGGGCGTCAATTCACGGCCCGCCCCCCCAAACCAATACGGCCTGATCATCACTGCCGCGCGCCTCCAATCGCGCCTGCAATCGCGCTTCCGGGCGGCCCGGAACATTGCTATCGTGCCGCGGAAGGCAGCTTGAAATCTGGCGCCACCGTGAAGGGAGAAGCAAAATGGCACGAAAAGATTCGCGTTCGCAGGTGAGCCGTCGAAAGTTCCTGTCCGGCCTCGCGGTCGCCGGCGCGGTGGCGGCTCCGCAGGACGCCGCCAAGGCCATGACGCCTCCGGTCGCGGCGGCACGGATTCCGGCGGTGCTGCGTCCATCGGCGCGGCAGCTGGCCATCGAGACCGAGACGCCGAAGGAAGCCAAGCCGGTCGCCGGCCGGCCCGGCTCCGACTTCATGGTCGACGTGATCCGCTCGCTCGGCATCGAATATATCTATGCCAACCCGGCGGCGAGCTACCGCGGCCTGCACGAGTCGCTGATCGATTACGGCAACAATACCAAGCCGGAATTCATCGAGTGCATGCACGAGGAATCCTCGATCGCGATGGCGCACGGCTATTTCAAGGTCACCGGCAAGCCGGCGCTGGTGCTGTGCCACGGCACGGTCGGCCTGATGCACGGCACCATGTCGATCTACAATGCCTGGTGCGACCGCGCGCCCGTCATCGTCATGGGCGGTACCGATCTCGACGCGTCGCGGCGCGCGCCCGGCGTGCCGACCACCCATTCGGCGCAGGACATCAACGCGATCGTGCGCGACTACACCAAATGGGACGATACGCCGGTCTCGCTGCAGCACTTCGCCCAGTCGTTCGTGCGCGCCTACAAGCTGGCTATGACGCCGCCGCACGAGCCGGTCATGCTCAGCCTCGACGGCCAATTGCAGGAACGCTCGATCTCCGCGCAGGAGAGCAAGACGCTCTATATCCCGAAATACGTGCAGACCGCGCCGCCGCAGGCCGACGTGGCGGCGCTGCGCGAGGCCGCAAGGCTCCTGGTCAACGCGCAGAACCCGGTGATCGTGGTCGATCGGGTCGCCCGCACCGCGGAGGGCGTCAAGAACCTGGTCGAGCTGGCCGAGCTGCTGCAGGCGCCGATCTTCGACCTGGCGGGCCGGATGAATTTCCCGAACACGCACCATCTCTATCAATCGTCGCGCGGACGGCAGCTGGTCGCCCAGGCCGACGTGGTGTTCGGCATGGAGCTCACCGACTTCTGGGCCGTCGTCAACGCCCACATCGACAACAACGAGAATGACGGCTATGGCCTGCAGGAGCGCCGGATCAAGCCCGATACCAAGCTCATCAATCTTACGTCTGTCGATCTCAACGAAAAATCCAACTACCAGGACTTCCAGCGCTTCCAGTCCGCCGACCTGCCGATGGTCGGCGACGCGCAAGCCTCGCTGCCGTCGTTGATCGAAGCCGTCAAGGTCGCGCTCACGGGCGACCGCAAGGCCGCCTTCGAGCGGCGCGGCGAAGCCATGAAGAAGGCCTGGGCGGAGAACCTCGAACGCTCCCGGACGGCAGCCGCGGTGGCCTGGGATGCCGCCCCGATCACCACCGCGCGGCTCTCGGCCGAGATCTACAACGCTGTCAAGGATCTCGACTGGTCGCTGGTCGCCTCGAGCGGAAACGTCAGCGGCTGGCCGTACCGGCTGTGGAAGTTCGACAAGCACCACCAGTGGCTGGGCGGTTCCGGCGGCGCTGGCGTCGGTTACGGGGCGCCGGCGGCGGCAGGCGCGGCGCATGCCAACAAGCCGCTCGGCCGATTCTCCGTCACCATCCAGGGTGACGGCGACCTGATGTATGCGCCGGGCGTGCTGTGGACGGTGGCGCATCACAAGATTCCGCTGATGTATGTGATGCACAACAACCACGGCTACCATCAGGAGGTCATGACGGTGCAGCGGCTGGCCAATCAGCGCACACGGGTGGCCAATAACGGCAAGGACTTCGGCCCGATCGGCACGAAGATCCAGAACCCGGAGATCGCCTACGCCAAGCTCGCCGATTCCATGGGCGTGTGGTCGACCGGCCCGGTCAAGGATCCCAACGACCTCGGCCCGGCGCTGAAAAAGGCGGTCGAGGTCGTCAAGGCCGGCGAGCCGGCGATGATCGACGTCGTCACGCAACCGCGCTGAGAAGGAAAGCGATCATGACCGGTTTTCGCGTAAGCCTGCGGCTGGCGGCGCTGGCCGCCGGCCTCCTCATCGGGTTGGTCATCGGCCAGGCCGCGGCGGAGGCGGCGGATGCCGCCCGCGGCAAGATCCTGTTTACGGAGAAATACGGCTGCTACCAGTGCCACGGGACGCAGGGGCAGGGCTCGCCCGTCACCGGGCCGCGGCTCGCCCCCAACCCGATGCCGTTCGAGGCGCTGTCGGCCTTCGTGCGCACGTCCTCGCGGGAAATGCCGCCGTTCCGGGAGGCGGTGCTGCCGAACGAGGATCTCGCCGACATCTACGCCTACCTGCAGTCGATCAAGCCGGGACCCGACTACAAGTCGATCCCGATGCTTAATAATTAAGCCCGATCCTGAGCGCGCGCAGCGGAGAAACTAACAATCTGCTGGTGTGCCGTCTCTGACGCTTGCTTCGATCGCCGAGTGCTGCGACGTCCCTCGCCCCGCTCGGTTCATCGGTTTCTCTTGCGCGGGAGCGGCGGTTCTATCAGCTGACTCGAATTGGCAGAGTGAATTGGAACAGCGCTCCGTTCTCGCCGTCCGACAGCGCAGAAAGTAGTCCGCCATGACGCTCAACGATCATGCGGCAAATGGGTAGTCCCAACCCCATTCCATGTGCCTTGGTTGTAACGAACGGATCAAATATGCTGTCTAATTGCTTTGGATCAATTCCCGGTCCCGAGTCTTCCACGGCGACGACAATTGCATCGCGACCACGAAGCTCAGTTTTAACCCGCAGGATCCGACTTCGATTGGTCGTGGAGTTCATTGCTTCGAGCGCATTCTGGACCAGATTAAAAATGACCTCTTGCAATTGACTCCTATGGCCGTCGACAAGCGGCAATTCGGACGTTACGTGAGAGCGAGTCTCGACGCCATGAGCCTTCAACTCTCCGCGCAACAAGTGCAGGACCGCAAGAACAATCTCGTTTACATTGATCGGCTCTCGTCCCTGATCGGCCCTCCCAAACAAGGCGCGAATGCCCTGTAGCACTTCGCTGACACGAAGACCGGCACTTATCATGTCATTCAAAATTGCCCGAATTTCTTCAAGATCGGGAGGCGCCTTGCTAAGAAATTCCAGTGCCGCACCACCGTTTAACGCTATCGCCCCCAGGGGCTGTCTCACTTCATGAGCAATCGCAGTTGTGATCGCCGCCGCGTTCAGTAGCTTATTATCTCGTTCGCGCTCTAGCAGCATGTTTGAGCGAGCGAGGTGTGCCTCGCTCTCCCTCCGCTCGGAAAACAGCGCAGCAAGAACGAATGCACCGAGTGTCACAACCAGAATTATCGCCTGGGCTTGCAGAATACGGTCGTCGATCGGAAGACCGGTGTCGCCAAAGTGACCGATGCCGAAAATTGTCGTCCAAACGATGGTAGAGGAAACCGCGAACGCGCCGGCCGCAGCGAAGACCGGCCGACAACGGGCGGCAAGCCATAACAACATTGGGAACAGTAGCGCACCCGGCACCACGGTCTTCCAAGGCTCCTGAGGCAGCGAAACAATAATCCCGGTCATCGCGACGAGTGCCAACAATGCCAGTGTGCCTTGGATGAATTCGCTTCGCCGCGGGGGCTCCCGCACGGCGGCGGCGAGACCGATCACGAGCGGTGCAACAGCAACGATGCCGACGACGTCAGATGCGAACCAGTGCCACCAGGTGGTAAGCATCGATACCGTCGGACTGTGGAACAGCTTGTAGGCAACCGCTCCCCCGATGCCTGAGATGACAGTTCCAACAACCGCCGCCGCAAGCAGACCAAGGACCTGGCGCAGCCGGTCGAGGCTAAAAACCGCGCCGAAGTAGTGCTGGATCAATCCGGCTGTGATCAGCGCTTCCGCCGCGTTGCAGAGGGCGAAGGCGGTAGCGGCCCAGATGTCGCGGTCCCCCATGAGATTGGCTGCGACGGTCGCAGCTATGGCCCCGGCCGCCACGGGCCATCGCGCATGGGGTCCCAGAGCGATCAAAACGCCTGAGGAAATGCCGGCCGCAGGCCAGAACACGGCCACGCCATCAGGTTGCAGAAGCAACCCCAGGCTCAGCTGCGCCGCTAAGAAATAGGCTGAGGCGACCGCCGCAGCGAGCCCGATGCCACGCACCCATCGTCGAGTCAGATCGGCGGCTGAACTCTGGCATTGGCCGTGTGCTATGAGACCCCCAGACATCGCAGACTCCAGCGTACCGCGTGGGGCCCATTCTACTCTCGTTAGGTTCCCACAATCGACCGGCGGATACCTCAATTCACACAGGTGCCCACCCACTCCGGTACCGTTTTCGCACCGACACGAGAGGGATTGACATAATTCCCGAATAGTCGGGCATCAGGTCAATGCCTATGACATACGGGCTGATGCTCGGACGACCCAAGTCGCCCGCTGGGCGACGGGTCCTTAACGATGAAATTCAATCGGGCATTTTCGCGGGAGGGCGACGAGGCGCAGAAGAAAGCAGAGGCTCGTTTGGAGGAGCAGCCGTATAGTCCCGCGCCTGCCTCACCCTCAGGGAGGCCTGGAGGCTTGCGTGCCGGGGCGGGGTATGCCGTTTGGCGTGGTAGATCGCGGCGCGGGATGATCCGCCTACACGGTGCGACGCATCGGTTCAAATCTATTCGTGATCTATAGAGCGTGAGACTTTCACTCAGGCTGCTGCGTGATCCAGCCGGGCCGGCTTTCGGGTCATCGCCGGCACCGTCGACAACAGATAGGTGCCGGCGCTGAGCGCGGTGATCCAGAAGCTGCTGGGCCAATCGGTATAGAAGGCGAGCGTGATCCCGGCCCAGGCCTGAAACAGCGCGAGGCCGGCCGAGAGCAGCAGGCCGCGTCCGATGCCGGTGGTCAGGCGCTGCGCGGCCGCCGCCGGGCCGACCATCAGGGCGAATACCAGGAGGACGCCGACGATCTGGGCGCACTCCGCGGTCGCCAGCGCCACGACGGCGAGAAACAGCACCGAATAGAGCCGCAGCGAAACGCCCTTGGCCTCGGCCAGCTCCGGCTGCAGGCTGGCGAAGAGCAGCGGGCGCGAGATGACCGCAAGCACCGCTATGCTGACGAGCCCGAGGCCCAAGAGCACCCACACGGTATCGACATCGACGGCGAGCACGTTGCCGAACAGGATCGCGGTCGCTTGCGTCGCAAAGGCCGTGTAGAAGTGCAGGAACAAGAGGCCGAGGCCGAGCGAGAGCGCGAGCACGATGCCGATCGCCACGTCGCGCTGGGCGAGCCGCTCGCCCAAAAAGCCCATGCCCAGACCGGCCGCCATGGTCATGATGACGAGACCCCAGAGCGGCGGCAGGCCGACCAGAACCGCTCCGGTGGCGCCGGTAAAGCCCACATGCGCCAGGGCATGGCCCGCGAAGGTCTGTCCGCGCAGCACCAGGAAGTAGCCGACGAGCCCCGACACGATGGCGACGATGGTCGCCGCCGCGAAGGCGTTCTGCATGAAGTCATATTCAAGCACGGCGCTACTGGGCTCCCTGCAATTCGTGGCTATGCGCCGAACCGTCCCCGTGCCGGTGCACGTCGCGCTCCACGTCCTGGTCGCCGGACATGACGAAGATGCGGCCCTTCAGGCGCACGACGTCGATGTCGGAGCCGTAGAGGCGCGACAGCACGGCGCTGGTGATCACCTCGTCGACGGTGCCGAGCGCGGCCTGGCCGCGTCCGAGATAGAGCACGCGGTCGAGTGCGCCGAGCAGCGGGTTGAGCTCGTGGGCGCTGAACAGGACGGTGATCCCGAGCTCCATCTGCAGCGATTTCACCAGGGCCACCACGGCATGCTGGTGATGCGGATCAAGGTTGATCAACGGCTCGTCCAGGAGCAGCAGCCGCGGCTGTCCGATCAGCGCCTGCGCCAGCAGCAAACGCTGCCGCTCGCCGCCCGAGGTCTCCACCAGGGGGCGGCGCGCCAGCTCGCTTGCACCGACGAGGTCGAGCGCCCGATCGACCTCGGCGCGGACCGCCTTGCTGGCGATCGGGATGCCCAGGCGGTGCCCGTTGACGACCCCGGCCACGAAATCCCAGCCGCTCAGCCGCAGCGTGCCGACGCTGCTGCGCACCTGCGGAACATAGCCGATGGCGGGATTGCCCCGCGCCGCCGGCTGGCCGAGCACCTCGATGCTGCCGCGGCGCGCCGGCACCAGGCCGAGCACGCCGCGCATCAATGTGGTCTTGCCGGCGCCATTGGGCCCGAGCACGCCGACAAATTCGCGTGCGGCAATCTCCAAAGTGACGCCGGCCAGAACCGCGCGACCGCCCAGCTCCAACGTAACATCTCGGAACGTGATGGCGGTCACTGAGTTTGCTTACTGGGGTTGCTTGGGGAGCGCTTTATCGACCGCGACAAGCTCGCTCATCATCCACGCCTGGTAGTTCTTGCCGGCGGGCTCGGTCTCGGTCGCCCCGACGACGGGGACATGGGATGCCTTGGCGATCTTCTCCATCCGCACGGCGATCGGATCGGAGGCCTGGCTGTTGTAGACGAGCAGCTTGACCTGGTGCGTCTTGAGGTCCTTCTCGAAGGCGGCCACATCCGAAGCGCTCGGCTCGGTATTGTTCATCACGGAGAGCTGGAACGATTCGTTTCTCACCTGCATGCCGAGCGCGTCGAACATGTAGCCGAAGATCGGCTCGGTGGCGGTGACGGGCGTGCCCATCAGCCGGTCGTGCAGCTCGGCGATCTTCGCCTGGATCGGCTTTACCGAGTCCTCGAAGCTCGCCCGGCGCTGCTCGTAGGCGTCCTTGCGGTCGGGATCGGCCGCCGCCAGCGCCTCGGAAAGAGATTTCGCCAGCGCCAGCATCGCGGCCGGATCGTACCAGACATGCGGGTTGTCGCCGGTCTTCTTGCCGATGAGATCGGCGACCACGATCACCTTGCGGTCGGCCGATTTGGCGGCTTTCAGCAGCTTCTCCATCCACGGGTCGTAGTCGATGCCGCTGTAGATGACGATCTGCGCGGCGGAGACATTGCGGCCCACGGAAGGACTCACCTCGAACAGATGCGGGTCCTGGTCGGGATTGCTGAGAATGCTGGTCACCTTGACGTTCGAACCGCCGATCTGCTTGGCGATATCGCCATAGAAGTTCTCGGCGGCGACGATATTGACCGGCTTGGTCCCCGTTTGCGCCCAAGCAGATGTCACGGAAAGTAACGCGACGGCGGCGGCAATGGCAACGGATTTCATTCTGACCTCCCGGATCAAGTCATGTGATGAGGCGTTGGTCGCGGCATGTCGGTTATGGCGCGCGACCTTGACGACTTGAAACGATATAACATATGCGTTTTTGCGGTCAAGGGAACCGCGGGACGTTCCTCAGCGATCGATGTTTTTCAGACGTTGGGTCTTCAAGTTTGTGGGAAACCCTTCGACGGGAACTTTCTCGCGTTTGCGCCTACGGGCGCCCGTCTGCCGAGCGCTGAACTATCTCACGCAGCAGCTTGCGCACCGGATCGTAACGTTATACTGTTTCATCAGGGTCCTGCGGGGGCAGAGGCTCGGGTTGTTCCGTGGGTCGTTGTCACGGAACTCGGCGAGAGATGGGGGTCAGTATGTCCAGCCGTATCGTTCGCGTGCTGCTTCTAGGCAGCTCGGCGCTCGTGTCGCTCTATTGCCTTGTCGGAATTGGTTCCGCGCAAACGCCTGCGACTCCGCCGGCCCCGGAAACCCCGCAGGCGCAACCGCAACCGGCGCCGAGCACGCCCGGCACGCTCCCGACCATCACGGTGGAAACCACCAAGAAGAAGCCGGCCAAGAAGCAGGCCGCAGCGCGGCCGCCGCCGGTCCAGCCCGCCGGCGAGACGCAGCAGGCGATCGCGGAGCGACAGATCCAGACGCAGGTCACCACCTTCAACACCAGGCGCAACAACATTTACACCACGGTCGGAGCCAACCAGAGCACGATCAGCAAGGAGGACATCCAAAAGCTGCCCCAGGGCGAGCACACGCCGTTCGACAAGGTGCTGGTCCAGTCCTTCCCGGGTGTGTCGCAGGATTCGGCCGAAAGCGGCGGCATTCATGTCCGCAACGAGCACGGCAACGTGGCCTACCGCATCAACGGCATCACGCTGCCCGATGGCGTCGCGGGTTACGGGCAGGTCCTGGAGACCGGCCTCATCGGCAACCTGACCTTGCTCACCGGCGCGTTGCCAGCGGAGTTCGGCCTGCGCACGGCCGCCGTGGTCGACATCAAGACCCGCGAGGGCGCCTTCGACGGTGGCGGCAAGATCAGCGTCTACGGCGGCAGCCACGAGACGTTCACGACCAGCTACGAGTATGGCGGCACCATCGGGGGCGACTGCCACGCAGCGCCGCCAGCGCCCGGAATGTTCGTGAAGGCCCCGCCGCCCGGAAGCTGCGGTCCTGTCACCGAGTACTTCTTCACCGGCCGCTATTACACCACCACCCTCGGGCTCGAAAATCCTACTTCGGCGCCCGAGGCGATCCACGACCTGACCAAGCAGGAGCGGGGCTTCGGTTACATCTCGACGATCATCGATCCTACCACCCGAGTGAGCTTGATCACCGGCGCGTCGCTGGGCAAATTCCAGGTTCCCAACACTCCGGGCCAAACGCCCACGTTGGCTTCCGCCTTCGGAGTGACGAATTTCGACTCGACCCGTCTCGATGAGAATCAACAAGAGCGGACCTACTTCAACATCCTATCGTTGCAGAAATCGGTCAACGACGTCGATTTCCTGCTCTCTTATTTCAACCGCTACAGCAGCGTCCATTTCGTCCCCGACACCGTAGGCGACCTCCTGTTCAACGGCGTCGCGTCCGACGTCTACCGCGCGACCTTCGCGAACGGCGTCCAGGGCGACGGCTCCTACCGGGTCAACGATGCGCACACCCTGCGTAGCGGCTTCTCCGTGACCGCCGAGAAGACGCAGAACACCAACATATCCACCGTCGAGCCCTGCGTGATCTGCGACGGCACCGACAACGTCGACGCCCCATTTGCCGTTACGGACTCGATCGCGAAGCTCGGCTTCCTCTACGGCGTGTACATCCAGGACGAGTGGAGAGTCACCAACCAGTTCACCATCAATGCCGGCCTGCGGTTTGATCAGATGAACGAGTATGTCAGCGCCAACCAGCTCAGCCCGCGCATCAACTTTGTGTACACGCCGCTGCCCGGCACCACGTTTCATGCCGGCTATGCGCGCTTCTTCACCCCGCCGCCGCAGACGATCGCCGCGCCGGTCAACCTCGCCTTGATCGCAAACACGACCGCGCAGCCGTCCCAGTTTCTGCAAGATCCGGTGCTGCCGGAGCGCGCTCACGTGTTCGATGCCGGCGTGAACCAGGTCTTTTCCCGCGGGTGCGCGCCGGTGCCGAGCGGGTCCTTCGTCAAGGCGCCGCCGCGGGTGTCCGCGGCCTGCGAGAGCCTCGAGTTCGGCATCGACGCTTATTACAAGATCGCCAAGGACCTGCTCGACGACGGCCAGTTCGGCGCCGCCCTGGTCACCAGCGGGTTCAACTACGAAAAGGCCTTCAACGAGGGCGTCGAGCTGACCGCGAAATACCGCAACGGCGATTTCCGGGCCTATGGCAACGTCGGCTGGGGAATTCAGAAAGGGACGAACATCGTCTCGAACGAATTCCTCATCGACAACGCCATGCCGCTCGACACCCTGGGCGGCTTGACCCGCTTTCAATTTATCCGGAACAATTTCATCTTCACGGATCACACTCAGATATGGACCGCGTCGGCGGGCCTCTCCTATCTCTGGTGGGGCACCTTGTTCACGACCAACATGATCTTCGGCAGCGGGTTGCGCAACGGCGACGCCAACACCACTCATTTGCCGGCCTATAACCAGGTCAATGCCGGCGTGTCGCACGAGTTCGTGGGCTACACGATGATGCCCTTCACGCTGCGCCTCGACGTCGTGAACATCTTCGACAACGTCTACCAGCTGCGCGACGGATCAGGCATCGGGGTGTTCGCGCCGCAATTCGGGCCACGGCGCGGCGTTTTCGCCGGCTGGTCGTCGAAGCTGTGATGAACGAAAGACGTGCACTTGGGACGGGGCCGGGAGGGAGCGTGCGTACCGAGCGTAAGACAACAAGAAAGGCCCCCGATCCATGGCGGTTATCACCCGGCCTAGATTGAGCGTCGCGTCGAAGCTTCTGCGCGGCGTCGCGTTTGTGCTTGCGGTTTCGGCGACCGCGGCGCTGGCGCAAACGCCCGATGCCGGCGCGCCCGCCGCGAGCGGCGCCGACATCACGGCGCTGCCGCGCGATCTCACTCCGTGGGGCATGTTCGTCAGCGCCGATCCGCTGGTGAAGGCGGTGCTGATCGGGCTCGCCTTCGCGTCGGTCGTCACCTGGACCGTATGGCTCGCCAAGACGATCGAGCTGGTGCTGGCGCGCCGGCGCGTCAAGCGGGACCTGGCCGCGCTCGGATCGGCGCGGCGGCTGGCCGACGGCGTCGAGCGGCTCGCCGCGACGCAAAGCCCGACCGGCGAATTCCTCGCCGCCGCGATGACCGAGATCGAGCTCTCGCAAAGCAGCGCCGAGCGCGAGGGCATCAAGGAGCGCATCGCCTCGCGGCTGGAGCGGATCGAGGCCGCCTGGGGGCGGCGGATCATGCGCGGCACCAGCGTGCTCGCCACCATCGGGGCGACCGCCCCGTTCGTAGGCCTGTTCGGCACCGTCTGGGGCATCATGAACAGCTTCATCGGCATTTCGCAGGCCCACACCACCAACCTGGCGGTGGTGGCGCCGGGCATTGCGGAGGCGCTGCTGGCGACCGCCTTCGGGCTCGCGGCCGCGATCCCCGCGGTCGTCATCTACAACATGTTCGCGCGCTCGATCTCCGGCTACCGGGCGCTGTTGGGCGACGCCTCGGCGGCCGTATTGCGGCTGGTGAGCCGCGAGCTCGACCGCCAAGTTGGGGCGCAGATGCCGGCGGCGCCGGTGCCGGCCGCGCGCCGGCCGACGGCCGTGTCGGCCGCGGAGTAGCGCCAGGAGCTGTTTGATGAGCGTGCGTCTCGACCACGGCGAGGACAGCCTCGCCGACATCCACGAGATCAACGTCACGCCGTTCATCGACGTGATGCTGGTGCTGCTCATCATCTTCATGGTGGCGGCGCCGCTCGCGACCGTCGATATCGCGGTGAACCTTCCGACCTCGGCCGCGCAGGCGCAGCCGCGGCCGCCGATGCCGCAGTTCCTGACCGTCAAGGCCGACCTCACGCTGGCGCTCGGCGATCAGCCGATCGACCGCGACGCGCTCGGCGGCGCGCTCGACGCCGCCACCCGGGGCGACCGCGACGCGCGCATCTTCCTGCGCGCCGACAAGACGGTTCCCTACGGCAACCTCATGGAGGTGATGAACCTCCTGCGCGGCGCCGGCTATCTCAAGATCGCGCTGGTCGGGCTTGAGAAGGCGCCGGGCCCGTGATTGCGCTCAGCGCACAAGACCGCCGCGATTTGATCCGCTGGCTCCTCTGCGGCGTGCTGGTGCTGTTCGCCCATGCCGGGGTCGCGGCTGCGCTGATCGAATGGCGCGAGCCGATCGAGGAAGGCGAGGTCGGCACCGACGCGATCGTGGTCGAGTTTCAGCCGGAGGTAAAGGAGATCGATCCGACCCCGCTGCCGGTCGAGAAGGTCGAGGAGAAAGAAGAGCCGCTGCCGGAGCAGCAATCCGAGGCGATGCTGCCCCCTAGGCCCGAGCCGCTGCCGGAGCCGCCCCAGGAGGAAACGCCGCCCGCGCCGCCGCGGCCGGCGCAAGCCATCGCCTCGGTGGCGACCTGGCGCAACCAGATCGTCACCATCCTGGAGCGCAATAAGCGCTACCCGTCGGAAGCCCGCGCACGCGGCGAGCAGGGCGTGACGCGCCTTACCTTCAGCGTCGACGGCCAGGGGCATCTGTTGACAAGCCGCATCGTGAAGAGCTCGGGCTCCGCCGCGCTCGACGCCGAGACGCTGGCGCTGGTGCAGCGCGCGCAGCCCTTCCCGCCGCCGCCGCCGGAGCTCGCCGGCAGCGAGCTGACGGTTCCGTTCAGCTACAACATCCGTTGAGGCGTCGCGGACCTTGATGGCTCGGATCGGCAGTACGCGATGATCAAGCTGGCGTCGGCGCTGTTGGTCGCTGTTGCAGGATTCTCGTCTGCCCGTGCCGAGGACGGCCCCGCCGCGCTGCAGGCTCGACCCACGTGGACCTGCCGCTATATCGCCACGACCCCGGACGGCCCGTTGCAGATCACCGCCAAGTTTCAAGTCGTCGGCGACGAGCTGGCGGAAGTCGAGACCGTACCAAGCCGCCTCAATTTCAGCGAGAGATACAAAATCCTGGAGAACAACGATACCGAGATCGTGGCCGCCATCTCGATCGCCAAGATCGGCGATCCTCCGCCGCCGGACATCGGCGCGGTGGTCATCATCATCGCCAAGCAAAACGGCCTGTTCCAGCAATCCGGCACGATCCTCGGGCTGCGAACCGGCGCTCCGACGCTTGGTCATTGCGAAACGCAGTGACGCGTCAAGAACACTCAGCGATGGTCCTTGACCGTATATTATAACATATGATACGTTGTCGGCCGCAGAAGAATGAGAGGGACGGATGAAGCGCGGGCGCACGGACAATTATCAGCGGGTCTACCGGGCACTGCATACTACCGGGGCCCCGATGACGGCCTACGAGGTGCTCGACGCGGTGCGGCCGCATGGCATCTCGGCGCCGCCCACCGTCTATCGGGCGCTGAACCGGCTCGTCCACGAGGGCCTCGCGCATCGGCTCGAATCCCTCAGTGCCTACGTGGCCTGCGCCGACCCGGAGCACCATCACGACTCGGCCGTGTTCGCCATCTGCAATCAGTGCGGTCGAATCGAGGAACTGCTCGCGGCCGCGATCATCAAGCGGCTGCATGCCCGCGCGGCCGAGCAGGGCTTCAAGGCGAGCGGCACCACGGTCGAATTGCGCGGCCGCTGCGCCAACTGCCAGTCTCCGGGCACGCATCCATGAGGCCGAGCGCATCCCTCCCCGTCACGTTGCGCACGAGGCCCTTCGCCTCCGAAGAATCGGCATCGCGGGTGCCGGCAGCCGGGTCGCCGGGTGGCGCCGGCACGTCGGAAAGTCCTTGGAACGGTGCCGTCCAGACCGTCGCTCTTGTCGGCGACCACCCGATTGCGCTGTGTGACCTGGAGGCCTTTCTCGACCTTCTGGTCCGCGCGGTGGGGCCCAAGCTTATCCGCCTGACCGGCCTCGTGGCGCTTACGGAGGATCCCGGCCGGCCGCTCGTGCTCCATTCCGGCGAGCTTGCCCTCTACCCCTGGCGGCGCTTCGCGACCTGGCCATCACAGGATCGCCGGACCAGACTGATCGCCGTCACCCGTGATCTCGATCCCGCGACCTTGAAGCGGCTGTTCGCATCGGTGACCAGCCCGTGGCCCGACCGCATGCGGATCCGCATCGCGATGGCGGCGTGCACAGCGCTGGTCGTGATTTTCGCCCTTGGCCTCGGATTCGCGCTTTATGCAAGCGCACCGGCTTTCGTGGAAGCGTCGTCCAGACTGCCATGGACACAGGTTCGCGGTTTTTGACCTCGAAAATTTGACCTCCAGGCCCCACGCGCGGCTTGGGGATCAAGGCCGACACGATCCGGGAGGGTTCGCACGGCGCGAATTCTGCTGCCTGCCGCGTGCGTCCCTTCACAAAATCTTGACAGGCCGCCTGGAAACCTTTACATTCCATCATTCGTTGGAATGATAGAATGTCATGACCAAGAAGCGAGAGGTCGGCGAGCATCATCGGCATCCCGCTCGCGCGCTTCCGAAGCTGCCCGCTGGATCGCGGCTCGATGGCGCCTCGGACATGTTCCGGGCGCTGGGCGATCCGGCACGGCTGCGGCTCTTGGTACGGCTCGCTGCCGCCGACAGTGAGGTTTGCGTGACGGAACTCGCGGAGCTGGAGGACGAGAAGTTGAGCACGATT
>DASXXS010000207.1:0-2146 GCA_036502925.1 Xanthobacteraceae bacterium
CTACGCGACCGCGGTCCTGAGCGACCAGGACGCCTATGATGTCGCCGGCTTCATCAACAGCGCCGAGCGCCCGCAGCGGGCCAATCTCGACCGGGACTTTCCGAACCGCCTGCAGAAACCGGTGGATACCGCCTACGGACCGTATGCGGACGACTTCAGCCCCGAGCAGCACAAGCTGGGCCCGTTCGATCCGATCCGTGCCAAGGTGAAGGAGCTGGCGGCGCAAGCGGCGCAGCGGTAGAGCGTTGCCGCACACATATTCAAGAATCGATCACGTGGCGGCGCGACGGCACTCGAATCGCTTTCAGGGGCTCAGGGCCTCTCGCTCCTTCTCCCCGCACGCCATAAGGGCGGTTACGCCCGTCTGCGACGGGCTATGGAGAAGGTCGGGATGAGGGGGCGCCACCGCGAGTCTGAGCCTGCGGAAACGCCCCCTCACGGAGCCGAGATCGGGTTTTCCTAAGTGCCGTGTTGCCCTCTCCCCGCAAGCGGGGCGAGGAATGCCGTGCCCGGTCCCGCCCGAAAACGATCTCGCGTTACGGCTTGGCGTAGGCGTAGCCGGCTTCCTGCAGCTCCACCAGGCGGACGATGCCGGCCGGCACGATGGTGGCCTCAGGGATGATCGGCACCGGCTTGCCCTCGCGCTTTTCCATCGCGGTCTTGGTGTTGTTGCAGGCCCCGAACGCGACTTGCGGCACGACCTTGCGCAGCTCGTGGATCTCGGTCTTCACCGGCGATGTGTCGTCGCGCAGCATGTGCAGACCCTGGCTGTAGCAAACGATCTCGACCGAAAGCTCCTCGCCGGCCGCCTTGTAGAGTTCATTGGCATTGCGCGTGTTGTTGAGCGCGAGCTTCATGACATCGGCATCATTCTGGTCGACGTGAATGGCCAGCTTGTGCGCTTTCTTGCCGCCCTCGGCGACGGCCTTGCGATTGGCGAATGGCACCGCCAACACCGTGGCCGCCATCACCTTGAATATCCACCTGCGATCCATTGGCGCCTCTCCTGGGTTTGATCGGGTAGACCTAGCACGATTCAATCAGCGGGTGGAGGGACATTGTTACCTTCCAGGTCAGATCGGGCGCCGGCCGGCGAGTTTCCGATTGGCCCTTCCGGGCCGATGGAAGGGCGCAGCGGACATGCTATGATGACGGCTTGGAATTCGACGGCCTGAAGATGTTCAGGCGGCCGCCACGCCTCGAAGGAGGAAACCATGTCAAGCAACAGGACAAGCAAGCAGAAGAAACTCGTGTCATCCATGCCGGATGCGGCCGGCAACGGCCTGCTCGATCGCCGCGCCTTGCTCGGGCGCGGACTGCTGTTGGCCGGCGCCGCCGGCACCGGCGTCGGCGCTTCGCTTAACGCCGCCGGCGCCGAGCCGCTGCCGGTCGATCCCTGGAGTCTCGCGCCCGGCACCGCCATCCCGCCCTATGGGGTGCCGCCGAAGTACGAGAGCAAGGTGGTGCGCACCTTGACCAATCCGAACAACGAGCCGCGCACCAGCCAGGCGCGCACGCCGCATCATCTCCTGCAGGGGACCATCACGCCGGCCGGCCTGCATTTCGTGGTCTCCCGCACCGGCTTTCCCGACATCGACCCCGCCAAGCACCGCCTGGTGATCCACGGGCTGGTGAAGCAGCCGCTGGTCTACGACCTCGAAGCGCTCGCGCGCTATCCGATGGTGTCGCGCATCCACTTCGTCGAATGCGGCGGCAACAGCGCCCCGCTCTACAACAAGGACCCGATCCAAGCCAACGTGCAGGCGATCCACGGCCTGTTGTCCTGCTCGCAATGGACCGGGGTGCGGCTGTCCACGCTGCTCGAGGAGACCGGCATCGACCCGAAGGCGAAGTGGCTGCTGGCGGAAGGCGCCGACGGACCGAGCATGAATCGCAGCATCCCGCTCGGCAAGGCGCTCGATGACGCAATGATCGCGCTCTATCAGAACGGCGAGCGCATCGCCTCCGCGCAGGGCTATCCGATGCGCCTGCTGGTGCCCGGCTACGAAGGCAACATGAACGTGAAATGGCTGCACCGGATCAAGCTCATCGAGGAGCCGGTCATGGCCATCAACGAGACCATGCAGTACACCTACCGCGTGGCCGGTCCGAAGATCTGGCAGTTCTTCTTCCCGATGGAGGTCAA
>DASXXS010000208.1:0-4835 GCA_036502925.1 Xanthobacteraceae bacterium
ATACGCCCGACAACATCAAGCGCGCCGCCATCAAGGCGATCGAGAGCGGCGGCGCCAGCAAGTATACCAATGTCGATGGCCTCGCCGAGCTCAAGGCGGCGATTGCCCGAAAGTTCAAGCGCGAGAACGGGCTCGACTACAAGCCTGCGCAAATCTCGGTCGGCGCGGGCGGCAAGCAGGTGCTGTTCAACGCCCTGATGGCCACCCTCAATCCGGGCGACGAGGTCATCGTCCCGGCGCCCTATTGGGTGAGCTATTGGGACATCGTCATGCTGTCGGGCGCGACCCCGGTGGCGGTCGAAACCAGGCTCGAAGACGGCTTCAAGATGAAGCCGGAGGCGCTGGAGCGGGCGATCACCCCGCAGACCAAGTGGCTGATCTTCAACTCGCCCTCGAACCCGACCGGCGCCGCCTACAGCCGCGCCGAGGTCAAGGCCATCACCGAGGTGCTTGTCCGCCATCCGCACGTCTGGGTGCTGTCCGACGACATGTACGAGCATCTCGTCTACGACGATTTCGAGTTCTGGAGCCCGGCGCAAGTCGAGCCGGCGCTCTATGAGCGCACCTTGACGCTCAATGGCGTGTCCAAGGCCTATTGCATGACCGGCTGGCGCATCGGCTATGCGGGCGGGGCCGAGCCGCTGATAAAGGCCATGGCGACCTTGCAGTCGCAGTCGACCACCAATCCCAATTCCATCGCCCAATGGGCCGGGGTCGAGGCGCTGGACGGGCCGCAGGACTTCATCGCCGAGCACAACAAGGTGTTCAAGGAGCGCCGCGACCTCTGCGTCTCGATGCTCAACCAGGCCAAGGGCCTGCACTGCCTCAAGCCCGAGGGCGCATTCTACGTCTACCCGATGTGCAAAGAGACGATCGGCAGAACCGCGCCGTCGGGCAAGCGGATCGCGTCCGATGAGGACTTCGTGACCGAGCTGCTGGAGGCGGAAGGCGTTGCGGTGGTGCAGGGCACGGCCTTCGGGCTGGGGCCGGCCTTCCGGATTTCCTATGCGACCAAGACCGCGGACCTGGAAGAGGCCTGCCGCCGCATCCAGCGCTTCTGCGGAAGCCTGCGGTGAGGCCCCACCGCAGGATTGTTCTCGCCGCGAGCATTTCGGCGCGGGAAGGGCCGGCCGGCAATCCGATTTCACTTGCGCCGATCATGCTCTAGAATGACAGCCTGGTTCCGGCCGAGACCTGTCCGAGACTTTAAGGCTGATTGAACCGAAGCAGGGGAGGGGTAAATGCGTCGAAATATCATGGTGGCCGCGTTTCTGATGCTGGCCACGGCGTCGTTCCATGCGCAGACGGCGCAAGCGCAGCGGGTCCGGACCGGAGTTCTGAATTGCGACGTGTCCGCCGGCCTTGGCCTGATCATCGGATCGCAGCGGTCGGTCAACTGCCTGTTCACGCCCGATCTGCCGGGCCCGCAGGAGGGCTATTTCGGCACCATCACGAAGTTCGGCCTTGATATCGGGGCTACGGCCGGCGGTGCGATGGTATGGGCCGTCTATGCGGACACCAGCCGGGGATACGGCTTTCTGGCCGGCGATTACGCGGGCGCGAGCGGCGAAGCGACGGTGGCGGTCGGCCTCGGCGCCAATGTCCTGGTGGGCGGCTCGAATCGGACGGTTGCGCTGCAGCCGGTGTCCATAACCGGGCAGGTCGGGCTCAATCTCGCGCTGGGGGTCGCAAGTCTCAGCATCCGTCCCGCGCGCTGACGCGCAATCGACCCGTGCAATCATGATGGGTCCGTAGGGGCGCCCCTTGTGGGCGCCCGGGCGGCCCGCGCGATGGGCAACGCGCTGGCGCCGCAACGTCGAACAATGCGGCGGGGCCGGTTCTGCTTTTTGCCGCCGCATTGCGGCCCTGAGGCATTGCCGCCTCTTGCCAATCCCCCCTTCGGCCTGAAACGATGGATTGAAGGTCTCTGATAAGGCCAAATCCGGTCGATGCGGGAGGCAGTCATGGCACAGAACGATACACGAGCTGCGGGTCCACGGTGCATCGCGCTGCTGGGCCCCTTTCAGAGCGGCAAGACCACGCTGCTCGAGGCGATCCTGGTCCGCACCGGCGCGATCCAGCGCCAGGGCACGGTCGAAGCCGGCACCACCGTCGGCGACGCCAGCCAGGAATCGCGCCATCACAGCATGAGCGTCGAGCTGTCGGTGGCGACGACCACGTTCATGGGGGACAGCTACACCTTCATCGATTGTCCGGGATCGGTCGAGTTCATCCACGACATGCGCGCCGTGCTGCCGTTCATCGATGCGGCCGTGGTGGTGTGCGAGGCGGACGAGAAAAAGGTGCCGCAGCTGCAATTGATCCTGCGCGAGCTGGAAGATCTGAAGATTCCGCGTTTCCTGTTCCTCAACAAGATCGACAAGGCCGACAAGCGCATCCGTGACACGGTGAGCTTCCTGCAGCCGGCTTCGCGCGTGCCGCTGCTGCTGCGGCAGATCCCGATCTGGTCGGGAGAGATCATCACCGGATTTACCGATCTCGCGCTCGAGCGGGCCTATGTCTACAAGGAGCACGCGCCGTCCGAGATCATCGAGCTGGCGGGCGACGAACTCAGCCGCGAGAAGGACGCGCGTTTCACCATGCTGGAAACGCTCGCCGACCACGATGACGAGCTGATGGAGCAATTGCTGGAGGACATTCCGCCGCCGCGCGACAAGATCTTCGACGATCTCACCAAGGAGCTGCGCGACGGGCTGGTTTGCCCGGTGCTGGTGGGCACCGCCACCCGCACCAATGGCGTGCTGCGGTTGTTGAAGGCGCTCCGTCACGAGACCCCCACGGTGGCAAGCACGATCAAGCGGCTCGGCCTCAAGGCCGGCAATGATCCGGTCGCCAACGTGATCAAGACCTTCCACACGGCGCACGGCGGCAAGATGTCGGTGGTGCGCGTGCTCAGAGGCCAGGTCGGCGACGGCACCACCTTCATCACGCCCGAGCGCGAGGCCGGGCGGGTGGCCGGAGTGTTCAAGCTCATGGGGCAGGCCAGCGAGAAGCGCGGGCCCGCGCAGGCCGGCGAGACCGTGGCGCTCGGCAAGCTCGACCATGCCGATACCGGCGACACGCTGACCGCAGGCAAGCAGGCGCATCCACAGCTCGCCAAGGTCGCCGCCTTGCCGCCCGTGCTCGCCATCGCGGTCGCCGCCAAGGAGCGCAAGGACGACGTCAAGCTCGGCCAGGCCCTTACCCGGTTGCTCGAAGAAGATCCCTCGCTCACCATCATTCACAATCCCGAGGCCCACGAAGTGGTGATGTGGGGACAAGGCGAGATGCATCTGCGGGTGGCGACCGAGCGGCTGGCCGATCGTTTCGGCGTGCCCATCGTCACCCGCAAGCCGACGGTCGGCTATCGCGAGACCATCAAGAAGGGCATCGTGCAGCGCGGGCGGCACAAGAAACAGTCCGGCGGCCACGGGCAGTTCGGCGACGTGGTGCTCGACATCAAGCCGCTGCCGCGCGGCGCGGGCTTCAGCTTCACGGAGGAGATCAAGGGCGGGGTGGTTCCGCGCAACTATATTCCGTCGGTGGAGGAAGGCGTCATCGACGCGCTCAAGCACGGTCCGCTCGGCTTTCCGGTCGTCGACATCGCGGTCAAGCTCATCGACGGCTCCTATCACACCGTCGATTCCTCCGACATGGCGTTTCGCATCGCCGGCCGCCTCGGCCTCTCCGAAGGGCTGCCGCAAT
This sequence comes from Xanthobacteraceae bacterium, assembly GCA_036502925.1. GTDB lineage: Bacteria > Pseudomonadota > Alphaproteobacteria > Rhizobiales > Xanthobacteraceae > VAZQ01. Next base: position 3,706 of record DASXXS010000208.1, read on the forward strand.
GCAATCCGGTGCTGCTCGAGCCGATCCATCAGGTCGAGATCATTTGCCCCTCCGAAGCCACCGCCAAGATGAATGCCCTGATGGCGGGACGACGCGGCCAGATCCTCGGATTCGACACCCGCGCGGGCTGGGACGGTTGGGACGTGGTGCGGGTGCAGATGCCGGAGGCGGAGGTCGGCAACTTGATCGTGGAAGTGCGCTCGGCGACCGCCGGGGTCGGTACCTTCACCGCCAAGTTCGACCACATGGCCGAGGTCACCGGCCGTACCGCCGAGCAGATCGTGGCGGCCCGCAAGGCGGCTGCCGCCTGATCGATTGGGCAGCCGTCATGCCCCGCCGGCTGTCCGCGACACCGGCGGGCGCCATGTTCCCCGGTCCGGCCGCCAAAGGCTGAATCAGCACTGAACCGGCGTCGGCTTCCACACCGGCACTCGATCCGGTATCCTCTGCGTCCGGCACTGTCGCCGACGGATCGCAAACCGGCGGGCGCGGCGGCAGATCAGAAACGTCATCGTTACGCGAGGGTTGCCGCAGCTGTGACTTGCGGGTGAGCGCGCCGCCGCGTAGTGCAGAGCCAACCGAGCTGGAGGATTCGCCCCATGCATGTCATTCGCCGCCGCGGATGGGAAATTCCCGAGCATCACGCCACCCCCGAGCATCTGTTCCTCGATCGCCGTGCCTTCTTGGCGGCGACCGGAATGGCCGCCACCGGCGTGGCCGCAATTTCGCTATCGCCCACGCTCGCCTTGGCGCAGCGCGTCGCTGACGTGCCGGATCCGACCGCCGACCTCTATCCAGTCAAGCGCAACGAGAAATTCGTGCTCGACCGGCCCATCACGGAAGAGAAGTACAACATCAGCTACAACAATTTCTACGAGTTCGGCACCTCCAAGCAGATCGCCCGCAACGCCCAGGCGCTCAAGCTGCGGCCGTGGACGGTCAAGATCGACGGCATGGTGGAAAACGCGCAGGAGATCGGCCTCGACGACCTCATCCGCAAGATGCCGCTGGAGGAGCGGCTCTATCGCCACCGCTGCGTCGAAGCCTGGGGCATGGCGATCCCATGGTCGGGCTTCCCGCTGGCCAAGCTGGTCGAATTGGCGAAGCCGCTGTCGGCGGCGAAATATCTC
>DASXXS010000209.1:0-11403 GCA_036502925.1 Xanthobacteraceae bacterium
TGGGCGTCATGCTGATCATCTTGCTGTTCTGCCTGGTGATGCTGGCCCAGCTGGTGGGCAAGCGGTTCGGCATCGCGGAAGCATGAACCGGCAGGCTTGAGCGGAAACCGAGCGGAAACCGAGCGGGCGGCGGGCAAGGGACGGGGACAAACGTGCTGAGCGTCAGATCACTGTTTACCGAATATCCGGGTGAGCGCGGGACCGTGGTGAGGGCCGCCCAGGATGTCAGCTTCGAGGTCCCGGAAGGCAAGCTGTTCACGCTGCTGGGGCCCTCGGGCTGCGGCAAGACCACGACGCTGCGCTCGATCGCCGGGCTGGAACGGCCGAGCGCCGGCGAGATCGAGGTCGCCGGCAAGGTCATGTATTCGTCGGCCAAGAGAATCTTCGTGGCGCCGAACAAGCGCAATTTCGGCATGGTGTTCCAGTCCTACGCCATCTGGCCGCATATGAACGTGTTCCGCAACGCGGCGTTTCCGCTCGAGGTCCGCAAGCTCGGCAGGAAGCAGATCGAGCAGCGGGTCATGCGCGTCCTGCAGGCGGTCCAGCTTGACCATCTGGTGGACCGCGAAGCCACCAAGCTCTCCGGCGGCCAGCAGCAGCGGCTGGCGCTGGCGCGCGCGCTGGTGATGGAGCCGCAGCTCCTGCTGCTCGACGAGCCCTTGTCCAACCTCGATGCCAAGCTGCGCGACCGGATGCGCTCGGAGCTCAAGCGCCTGCAGCGCGAGCTGGGGCTCACCACCGTCTATGTCACCCACGACCAGAGCGAGGCCTTGGCCCTGTCGCACGAGATCGCGGTGATGAACGACGGTCGCGTAGTGCAGGTCGGCACCCCGCGGCAGATTTACGACCAGCCGTGCAACCAGTTCGTCGCCGACTTCGTCGGCACCACCAATTTCATCGGCGGCACCGTCACCGCGGTGGACGATGGTAACGGCCGTTGCCTGGTCGGCTCGGCCATGGGTCCGCTGCGGGTGCAGGCGAGCCAAGGCGTGTCCGCGGGCATTCCGGTGACCGTGTCGGTGCGGCCCGAGGACATCGAGCTGTCGGAGCAGCAGCCGCAGCCCGCCAACGGCGACAATATCTGCAAGGCCGTCGTCTCCGCCAAGGACTTTCTCGGCGAGCACCTGGATTTCCAGGTCAAGGTGGGCGACGTGGTGCTGCTGGCGCGGGCGCATCCCTCGCTGCGCACCCCGGTCGGCGATTCGATCTATTTGCGCATGAAGGCGGAGAAATGCGTCGCCATTGCGAGCGCGGCGGCGACCGCTGCCGCCACCGCCCCCGGCGACCCGCCGCCGGCGGTTCCGGCCGCCGTGGCAGCGGCACCCGCCGGCGCGCCGGGCTAGGCCATTTCGCTTTTTCGCTGATCAGCGGCTGGTGAGTGTGCCCAATCGGGACACTAGCGCATTTGCATCCGGAAATGCCATAAAGTAAGCAACGCCAACCAAAGCCGAAGACAGCAAGGAGAACCTGCATGGCCAAGAATGCCCTCGCCTCGGAAGACCTGGCAAAGAAATTCGCTTCTGAGAAAGAAACGCCCTACACGCGCTGGATCAAGAACGAGGGGCTCGAGATCATCCCGGCTCTCTATGTGCGCAACCTGCGAACCGTGGAGCTCAAGCCCTGGGCGCGGCGCGGCGGCAACGCGGTGTTCGTCAATCACGACGCTTCGCGCATCTCCAACGACAGCTATGTGATGGAAATTCCGCCCGGCAAGAAGCTCGAGCCGCATCGGCAGCTGTTCGAGGAGATGATTCTCATTCTCGAAGGCCGCGGCTCTACCACGGTGTGGAACGACGAGGGCAAGCGCATCACGTTCGAGTGGAAAGCCGGCTCGCTGTTCGCCATTCCGCTCAATGCCCGGCACCAGCACTTCAACGGCTCGGGCAAGGAGCCCGCGCGCTATGTCGGGGTCACCAATGCGCCGCCGGTCATCAATCTCTACGAGGACATCGATTACATCTTCGGCTGCGATCACGATTTCAAGAACCGCTTCAACGGCGAGCCCGACTATTTCAGCGCCAAGGGCGAGCAGCAGGGCCTGCTGCTGCAGACCAATTTCGTCGCCGACGCGGTCAACCTGCCGCTGATCAGCGCCAAGGAGCGCGGCGCCGGCGGCGGCCATATCCGCTTCAGCATGGCCAAGGGCTCGATGAACAGCCACATTTCCCAGTTCCCGGTCGGCACCTACAAGAAGGGCCACGCCCATGGTCCCGGCGCCTATGTGATCATCCTGTCCGGCGAGGGCTATTCCCTGATGTGGCCGGAAGGCGAGGAGCCGCAGCGCTATCCGTGGGAGGTCGGAACCCTGATCGTGCCGCCCAACATGTGGTTCCATCAGCATTTCAATACCGGGACCATGCCGGCCCGCTACCTGGCGCTCAAGCACGAGGTGGTTTCGATCCGCAATGCGCAAGGGGTGCCGAAGGCCTGGATCAGCCGCCGGGTCGGCGGCGACCAGATCGACTATGCGGACGAGACCCCGCTGGTGCGCAAGATGTTCGCCGACGAGCTCGCCAAACACGGGCTGACGCCGCGCATGGACCAGGCCTACGCCCAGGAGCTCGCCGATCTGCCGCCGCTCGCCAAGTCGGCGTAGCTCGGGGTCAGTCGATTGTTTGATCCGGCGCCGCTCGATCACCGGCGCCGGATTTTTTTGTAGGGTGGGCAAAGGCGCGAATGCGCCGTGCCCACGTCAGCCTCTCCGATCGTTGATCGCTCGACGCGTGGGCACGGCGCTACGCGCCTTTGCCCACCCTACAGGTCCGCTTGCCAAGGCAAGGCGGCTGGCCCATCCTCCGGGCACGGAGGAATATTCACGTGCCGATCCGAATTGCGGCGCTCGTAGCGCTCGCCTGCTCCCTTGCCCCAGGCGTCGTGCTGGCGCAAGGCGCGACGCTCGCCGAGCTTGCCATGTATTCCGGGCCCGACCGCAGCGAGCGGCTGATCGCGGGCGCCAAGCGTGAGGGCGCGGTCACCATTTACACGTCGATGACCGTCGACGACATGAAGGTGCTCGGCGGCGCCTTCGAGAAGAAATACGGCATCAAGCTGCAGGTCTGGCGGTCGAGCTCGGAGGACATCTTGCAGCGCGCCGTGGTGGAGGCCCGCGGCGGCCGCTTTGACGTCGATGCGATCGAGACCAGCGCCGCCGAGATGGAATCGCTTCACCGCGAGAAACTGTTGCAGGAGGTGAAGTCGCCCCATATCGCCGATCTCAACCCGGCCGCGCTCTTGCCGCATCGCGAATGGATCGGCGATCGGCTCAACCTCATCACCAGCGCCTACAACACCGACCTCGTCAAGCCGGCCGAGCTGCCGAAAACCTACGCTGATCTGATCGATCCGAAATGGAAGGGCAAGCTCGGGATCGAGGCCGACGACTCGATCTGGTTCGCCGCCCTGATCACGGCGCTGGGCGAGGAGAAGGGGCTGAAGCTCTTCCGCGAGCTGGTGCGCGCCAATGGCCTCTCGCTGCGCAAGGGCCACACGCTCTTGAGCAATCTGGTCGTGTCGGGCGAGGTTCCGTTCACGCTCACCGCCTATCAATACAAGGTCGAGCAGCTGAAGAAGAACGGCGCGCCGATCGAATGGTACGTGATCCCGCCCGGCATCTCGCGCTTTATCGGCAGCGGCGTCATGCGCCGCGCCCCGCATCCCCATGCCGCGATCCTGTTTCTGGATTTCATGCTGTCGGACGCGCAGCGGCTTCTGCTCGATCGCGACTTCACGCCCACCAACATGAAGGTCAAGCCGCTGGAAATTTCCTTCAAGGTGATCGACCCGGCGCAAATGCTGGACGAAGGCGACAAGTGGTCGAAGCTCTTCGACGGGATCGTCGTCAAGCAGGGCCGGTAGTCGCGGCTTTCCCCGTAGGCCGGACGGAGCGCTTGCGAAATCCGGGAGCGGCCGCCCCGCATTCCGCTTGCGCTCCATGCGGGCTACCTGCTGCGCCCGGGACAAATGCCTAAGGCGTCCGGCTTTCCCGCCAGCGCAGAAATTCCTGGAACAGTGCGTCGCGCTCCGCCTGGCTGAGCGGCGGCGCGGGCCCCGCGTCGGCAGGCTCCGCGGGCGGCCGGGTGTGTGCCTGTCGATGCGGTTTCGCGGCGGGGGCCGCCTCCGCGTCGGGCTGGCGCATCATGCGGGGCCGCCGAGCGGGCGCTGCCAGGTCGGACTTGAGATCGTCCGTGGGCGCGGGTTGCGCCACGCGCACATCGCCGGCGGTATTTGGCTGGGTCCCTGGAAAGCCTAGCGAAGAGAGAAAGGCGCCGAACGTCGCCTGTGGGGGTTGCGGCACCAGATCGGGAGCGGGCTGCGGTTCCGCCGCTTGGGCCGTGGGGCTGCGAGTTTGCGGCTCCATCACGTACCAGCACTTACGATTGCTGGCGCGATCGAGATGGTAATACCAATGCCCTCCCGGCGCCGGTGGGCGGTTCGGCCCCGCCAGGCAATCATCGCCGGCGGGCGCGGCCCGGTTTGTGCCAAGCAAGATCGCCGCGGCGAGCAGACCGACGCAGGCCGCTGGTACCCATGAGACGAAACGCTTCGACATCGAGATTCTCCCTGGCGTGAACCTTCCATCTTCGAATCCCGATCGTGCGGATGTTCGGCGGCAATGCGCTGCAAGTTTGGCAGGCCAACGCAGGCTTGCCGCAATTCCTTGCTTAAATTCGACGCAATCCGATCGCTCGCGCGCTATGTTCGAAACGCCCGCACTGCCGCGCGGATCAGGTGCCCGCGCTCGCGGGCCTCGCGCCTTCCTCCCAGCCGGCGATGCAGCCGGTCGAGCCAAAGATAGATGACCGGGGTGGTGTAGAGCGTCAGCGCCTGCGACACCAACAGGCCGCCCACGATCGTGATGCCGAGCGGCCGGCGCAGCTCCGATCCGGGCCCGGTCGCGATCACCAGCGGCAAGGCGCCGAACAGCGCCGCCGCCGTGGTCATCATGATCGGGCGAAACCGCGCCAGGCAGGCTTCGTAGATCGCCTGCTGCGGCGAGAGCCCGCGGCCGCGCTCGCCCTCGATCGCGAAGTCGACCATCATGATGCCGTTCTTCTTGACGATGCCGATCAGCAGGATGATTCCAATGAAGGCGATCAGCGACAGGTCGGTCCGGAACAGCTGCAGCGCCAAGAGCGCGCCGAGTCCCGCCGACGGCAGGGTGGAAATGATCGTCAGCGGATGGGCGAGGCTCTCGTAGAGCACGCCCAGGACGATATAGACCGCGATCAGCGCCGCGCCGATCAGCAACAGCTGCCCGATGATCGAATCCCGATAGGCGCGCGCGTCGCCGGCATAGTCGGCGTGCAGCGTGTCGGGCATGTGCAGCTCGGCCGCGGCCCGGTCGACGGCCCGGGTCGCCTCGTCGAGAGTGACGTCCTCGGCCAGATTGAAGCTGAGCGTCGCCGCCGGAAATTGTCCCTGGTGGTTGATCACCAGCGGCTGCAATCCCCGCACCACCTTGGTCACCGCCGAGAGCGGCACCTGCGTTCCGCTTTGGCTGCTCACGTAGATGCGGCTCACGTCCAGAGGATCGCGCTGAAATTGCGGATCGATCTCCATCACGACGCGATATTGGTTGCGTTGCGTGAACAGCGTGGAGATCTGCCGCTGCCCGAAGGCGTCATTGAGCGCGCTGTCGATATCCTGGATGCGTACCCGAAGCCGCGCCGCGGCGGTGCGATCGATGACCACGTCGGCTTGCAGCCCGCCCGGTTGGCGATCGGTGCTCACATCGGTGATCTCGGGCACGGTCTTGAGCTTGTCGAGCAGGATCGGCGCCCAATGGACCAGCTCCTGGTAATCCGGATCCCAGAGCGTGAATTGGTAGGTCGAATCGGCCTGGCGGGCACCGGCCCGCACGTCCTGGAGCGCGAACATGAAGACGCTCAGCCCGGGAATATTGGCGACCTTCGGACGCAGCCGGTTGATCACCGCCTCCGCGCTGATGCCCCGCTCCGAGAGCGGCTTCAGGCTGATGAACAAGGTGCCGCGGTTCACCGAGGAATTGAAGCCCGAGCTGCCGATCGAGGAGCCCACGCCCGCTACCGCCGGATCGGAAAGCACGATGTCGGCCGCCTTCTGCTGCAGGTCGTACATCGCCTGGAATGATATGTCGGGCGAAGCCTGCGTGCCGCCGAAGATCAGGCCGGTATCGTCGCGCGGGAAATAACCCTTCGGGGCGATGTCATAGAGGTAGACGGTGAGCCCCAGCGTGGCCGTCATGACGACCAACATGAGCCCCCGGCTGTCGAGCACGCGGCTGAGGGTGCGCGCATAGAATCGCCTCATCCCGGACAGCAACCGCTCGACCGCGCGATCGAACGGCGTCGCATCGGGGCTCGGGGGCGCACGCACGAAATGCGCGCAGATCATCGGGGTCACCGACAGCGAGACCAGCGTGGAAATGAAAATCGCGAAAACCAGCGTTACGGAGAATTCCCGAAACACGCGGCCCACCACGCCGCCCATGAACAGGAGCGGGATGAAGGCCGCGACCAGCGAGATGCTGATCGAGATCACCGTGAAGCCGATCTGGCGGGCGCCTTCGTAGGCGGCGCGCATCGGCGACAAGCCCTTTTCGAGATTGCGGAAGCTGTTCTCGATCATGACGATGGCGTCGTCGACCACGAAGCCGACCGAGACCACCAGCGCCATCAGCGACAGATTGTCGATCGAGAAGCCGGCCGCCCACATCGCCGCGCAGGTGCCGGCGAGCGCGAGCGGCACCGTGACGCCCGCCGCGATGGTCGCCGCCAGCCGCCGCAGGAACACGAACACCACCATCATGACCAGCATGATGGTGACGGCGAGCGTGAGCTGCATGTCGTGGATGCTGGCGCGGATCGTGCTGGTGCGGTTCGACAGCACCGAGATGTCGATATCCGCCGCGATGTAGCGTTTGATGTCGGGCAGGATCTCGAAGATGTTGTCGACGGTTTCGATCACGTTGGCGGTGGAATCCTTGGTGATCACCAGCAGCACCGAGGGCTGCTTGTTGTACCAGCCGGCCGACAGCTTGTTGCGCACGCCTGGCTCGATCGAGGCGACGGCGGACAGGCGCACCACCGTGCCGTTGGCGGTGCGCACCACGATCGGGTCGTACTGGCTGGCGGTCCGCAGCTGATCGTTGATCGCGATGGTGGCGGCGCGGTCGGCGCCCTCGAAGACGCCGAGCGGGCCGGCCGCGTTGGCATTGGCGATGGCGGCGCGCACGTCCTCCAGGCCAAGCCCCATGGCGGCGAGCGCGAGCGGATTGACCCGGACCCGGATCGAGGGTTGCTCGGCGCCGTTGACGCTCACCTCGGCGACGCCTTTGACCTGCGAGAGGCGCTGCGCCACGACCGTATCGGCCGCATCGTAGATGGCGCTGGGCGCGACCGTCTTCGAGGTCAGCGCCAGGATGAGGATCGGGATGGCGGCCGGGTTCGATTTCCGGAAGGAGGGCGTCGACTGCAGGTCGCCCGGCAGGTCGGCGATGGCGGCATTGATGGCGCCCTGGACGTCGCGCGCGGCGCCGTCGATATTGCGCGTGAGATCGAACTGGATCGAGATCCGGGTGAGCCCGAGCGAGCTGCGCGAGGTGAGCTCGGTGACGCCGGGAATTTCCCCCAGGCGGCGCTCGAGCGGGGCCGCGACGGTTGCCGCCATGGTCTCCGGATCGGCGCCCGGCCGGTTGGCGCTGACCGTGATGGTGGGGAAATCCACGGTTGGCATGCTGGCGACCGGCAGGAACTGGTAGGCCACCGCGCCCACCAGGAACAGCCCGATGGCGATGAGCGTGGTGCCGATCGGCCGTTGGATGAAGGGCTCCGAGAAGTTCATCGGACCTACTCCGCGGGCCGCTGCGAGGGCTCCGGCGCGAGCGGCAGGTCGAGCTCGGGCTCCGACAATTCCGCGGGAGCGCCGGTCAGCCACGCCCTGACCCGCTCCATCTGCAGATAGATGACCGGCGTCGTGTAGAGCGTCAGCAACTGGCTCAGCAAGAGGCCGCCCACGATGGTGATGCCGAGCGGATTGCGCAGCTCGGACCCGGTGCCGCTTTCGAGCGCGAGCGGCAGCGCGCCAAACAGCGCCGCCAGCGTCGTCATCATGATCGGCCGGAACCGCAGCAGCGAGGCCTGCAGGATGGAGTCGCGCGGCGACAGGCCCTGCACGCGCTCGGCCTCGAGCGCGAAGTCGATCATCATGATCGCATTCTTCTTCACGATGCCCATCAGCAGCACGATGCCGATGAGGGCGATGACCGAAAGGTCGTAGCCATACAGCATCAGGGCGAGCAGCGCCCCCACCCCCGCCGACGGCAGCGTGGACAGGATGGTCAACGGATGGATGAAGCTCTCGTAGAGAACGCCGAGCACGATGTAGATCGTCACCGCGGCCGCCAGGATGAGCCACGGCTCGCCGGCCAGCGACTTGCCGAATTCGGCCGCATCGCCCGAGTAGCTGCCGATCACCGAGGTCGGCACGCCGATGTCCTCCTCGGCGGCCGAGATCACCGCCACTGCGTCGCTGAGCGCGGCATTCGGCGCCAGGTTGAAGCTGATGGTGATCGCCGGAAACTGCTCCTGGTGGGAGATGACCAGTGGGGCCGTGGTGTATTGGAATTGCGCAAGCGCGCTCAACGGCACCTGCGGGGCGCCTTCGGTGGTGAGGAACGGGGTGGGGGTGGCGCCCGCCGTCAACGAGGTTTGGGTGGCGACCGCCTGGGTGCCGGCAGCCGGGACATAGAGCTTCGACAGCGAGTTCGGATCGCTCTGGTATTGCGCCGTCGCCTCCAGAATGACGCGGTACTGGTTGGCCTGGGCATAGATCGTGGAGATCTGGCGCTGCCCGAAGGCGTCATCCAACGTATCGACGATCGTCTGCATCGAGACCCCGAGCCGGCCGGCGGTCGGGCGGTCGACCTGGACCATCATGCGCAGTCCGTCATTCTGCGCATCGGAGGCGACATCGAGCAGGACCGGCGAAGATTGCAGCCTGGCGGCCAGCCGCCCCGCCCAATCGCCGACTTCAGTCGTATCGGTTCCGGTCAGCGTGTATTGGAACTGCGCGCGGCTCGTGCGGGTCGAAATCTGGATGTCCTGCACCGGCTGGAAATACACCACCGTGCCCGGGACCATGCGGACCTGGCTCTTCAATCGGTCGATGACGGCCGAGACCGTCGCGACGCGCTGGTCGCGCGGGCGAAGCGTGATGGCAAGCCGGCCGGCATTGGGCGTGGCATTGAGCGGGGTGACCCCGATCACGGAGACGACCCCGGTTACGTCCGGGTCCTTGCGGATCGTGCTTTCGATTTGGCCGCTCAGCCGCTGCATCTCGGTGAACGACACGTCCTGGCCGCCTTCCAGGACCGCGTAGATGAGGCCGGTGTCCTGCAGCGGGAGGAACCCCTTCGGGATGATGACGTAAAGCCAGATGGTGGCCCCGAACGTCGCCAGGGTGACCATGAGGGTGAGGAATTCGTGACCCAGGACCCATTCGAGGCTGCGCCGGTAGAGATTCACCGTCGAATCCATCAGGCGGTGGAATCTCCGCGTGACAAAATTGCCGGCGGCTTCGGCCTGCTGCCGCAACAGGCGGCTGCACATCATCGGGGTGAGCGTCAGCGATACCACCGCGGAGGTCACCACCGCGATGGTGAGCGTCAAGGCGAATTCCCGGAACATGCGGCCCACGATGCCGGTCATGAACAGGAGCGGAATGAACACGGCAATCAGGGACAGTGTCAGCGAAATCACCGTGAAGCCGATCTCGCGCGCGCCCTCCAGCGCCGCCTCGAACGGGCCTTCGCCCTCCTCCATATGGCGCACGATGTTCTCGATCATCACGATGGCATCGTCGACCACGAATCCGGTGCCGATCGTCAGCGCCATCAGCGACAGGTTGTCGAGGCTGAAGCCGCAGAACCACATGATCCCGAACGTCGCGATCAGCGACAGCGGCAAGGCGACGCCCGCGATGATGGTGGCGCGGATCGTGCGCAGGAAGACGAACACCACCAGAACGACCAGCACGACGCTCAGGATCAGGGTGAATTGGACGTCATGGATGGAGGCGCGGATCGTGGTGGTGCTGTCGTGCACGACGGTAAGCGCGGCGCCGGCCGGGACCGAGCGCTGCAGCCGCGGCAGCTCCTTTTGAATGCCCTGGACGGTGGCGATCACGTTGGCGCCGGGCTGGCGCTGAATATCGACGATGACGGCGGGCGTGCCCTGATACCAGCCGCCGACCTTGGTATTCTCCAGACCGTCGACGACGTCGGCCACGTCCTTGATGAAAACCGGAGCCTGGTTGCGATAGGTCACCACCACGTCGCGGTAGGCGCTGGCGGCGGCAATCTGGTCGTTGGCCGCGATGGTGTAGGATTGGTGGGTGCCGTCGAGCGAGCCCTTGGCGCCCGCCACATTGGCGCCGACGATCACGTTGCGCAGATCCTCCATCGAGATTCCATAATTGGAGAGCCGCGCCAGATCCGCCTGGATGCGGATCGCCGGCCGCAGATTTCCCTCGACCGTGACCCGCCCGACGCCGCTGAGCTCGCTCAGCCGCTGCGCCAGCAGGCTGTCGGCGAGATCGCTGAGCTGCCGCAGCGAAATGGTGTTGGAGGTGAGCGCGAGCGTCACGATCGGGGCGTCGGCCGGGTTCACCTTGGAATAGTTCGGCGGATACGGCAGCGTCCGCGGCAGCGTCGAGCCGGCCGCATTGATGCCGGCTTGCACGTCCTGCGCGGCGGAATCGATGTCGCGGCTGAGATCGAACTGCAGCGTGATCTGGCTGATCCCGAACGAGCTCGACGAGGTCATGGTCGTGAGCGAGGGAATTTGCCCGAACTGCCGCTCGAGCGGCGCCGTCACCAGCGATGCCATGGTGTCGGGACTGGCGCCGGGGAGCTGGGTGGTGACCTGGATGGTCGGGAAATCGACCTGCGGCAGGGACGCGACCGGCAGCCAGAAATAACCGAGGATGCCGCCCAGCATGACCGCAATGCCGAGCAACGATGTGGCGATCGGACGATGAATGAACGGCGAGGACACGCTCATGGCGCAGCGCTCGGCGAGCCTCCGGCGCCTGGCGCTGGCTGTTCTTGGCCGTTGGGCGCACCACCGCCGCCGCGGCGCTGGGACGGTGGCGATGGATCGGCCGCCGCCTGGCCCAGCCGTCCGGTGCCGGGCGCGTCTGCGGCGCCTTGCTGGCGCTGTCCCTTGCCCTTGGGGGCGCCGCCGCCGGGACGCGACGGTCGCTGCGCCGGATCGGCGGGAATGGGGCCCGCTTCCTCGGCGCTCGTCACCTCGACCCGGGTGCCGTCCGCAAGCCGCCCGAACCCGGTGGTGACCACGCGTTCCGGCGCCATCAGGCCGCTCGCGATCACGGCCTGGACATCGTCCTGTTGCTGCACCATGACGG
>DASXXS010000210.1:0-3415 GCA_036502925.1 Xanthobacteraceae bacterium
CTGCAGGCGGTCGAGGGCAAGATCTGCAACCTCGTGCAACAGAGCTGGAACTCGCTCCTCGGCAAGGTGCAGTGCGGGCTCACGATCACCGGCTTCAATCTCGGCTTCGGCGGGCTCGGCGGCGGCCTCTCCTGCCCGAAATTGTCCTTCGGTGGCGGCGGCCCGCCGATCGCGACAGTCGGCATCGGCATCGGGTCGACCGGCAGCGGCCTCTACATCAACGGCACCGGCACCGCGCCGACCGGATACAGCCTGCCGAACGTCCCGCAAGGCACGTTCTGAGGAGACGCTCATGCGCAAGCTCACTCACGCCGCGACGACCGGGATCGGCATCGTCATCGGCGGCGTCCTGTTCAACGCCACCTCCGCTCAAGCGGATTTGCCGACCATCGATGCGACCGTGCTGGCGGCGGTCAATGCCGTCAAAGGCGTGCTCAGCGACATCAACGGCTATATTCAAGACGTCAAGGATTTTCTCAGCGCCACCGGTCCCATCGCCAGTCTCCTCGGCGACAATACCTTCGGCACCGTCGAGCAATTGCTGCAGGAAGGCTTCACGCAGACCGCCAACTATCAGAAGGCCTCGGTCGGCGCGCTCGAGCAGATCGTCGACGCCTCGAACACCGCCAACGCCCGCTTCAGGCGTGACGTGCGGAACGCGCAAATCCGCGACGAGCAGACACCGAGCCCGACCGCCTGCACAGCGCTCGACGGCGGCGTCAGCACCCAGGCGGCGGCGGTGCAGGCGTTCACTGTGGCGGCGACCATCGCCAAGATCCACGACCTGCGAGGTGAGGCGGGACCCAACATGCCGTCCTACTACGGCCAGGCCCAGGGCGTGGCGTCGATCAACCAGGAGCACCTCAATTATTACTGCGACGCCAACGACGTTGCCGCGGGGTTGTGCAGCTCCGCCAGCAACACCCCGGATGCCGACCAGCAGTTCTCGAGCTTGTTCGGCGCGGGAACCTACGCCGATCAGACGGCGGTCAATACCGCCAAGGACTACGCGATCAACCTTATTGAGCCGGTCGCCCCGGCCGCGCTGCGCCGCGATCAGCTTGCCTCGACCGCTGGCCAAGAGGCCGCTATGCGCCGCCGCAGCTATAACGCCCGCATGTCGCTCGCGCAGAGCTTCGTTGACCATGAGATCGGCATGCAGACGCCCTCGGTGCCATTGACGGCGCTGCAGCAGCAGTATCTGACCAACGTTGGGCTGCCGTCTCAGACCAACGGCTCATGGCTGCAGGTGCTGCAGATTGAGTCGGAACGGCGCATCAGCGACGTGACTTGGGCCGCGACGCTGCAGAGCATGCCGCCCGCTTCAGTCGAGCGCGAGATCGCGATCGAGCTCGCCCTCAGCAACTACCTGCAGTTCCAGATCTTCAGGACGGGCCTGCAACACGCGACGATCAGCGCCACGCAACTCGCCCAGACGGTCGAGCGCAACTTTCAGCCCACTGTGCGGATGCCCACACCGTCCATGCAAGCGACGAACTGAGAACAGACGCAAGCGATTTGACGGAGCTCTACATGGCCGAAGAAACCTCCACGACAGCGCAGAGCCCCACCGCGCCAAGCACAAGTTACGGGAGCGATGCAAGGGCGGCCGCACCCACCACTGCGCAGCCGGCGAACAAGCCGAACGAAAGCAGGAAAGTCCCACAGGGCGAAAACGACCCGATGCGCGAGCTGCTCGATCACCTCGAGCGGGCACAGCCCTTCATCGCCAATCTCGATCGAAACCTTGCCCAGACGATCCAGACTCTGGCCTTGCAAGGCGCTGACGCCGAGCGCCGCACCCAGCCGGCGTTCCGGCGTCAGGTCGCCTATTTGGTGCAGGACCTCGAGAAATCTGCGGTCTGGCCGATCGCGATGGCCCCCGAGTTGCGTTCGGAAATCACCCGTCTCGCTGCCACCGCGCCCGGTCTCGAAAACGAGCGCATGCGCGCCCTGATGCGTGCGACCGCCTCTTTGGAGGACAAACGCCTTATCAGAGACTTACGAGAGATCGGAACTGAAATTGGCCGCCAAACCGATCAGAACACGCCGAGTATACAGAGCTCGATCGAGGCGCTCGAGAGCCGTGTCCGACTCTCGCTTCGTCCCGCCGAGCCGCAATCGGATCCGCGACACCCGGGTTCAGAACAGCCGCAACGAGCCAATACCGCTCGCGGTACCGATCCTTCGACTCACGACAACCCAGCCTTGCAGCGAAGCCCGAGCTCCGGACAGAGTTATCCCAGAGAGACACTCGATACGATCTTACGCGGCATGCGGCCAAAAGCTGGTGGGCCCGGAGCCCCTTGGGACCCGCTGGCGACACCAATGGCTGGCCGGCTGGCAGCTTTCGAGTCGCGGATGCAGGAAAGCCGCGATGAGCGGGCCCTCGGCCGTGCCGAGAAGTCCGGACGCGCTGCTCTCGACGCGCTCGACGCCTTCCATACCGGCGAGGGAGCGATCGTGATGAACCGCATCCGCGTGGCGGCGCGGGCCGAACCCGGCGGCATCGCCGCGGTGCTCTCCGAAATGCGCCAAGGCGGCCGCTTCGCCGACCTCCGCCAGCAATTCAACAACGCCCTCGAAACCGAGCGTGGGGTGGCGGCCACCTACGACAAAGCCGCCGCTGCTCTCGCCCGTTACGGCCAGGACCGGGTGGGCATCGAGCAAGTCATCGCGCGGCGGCCGGATGGCGCCAACCTCAGCGCCAAATTCGAGCAGATGGACGCCCAGATCGGCGAAGCCGCCGGCGGCACGCCGTCGCGGCGCGACGGCAAAAGCATGATGGACGACCTGGCGCAGAAGGCGGCTGAGCTGCTTCACCGCGCGGCCGACGCCCTAAGGTCCGCCTTCAACCGCGCGCCATCGGCCGATGCAGCGACGCGCGCCGCGCCGGCGCCCTCCATGAGCATATAAAACACGCCGTTCGCAGCCTCGGATGACAGCCTGGCCGGCAAATGCCGCGAGGCTTGTCATGCGTATCCTCTCGATCGGTGTACTGTCGCTCTTCTTCCTGGCCATCGCCGGCCCGGCATTCGCACAAACCACGAACCCCTATGACGTGAGCTGGAGCGCCCTCGACCCCGGCAACGACTGGGCGGCGCAGGTGCTGCGCTCGATATTCCCGGTCCCCGGCGGAACGCCGGGCACTTCGATCGGCAACGAGGCCACCGTCATCGGCCAGATCGTCGGCCAGTTCACGGGCTTCGTCGCGGCGATTGCCGCCGCTTTCGTCGCCTACATCACGATCATCAACATCCATCGCGCCGCGGAAACCTCGCGCATCCTTGCTACCGGCCAGAGCTCGATGTTCGTCGTCCGCGTCGGCTTTGCCGGCATCATGATGTTCCCGCTCGGCGGCGGCTTCTCCGCCGGCCAGGCCCTTGTCCTACAAGCCGCGATGGCGGGCGTCGGA
>DASXXS010000211.1:0-50041 GCA_036502925.1 Xanthobacteraceae bacterium
CAACAAGTACGCCGAGGGAGTGCCGGGCAAGCGCTACTACGGCGGTTGCCAGATCGTGGACAAGGTGGAGAACCTCGCTCGCGACCGTGCGAAGGCGCTGTTCGGCGCCGAGCACGCCAATGTGCAGCCCCACTCCGGCACACAGGCGAACATGGCGGCGTACGCGAGCGTGCTCAGCCCCGGGGACAAGGTCCTTGGCATGGCGCTCGACCAGGGCGGGCACCTCAGCCATGGGTCCCCGGTGAGCTTCAGCGGCAAGATCTATCACTTCGAGCCGTATTTCGTCTCGGAGGAGACGGGTGTGCTCGACATGGATGCGGTGCGCCGCCGCGCGCTCGAGGTGATGCCGAAGATGATCGTTGCGGGGTACAGCTCGTACCCGCGCATCCTCGACTTCCCCGCATTCGCCGAGATCGCCCGCGAGGTCAACGCGCTGCTGCTCGTCGACATGGCGCACTTCGCGGGCCTGGTCGCGGGCGGCGCGCATCCGAGCCCGTTTCCGCACGCCCACGTGGTCACTTCGACCACTCATAAGACTTTGCGCGGGCCGCGCGGCGGCTTCATCCTCACCGATGACGAGGAGCTGGCCAAGAAGATAAACTCGGCAATCTTCCCCGGCCTGCAGGGCGGACCATTGATGCATGTGATCGCCGCCAAGGCCGCGGCTTTCGGCGAGGCGCTGCTTCCGTCCTTCAAACTTTATGCGAAGAACGTCGTTGAAAACGCCAAGGCCCTGGCGGAATCGATGAAATCAAACGGGTTCGACATCGTCTCCGGCGGCACCGATACCCACCTCATGCTGGTCGATCTGCGTCCCAAGCGGCTCACCGGCAAGGTGGCGGAAGCGGCACTGGGGCGCGCCCGCATTACCTGCAACAAGAACGGCATCCCGTTCGATCCCGAGAAGCCGACCGTGACCTCGGGGATCCGGCTCGGGACGCCGGCCTGCACGACGCGCGGTTTCGGCATCGCCGAGTTCCGCCAGGTGGGCGAATTGATCGCCGAGATGCTCGGCGTGCTCTCCCAGAAGGGCGCGGAAGAGGATTCGCTGGTCGAAGCTGCGGTGCGGGAACGGGTGCGGGCGCTGGTCCACCGGTTTCCGATCTATTAGCGGAAAGGGGCGGGCATGCGCTGTCCGAACTGCGCGAGTCTTGACACGCAAGTCAAGGACTCCCGGCCGACCGAGGACTCCTCGGTCATCCGGCGCCGTCGCGTATGCCTGGCGTGCAATTTTCGTTTCACCACGTTCGAGCGGGTGCAATTGCGCGAGCTCCTTGTCATCAAGCGCAACGGTCGCCGCGTGCCGTTCGACCGCGACAAGCTTCTGCGTTCGGTGCAGATCGCGCTGCGCAAGCGGCCGGTCGAGCCCGAGCGCATCGACGAGCTCGTTTCCAAGATCGTGCGCGAGCTCGAAAGCCAGGGCGAAAGCGAAATCACCTCCGAGACCATCGGCGAAATGGTGATGGAGCATCTGCGCGCGCTCGACGACGTGGCCTATGTCCGCTTCGCCTCGGTCTACCGAAACTTTCGCGAGGCCAAGGATTTCGAAACCGTGCTCGGAGAATTGTCAGGCGACGAGGACGGCAGGCCGCCGGCAGCCGCGCGGAAATGAATGTCGGCGCGGTGATGGCCGGCATCGATCCAGACGACGACCTTCGCTTCATGGAGCTGGCCCTGGCGCTCGGCCGTCGCGGGCTCGGGCGTACCTGGCCCAACCCTTCGGTCGGGGCCGTGGTGGTGCGTCGGCAAGCTGATGGTCAGGTGATTGTCGGGCGCGGCTGGACGAAGCCCCACGGCCGTCCCCATGCCGAGACCCAGGCGCTGGATCGGGCTGGCGGCGCAGCCCGCGGCGCCACCCTCTACGTCACGCTGGAGCCCTGTTCGCACTTCGGGCAGACCCCGCCTTGCGCCGACGCGATCGTTGCGGCCGGCATCGCGCGCGTCGTGTCCGCGCTTGAAGATCCCAATCCGCAGGTTGCCGGGGAGGGCCACCGCCGCATGGCCGCGGCCGGCATCGCGGTCACGGTCGGGATCGGCGCTGACGAGGCGCAGCGAGCCCATGCCGGCCACATCCGCCGCATGCGCGATCACCGTCCGCAGGTCATCCTCAAGCTCGCCGTCTCCGCCGACGGCAAAGCCGGCCTCGCTGGCCGGCGCCCGGCCCCGATCACCGGCGAGCCGGCGCGTGCACATGTGCACCTCATGCGGGCCATGAGCGATGCCGTCTTGACCGGCGTCGGCACTGCGCTGGCCGACGATCCGCTGCTGACCTGCCGGCTGCCCGGCATGGCGGACCGCTCGCCGGTTCGCGTGGTGCTCGACAGCAAGCTGCGGCTTCGGCTCGACAGCCGGCTGGTCGCGACGGCGCGGGACACACCGCTGTGGGTCGTCACCGGCGACTGGGCGACGGGGGACCGGGAGCAAGCGCTGCGGGCGACTGGAGCGGAGGTGCTGCGGCTGCCGGCGCCCGACGGCCGGCTCGATCTCGCCGCCGTGCTCGAGCGCCTGGCCGAGCGCGGCATCACGCGGCTCATGGTCGAGGCCGGGCCGATCCTAGCCGCCGCCATGCTCGGCGCCGATCTGGTCGACGAGGCCGTGCTGCTGCGCTCCGGCAAGGTGATCGGCCCCGACGGTATCGATGCGCTCGCGGGACTTTCGCTCGCAGCGTTGACTCAATCCCCCCGGCTCGAATTGATCCGCACCGAGATCGCTGGCGAGGATACAATCGACTTCCTGGCACGCCGATGAAGGGGGCGGAGCCGGATGAGCGGAGACCATCATGCCATTGAGCCGAGCGAACGCTGTCGACATCTGGTATGAGGTGACCGGCGAGGGACCGGCGTTCGTCTTCATTCATGCCAATCCCTTCGACCATGATCTTTGGATGTACCAAGCCGCCCATTTTTCGACCTGGTTCAAGGTCGTGGGCATCGACATCCGCGGCTATGGCCGCTCCGAGAAGGTGACGACGGCCTTCTCGCTCAAGGACATGTGCAACGATGTGATCGGCGTGATGCAGGATGTCGGGGTCGCGCGCGCGATCTGCGGCGGATGCAGCGTCGGCTCCGGTATCGCAATTCTGTTGGGCCTCGATCATCCCGATCGGTTCGACGCCCTCATCCTGGTCGGCGGCAACAGCGGCTCCAGCCCCCGCTACCAGAAACGCATCGAAGGATATCGCAATGATCTGACAGACTACCACCTCAAGCACATGCGTGAGCTGGTCCACCCGCAGTTCGCCGACAGCAGGCTCGGGCGGCACCTCCTCAATCAATTCGTCGAGCGCGAGCCGAGGTTGCGGGGCGAAGCCATCGCGCAGGTGTTCGTGGCCGGCAATCACACCGATACGACCGCGCGGCTGCCGAGCATGAAGGTCCCCACCCTGGTGATCAACGGGGAGTTCGACCACTCGCTCCCGGCCGGCCAGAAGACCGCGAGCCTGGTGCCCGGTGCGGTCCACAAGGTTCTGCCCGGCACCGGCCACGCCTGCTGTCTGGAAGACCCGGCCGGATTCGACAGCCTGGTCATCGATTTTCTGCGCGCGCGGGAACTCATGCCCGCACTTTGAGCAAAAGGCCTGCCATGTTTACCGGCTTGGTTACCGATATCGGCGAGATTGTTGCGGTTCGCCAGGCCGCAGAGGGGCTGCGCCGGCTCAAGGTCGCGTGCGGCTATCCGCGCGCTTCGATCAGCGAAGGCGCCTCGATTGCGTGCGCCGGCGTATGTCTGACGGTGGTCGGGATCGGCGAGGAGGGCGGTCGAACCTGGTTTGACGTTGATGCCGCCGCCGAGACGCTCAAACTGACGACGGTCGGCCATTGGCGGGAGGGCACGAGGATCAACCTCGAACGCCCGCTCCGGCTGGGAGAAGAGCTCGGCGGCCACCTCCTCGCCGGACATGTGGACGGGGTTGCGGTCGTCACGGTTCGCGACTCATTGACCGAGATGGCCCGGTTGGAGCTGCGAACCAGGCACGATCTCGCGCGTCTCATTGCAGCGAAGGGTTCGGTGGCGCTTGACGGCGTTTCGCTCACGGTCAACGAGGTTGCGGGCGACACGTTTTCCGTGCTGATCATTCCCCACACGTTGAAGGTCACGACCCTCGCCCAGCTTTGCGTCGGCGACGAGGTCAATCTCGAGGTCGATCTGATGGCTCGTTATGCGGCGCGGCTGATCGAGGCCCGTTAGCGCCCCGGTCGATGCGATCCGCCTGCGTTTACACGCAGACGGACCGTGCGGATGATGGTACGAGGGCAGCATTGGGAGATGAGGTTTTATGGCCGAGCCGCGCAGAAACGCCGCCAACGACACCGGTGACCTTACCGGCGCGCGCGTTCTCGTCGTGGAGGCGCGCTTCTACGACGATATCGCGGACGCCTTGTTGGCCGGCGCCACGCGCGCTCTCGAAGCCGCCGGCGCGGCGTTCGAGCGCGTAAGCGTGCCCGGCTCGCTCGAGGTCCCCGCCGCCATCGCCATCGCGCTCGAGGCCGCGGAGCGCGCCGGCAAGCCCTATGACGGCGTGGTCGCGCTCGGTTGCGTCATTCGTGGCGACACCATGCATTTCGAGATCGTTTCGACCCAATCGGCGCGCGCCCTCATGGATCTCTCGGTGGCCCGCCGCGTGCCGATCGGCAACGGCATTCTGACCGTCGATACCGACGCCCAGGCGTGGTCGCGGGCCCGCGCCGAAGAGGCCGACAAGGGCGGCGATGCGGCGCGCGCGGCGCTGGCGCTGGTGCGGCTCCAGCGCCGCCTCGGCCCACGTTGATGGCGCGCTCGCCGGCACCGAAGGATGGCCGCAAGGCCAACCGCCGCGGCGCCGCGCGGCTGGCGGCCGTGCAGGCGCTTTACCAGATGGACATCGCCGGCACCGGCAGCAACGAAATCCTCGCTCAGTTCGAGAGCCACTGGATCGGCCGCGAGGTCGAAGGCAACCAGTATCTTCCGGCCGAGGCCGCGTTTTTTCGCGAGGTCGTGAATGGCGTCGTGCGCGAGCAGCGCAGCCTCGACCCGCTGATCGACGCCGCGCTGGCTGAGACTTGGCCGCTCAAGCGCATCGAGGCGATCCTGCGGGCGGTGCTGCGCGCGGGCGCCTTCGAGCTCGGCCATCGCAGCGACGTGCCGGCGCGCGTGGTGGTGGCCGAATATGTCGATGTCGCCAATGCCTTCGTGGACCGCGAGGAGACCGGCATGGTCAATGCGGTTCTCGATCAGCTCGCCCGCAAATTGCGCGCGGGGGAATTCGTAACGGCGGGGTGACCCGATGATCGAAGGTGAGCCGGAAGCACAATCGGGCGAGGACCGCCTGATCGCGCGGTATTTCCGCCCGCTCGCCACGCATCCGGGCGCGTTCGGGCTGCTCGACGACGCCGCCACGATCACGCCGCCACCGGGGTCGGACGTCGTGCTCAAAGCCGACGCTGTCGTGGGCGGCGTGCATTTCTTTCCCGATGATCCGCCCGACACGATCGCCAAGAAGGCGTTGCGCGTGAACCTTTCCGATCTTGCCGCCAAAGGTGCCGGACCGGCCGGCTTTCTGCTCTCGCTGGCATTGCCGCAAACGCTCGGCGGGGATTGGCTTGAAGCCTTCGCGCGCGGTCTGGGCGAGGATGCCAAGGCCTATTGCTGCCCGCTCATGGGTGGCGATACCGTCCGCACGCCGGGACCCGTGAGCATATCGATCGCGGCATTCGGCATACTGCCGTGCGGCACCATGGTTCGTCGCAGCGGCGCGCGGCCGGGCGACCTCGTCGTCGTCACCGGCACGATTGGAGATGCCGCCCTCGGTCTCCTGGTCCGACGCGATCCCGATACCGCGATGCGCTGGCGGCTCGAGCATCGGCAGCGCGATCAGTTGATCGAGCGCTACTTGCTGCCGCGGCCGCGCAATGCGATCGCCGAGGCGCTGCGGCAATATGCAACGGCGGCGATGGACGTCTCCGACGGCCTGGTCGGCGACCTCGGCAAGCTTTGCGTCGCCTCCGGCATGGTGGCCGACATCGAGGTTGCACGCGTGCCGCTGTCGGACGCCGCCCGCCAGGCCGTTGCGAGCGACCCTTCGCTCGTCGATACCGCGCTCACCGGCGGTGACGACTACGAGGTGGTGGCCACGGTGGCGGCGGGAGCCAAGGACGCCCTGATGGCGGCCGCCGAAGCGGCCGGCGTCGCGCTTACCCAAATCGGCACTATCAGGTCCGGTCGGCCGGGCGTTCGTTTTCTCGACCATGCCGGCAAACCAATGCTGTTCAACAAGCCCTCGTTCAGTCATTTTTGACGGCAATCCACGCGCAGGGGACCTTTGATGGACGACAGAACGGCAGCGGCCGCCCGCGGCCTTGCGGGCACGGAACCGGCCCAGCGGGCCAGAACGGTGCTGCACCGGCGATTTCCGACCATCGGCCATTTGCGCCGCCATGCGCGCCGTCACGTTCCCCATTTCGTGTTCGAATACATGGACGGCGGGGCGGGAGCCGATACCGGCATCGCGCACAATTGGGCGGCGCTCGATGCGGTGGAGCTCGTGCCGCGCTATGGCGTCATGCCTTCACTGCCGCCGATCGATGTGGAGCTGTTCGGGCGCAGATATGCAGCCCCCATCGGTATCGCGCCCATGGGCGGGCCGGCGCTGGTCTGGCCGGGGGCGGATGCCGCCATGGCGCGGGCCGCCCAGCGGGCGCGGGTTCCCTACACGCTCGGAACGGTCGGCGGGATGACCATCGAGCGGGCAGCCGAGCTGGCGCCTGACGTGCTCTGGTTCCAGCTCTACCGCATGGCCAGGAACGACCATGCGCTGGGGCTCGATCTGGTTCGCCGCGCCGAAGCGGCAGGCGCCCATGTGCTGGTCCTCACGATCGATGTCCCGGTCCGCACCACCCGGCCGCGCGAGGCGGCCGTCGGGCTTGGCCGCGGGCCGTTCCGTCCCGACCTGCCGATGCTCCTCGACATGCTCGGCTCGCCCGGCTGGCTGGTGGCGCTGATGCGGCACGGCCGACCCAAATTCGCGAATATCAAACTTTACGCGGGCGAGAGTGCCGGCGGCGACGAGGTCATCCGCTTTGCCCGGCAGGAGATCGGCGGCGCCTTCACCTGGGACGAGATCGCGCGCTTCCGCGACCGCTGGCGGCGGCCCATGGTGCTCAAGGGCATTCTGCATCCGCTCGATGCGGCGAAGGCGGTGGCCATGGGCATCGAGGGCATCTGGGTATCGAACCATGGCGGGCGCCAGATCGAGGCCCTGCCGCCTGCGATCGATGTGCTGCCCGCCATCGTGACGGAAGTGGGCAGCCGCGCCACCACCATCATGGACAGCGGCATCCGCAGCGGCGTCGACGTGATCCGCGCGGCCGCGCTGGGGGCGCAGGCGACTTTTGCCGGCAAGGCCTTTCTCTGGGGCCTCGGGGCGCTGGGGGAGGCCGGGCCGGGACACGTGATCGATCTGCTGATGGAAGAGGCGAGGGCGGCGCTCGGTCAGATCGGCGCGCATTCGCTTGCCGAGGCGCGATCGGTCGCCGTACGTCATCCGGGCGCGTTCGCTTTTCCGAAGAACCCGTAGCCCGGATGAAGCGGGCTACACGTGCCGCCAGGTCAAACCACCAGGATGTTGCTGAACTGCCATGGATCGTCTTTGTCGAGGGACTCCGGGAACAGCACGCCCCGGCCCTCGAGCGGCGTCCAGTCCGTATACTGGCCGATCACCGGCCCGAGATAGGGCCGCTGGATCGCAAAGCAGCGGCGGAAATCCATCTCGTCGGCTTCGACGATGCCGCAGTCGGGGTTCTCCAGCATCCAGACGACGCCGGCGAGCACGGCCGACGTCACCTGCAACCCGGTGGCGTTCTGGTAGGGGGCGAGCCGCCGCGTCTCTTCGATCGAAAGCTGCGAGCCGTACCAATAGGCATTCTTGGCGTGCCCATAGAGCAGCACGCCGAGCTCATCGATGCCGTCTACGATGTCGTCTTCGGTCAGAATATGCGATGCTTTCTGCGGTCTCCATGCCGCCCCGGCCATCTCGTGCAGCGAGAGCACCGCGTCATTGCAGGGGTGATAGGCGTAATGGCAGGTCGGCCGGTACACCACGCTGCCGTCCTGACGGAGCGTGAAGTAGTCCGCAATCGAGATCGACTCGTTGTGGGTGATCATCCAGCCGTGCTGGGCCTGGGCGGTGGGAGTCCAGGAACGAACCCGCGTGCCGGCGCCCGGCTGCATCAGGTAGATCGCCGCGTCGCAGCCAAAATCATGATGGTGGCTGCGCGGCGGCATCGTCTTCTCGTGCGTGCCCCAGCCCACCTCGGAAGGCTGCATGCCTTCGGATATGAAGCCTTCGACCGACCAGGTGTTGACGAATGACCCCTGCGGCTTGGGATCGCGCGAGCGCTGCGTATCGCGCTCGGCAATGTGGACGCCCTTGACCCCGGCGCGCTGCATGAGCCGCGCCCAGCCATCGCGGCTGCGGGGCTCGTCGGCGGCGATGCCCAGATCACGCACGATATCGAGCAGCGCGTGCTTGACCATCCAGGAGACCATGCCCGGATTGGCACCGCAGCAGCTCACCGCCGTGACGCCGCCGGGCCGCCTGCGGCGCAGCTCGAGCACGCTCTCACGCAACGCATAATTCGAGCGCGCCGACGGCGACAAGGTGCGATCGGTATAGAGGCCAGGCCAGGGCTCGACCACCGTGTCGATGTAGAACGCGTTGGTGTCCCGGGCGAACTCCATGAGCTCGACCGACGATGTGTCGACCGACAGATTGATGACCAGGCCGCGTCCCGGTCCGACCGTGAGCAGCGGGGTGAGCACGTCGCGATAGTTCGCCTTGGTCAGCGCCACATGGATGAACTTGAGCTTCCGCTCGTCCAGCAGCGCGCGATCCTCGTCGTCGGGCGCGATCACCGCGAACTTGGAAGCATCGAAGGCAATGTGCCGCTCGAGCAAGGGCAGCGTGCCCTTGCCGATCGAGCCGAACCCGATCATCACGATCGGGCCGTCGAATCGCGCGTGCACCGGCCAGGCTTCGGTCGGATGTGTGTTCATGCCTGTCATCCTCGGGTAAGACGTCAAAAACCTCAAGCCGCACGCGCAATGCGCGCCGCAGCCGTGGATTTCGCTGCAATCCGGCCGGTTGCGTTGATAAGCCCGCGGGCTCCTTCGAGCGCACCCGGCACCAGCTCGCGCGCCAGCAACCGCTCGTGCGCATAAGGTCCGGGCAGCCGGAGCCCGCCGGTTTTTTCTGCAGTGAAGCCGAAGCGGCCGTAGTAGGGCGCGTCGCCCACCAGGAGGACGGCCCGGTGGCCGCGCCGTTGCGCCTGCTCGAGCGCCTGCCGCATCAGCTCGGCCCCGACGCCGCGCGCGCGGAAATCGCGCGCGACCGCGAGCGGCCCCAGCAGCAACGCCGCCCGCCCGGGACCGGCGCAGATGTTCCACAGCCGCACGGTGCCGATCATGCGGCCGTTGGCGCAAGCGACAAACGACAATCCCCGCTCCGGCAGCCGGTCCTCACGCAGCCGCTCGGCCGTCTTGGCCCGGCGGCCGTCGCCCAACGCCTCGTCGAGCAGCGCCTCGCGCCGTGCGACATCGAAGGGGGTCTCGTGACGAACTTTGATCATGGTCGTGCCCTCTCCGCATTCCAAAGATGCGTTGACGATGGCTTGGATGGGCTGGGAGCCGGTGTCGCCGGCTCCCGGGAATCCGCGGAAGGTCAAATGTGGTAGGTCTGCAGCGGCGCGAAGCCATTGAAGGCCACCGACGCATAGGTCGCCGTGTAGGCCCCGGTGCCCTCGATCAGCACCTTGTCGCCGATCTCCAGGCTCACCGGCAGGTCGTAGGGCTTGCGCTCGTAGAGGACGTCCGCCGAGTCGCAGGTCGGCCCGGCGAGAACGCAAGGTCCCACCGGGTCGCCGTCATGGGGCGTGCGGATGGGGTAGCGGATGGCCTCGTCCATGGTCTCGGCGAGCCCGCCGAATTTGCCGATGTCGAGATAGACCCAGCGCACGCTGTCGTTCTCGCTCTTTTTGGAGACCAGCACCACCTCGGCCTCGATCACGCCGGCATTGCCGACCATGCCGCGGCCCGGTTCGATAATGGTCTCCGGGATGCGGTTGCCGAAATGCTTGCGCAAGGCGCGGAAGATCGACCTTCCATAGGCCACGACCGAGGGCACTTCCTTGAGATACTTGGTCGGGAAGCCGCCGCCGAGATTGACCATCGAGAGGTTGATCCCGCGCTCCGCACAGGCGCGAAACACCATCGCGGCCGACTTGAGCGCCTCGTCCCAGGCCTGCGTGCGGCGCTGCTGCGAGCCTACATGAAACGACACCCCATAGGCTTCGAGCCCACGCCGATGCGCGTGCTCGAGCACGTCGACGGCCATCTCGGGGTCGCAGCCGAACTTGCGCGAAAGCGGCCACTCGGCGCCCGCGCAGCTGATCAAGATCCGGCAGAACACCCGCGCGCCCGGGGCCGCCCGGGCGACCTTCTCGACCTCGGGCTGGCAATCGACCGCAAACAGCCGCACGCCCAGCTCGTAGGCGCGCGCGATATCGCGCTGCTTCTTGATCGTGTTGCCGAAGGAGATGCGCTCGGGCGCGGCCCCGGCCGCGAGCACCATCTCGATCTCGGCCACCGAGGCGGTGTCGAAGCATGAGCCGAGCGAGACCAGCAGCCGCAGCAGCTCGGGCGCCGGATTCGCCTTCACGGCATAGAAGACCCGGCTGTCAGGCAGCGCCTGGGCGAAAGCCCGGTAATTGTCGCGCACGACGTCGAGATCGACGACAAGGCAGGGGCGGTCGTCGCGGCGATTGCGCAGGAAATCGCGGATGCGCTCGGTCATCGATATGGTTCCTCACCAATGTTCAACGGGCCTTGCGGCCCAGATTGAAGATCGAGCGGCGCGCGCCGCCCGGCGTCAGAAGGTGAGGAGCCCTGCGCTGCCGTGCGATGGAGACACGACCAGCGAGCCGGCTTTCTCACCCAAATGATGCCTTGGATTGGAGCGGGAGATCCCGGTCCGCACGCCTGGCAAGAGTGAACAAGCCTCTTCGGTGTCGACCTTTGGAGGGCCGACGAGACCAAAAAAGCCCGCTCCGTCGTTGCTTTAGGCCGCGTCCCCCGTTGAGAACGAGGTGCGCCGGTTTCGCCTCCGGCTGCCAGTCAAGTGTTCGGAGCTGCGATCGTGACGACCCGAGTTCGATCTTGGGTCTCGGCGATCTTGCTCCGGGCGGCTGTCCGGCCTCTTGTCCGGATGCCCACCGACCGACACACGGCCACAGGCACGTGCGAAATTGGGCGAGGGCGCAGTTAGTCTCTACTGCGACCCATTGCAAGAGATATCTACAGCAAAGATGAAGAATCTTTTGCCGCGGCGCTGTGCTCGCTCTCGGTGGCGTCGCGTGCGGGCGCGACCGAGGTGCGCTGCGCCCGGTGTCCCACCATTGCGTGGCCGGCAGGTTTTTGGCTATATCCGCGCCACTTTCCGCCGGCCGGAGCGACAACCCGGCGCGGCAGCGGCCGCGGCAGAATCGATCGGCCCGGCGCGCTCAGCAAACCGGGGTTTAGGTCAATGACAGCTTTGTGGTTCATCATCGCCTGCGGTCTCTTGGCGATCGGCTACGGCATCTGGGCGACGGCTTCGGTCCTGGCGGCGGATGCCGGCAGCGCGAAGATGCAGGAGATTGCCGCGGCGGTGCGCGAGGGCGCGCAGGCCTATTTGAAGCGCCAATACACGACCATCGGCGGCGTCGGCGTGGTCGTCTGCCTCATTGTCGGCTGGTTCCTCGGCCCGTTGGTGGCCGCCGGCTTCGCCATCGGGGCGCTGCTGTCCGCGATCACCGGGTTCATCGGCATGAACGTGTCGGTGCGCGCCAATGTGCGAACCGCGCAGGCGGCGATCAGCTCTCTCGCCGCCGGGCTCGGGCTCGCGTTCAAGGCGGGCGCCATAACCGGCATGCTGGTCGCGGGCCTCGCGCTGCTCGGCGTCTCCGTCTATTTCGCCGTGCTGACCGGCCTGATGGGCTTTGCCCCCAACGACCGCACCGTGATCGACGCCTTGGTGGCGCTCGGCTTCGGCGCCTCACTGATCTCGATCTTTGCGCGTCTGGGCGGCGGCATCTTCACCAAGGGCGCCGACGTCGGCGGCGACCTCGTCGGCAAGGTCGAGGCCGGCATCCCGGAGGACGATCCGCGCAATCCGGCCACCATCGCCGACAACGTCGGGGACAATGTCGGTGATTGCGCCGGCATGGCGGCGGACCTGTTCGAGACCTACGCGGTGACGATGGTCGCCACCATGATCCTGGCGGCGATCTTCTTCGCCGCTGCCGGTCCCGGGACCCTCATGACGATGATGATCTATCCGCTCGCCATCGGCGCGATCTGCATCATAACGACGATCATCGGGACCTTCTTCGTCCGGCTTGGGCCCAGCGGCTCGATCATGGGCGCGCTCTACAAGGGCTTCATTGCGACCGCGATCCTGTCGCTGGGCGGCGTCGCCTTGGTGACGGGGCTCCTGGTCGGATTTGGCCCGCTGCCCGGCGTGGCCTATACGGGCTTCGACCTGTATATGTGCGGGGTGGTCGGACTGGTGGTGACCGGCCTGATCATCTGGATCACGGAATATTATACCGGCACCAATTTCCGCCCGGTGCAGGCGATCGCCAAGGCGTCGGTCACGGGTCACGGCACCAACATCATTCAGGGCCTGGCGGTTTCGCTCGAGTCGACCGCATTGCCGACCCTGGTCATCATCGCCGGCATCCTGGTGACTCAGAACCTCGCCGGCCTGTTCGGCATCGCGGTCGCGGTGACCACCATGCTGGCGCTGGCCGGCATGGTGGTGGCGCTCGATGCCTTCGGGCCGGTGACCGACAATGCCGGCGGCATCGCCGAGATGGCGGGATTGCCCAAGGAGGTGCGCAAGTCCACCGACGCTCTCGATGCGGTCGGCAACACCACCAAGGCGGTGACCAAGGGCTATGCCATCGGCTCAGCCGGGCTCGGGGCTCTGGTCCTGTTCGCGGCCTATAACCAGGATCTCAACTACTTCATCGCCCATGCCGACATGCACAAATACTTCTCCGGCATCAAGCTCGATTTCTCGTTGAACAACCCGTATGTGGTGGTCGGGCTGCTGTTCGGCGGGCTGTTACCGTATCTGTTCGGCGCGCTCGGAATGACCGCGGTCGGGCGTGCCGCTTCGGCGATCGTCGAGGAGGTCCGCCGTCAGTTCCGCGAGAAGCCGGGGATCATGCAGGGCACCGAAAAACCGGACTATGGTCGCGCGGTCGATATTCTCACCAAAGCTGCGATCAAGGAGATGGTCATCCCCTCGCTGCTGCCGGTGCTGTCGCCGATCGCGGTCTACTTCGCGGTTTATTTCGTCGCTGGGGGCGGTGCACAAGGCAAGTCGGCGGGTTTTTCCGCGCTCGGAGCGATGCTGCTGGGCGTCATCGTCAACGGGATATTCGTGGCGATATCGATGACCTCGGGCGGCGGCGCCTGGGACAACGCCAAGAAATATATCGAGGACGGTCACTACGGCGGCAAGGGCTCGGACGCCCACAAGGCCGCCGTCACCGGCGATACGGTGGGTGATCCCTACAAGGATACGGCCGGGCCGGCGGTCAACCCGATGATCAAGATCACCAACATCGTGGCGCTGCTGCTGCTGGCCGTGCTGGCGCGCTGACCGGAAAGGGTAAGTGGTGAATAGTGAATAGTATGGCGAGTGAAAAGGAGGGCCGCACTCACTACTCGCACTACTCACTAATCACTACTCACCTCCTTGGAGAGGCGATGCTGAAGACGCAAGGCGTCGTTCATTTCACGATTCCGGTGAAGAACCTCGACCGCTCGGAGAGGTTCTATACCGAGATCATGGGCATGGAGCGGCTCCGGCGCAACAACCACATGGTGTTCATGCGGGCGGGCGAGGATTGCTTCGTGCTGACCTATTCGGAGAAGCCGGTCGACCCCAATGCCGGCAATGCGCACGACATTCATTACGCCTTCCGGGTGAGCGCACACGATTACGAGCGGGCCAAGGCCTTTCTGGCGGAGAGGGGCATCCGGATCCTCAAGGAGGAGGATCGGCGATCAGGGACGTTCCAAGGCCGCAGCGCCTACTTTCACGATCCCGACCGCAACGTGCTTGAGATCATCGATCTGGTTCGTGGCCCGGTTGCGGAAGGCGAGAGCTAGCGCACGCTTCGGAAATCCATTTAAATTCCAGGCTTCAAGTCGAACATGCTCCAAAAGCCCTTCAGGTAGCTGAGTTCGATGCCGCCGGTCGGAGTCGTGCGGCTGACATAGTCGAAAATCTTGCCGTCCTTGAGCCCGTAATTGGCCAGCCGTTCGACCCGCCGCTTCTTGTCGAAATAGACCGCGACCACGCGCTGGTCGACCACCTCCTGCGGCATGAAGGCGACCGGACGCTCGGCACGCTGGGAGATGTAATAGAAAGCTTCGCCACTCACGGTGGCCACGGTTGAGGGCGTGCCCAGCACGATCAGAACCTGCTCTTGGCTGGCACCGATCGGGATCTGCTCGAGGGCACCGTCCGGAATGATGTAGCCCTTTTGAAAGGTCTCGCTGAAGCAGCCTCCGAGCCCGAGTGCCAGCACCGCGGCCAACAGCCCGATGGCTGGCCGCAAGCCAAGACGATTCGATCGAATGCTGCGCATTTGGTCCAGCAGGTCCTATAGATCGCTGCGATCGCGGGAACTTTGACGCAATGGCCAGTTAACGCTAGGTAGCGACGTCCCCTCGATCAGGCTTCCGAAATTTTCGCCGCTTTGAGCTATCCCCATGATGTTTCGCCTCTTTCGCCGCGACCCATCGAACCACAGCATCGCCTCTCTCTATGGCACGATCGTGGCGCAGGCGCGAGCGGCACCTTTCTACCGGATTTATGGCGTGCCCGATACGGTTAACGGCCGTTTCGAGATGGTCGTGCTGCACACCGTGCTGGTATTGCGCCGGCTGGAATCCGAGCCCGCCGCGGCGCGCCGACTCGGCCAGGCACTCTTCGACCGGTTCTGCGGCGACATGGACGGGAGCTTGCGCGAAATGGGCACAGGCGATCTCGCCGTACCCGCCAAGATGCGGAAGATCGGTGCGGCCTTTTACGGCCGGCAGGCAGCCTATGGGGCCGCCCTCGCCGCGTCCGCTCCCGAACCGCTCATTGCCGCGGTCCAGCGAAACGTGTTCGGCGAGGAAACCGGAGCGGACCTTGGCGCCATTCGGCTGGCGACCTATGTGCGCGCCGCGGCCGATCAACTTGCCGCCCAGGAGGGCCAGGCTTTGAGTCGCGCCGAGCTCGCCTTTCCCGATCCTGAAGCCATCATGGTGGTGGCTGCTGAGACGCAAACCATGGCCCGCGAGGAGCATCCGGGCGCTTAGCGCCCTACGGGCAGCGCAGAATGGTGGAAGCCATGAATGAACGTGGGCGTGAGGGTCCCTGGCGCGTTCCGGTGACCGTCCAGGAAGTTCCCGCGACCGGACGCCGCTTCGAGCTCAAGGCCGACGAGGCCACCCGCGCCGCCATTGTCAAATCTGCCGACCTTCGCGCCTTGCCACGCCTCGAAGCCACATTCGACGTGAGCAAGCGTGGCGCGGACGGATTGCATGTGGTGGGCCGCGTCTCGGCGACCGTGGGACAGGTCTGCGTGGTGACGCTCGATCCGATCGAGAACGAGGTGGAGGAAGTGGTCGACCTGGTTTTTGTTCCGGACGCCGCCCCCGCCGCCGGCGATGCGCCCGACCGCGAGGCCTTGGAGGTTGCGACCGACGAGGCGCCCGAGCCGCTCCTGGGTGACACGGTCGATCTCGGCGCGATCGCGACCGAATTCCTGATTCTCGGGATCGACCTCTATCCGCGCAAGCCGGACGCGGTGTTCCAGGCGCCGCCGATCGAAGACAAGACCGAGCACCCGTTCGCAGCCTTGGCGACGCTGCGGAGAGGG
Source organism: Xanthobacteraceae bacterium (assembly GCA_036502925.1). GTDB lineage: Bacteria > Pseudomonadota > Alphaproteobacteria > Rhizobiales > Xanthobacteraceae > VAZQ01. The sequence continues at coordinate 15,957 of DASXXS010000211.1, forward strand.
CAAGGCGGCCGTGACGAGTAAACCGCGCCCCCCTGTTGCATCCGGCCCCGGAACGCTATGGTCCGCCATCGTCATTGCTCCCGCAGGACCGCGCTTCCGGCGCCTGCCGCCGTCCCGGTCTCCAGGGTCCCGCCATGCCCCAAAAAGTCCGCATCGCGCTTGACGCCATGGGCGGCGACCATGGCGCGTCGGTGGTCGTGCCCGGAGCGGAGGTGGCACTCGCCCGCCACCCCGATATCGAATTCGTTCTGTTCGGTGATCAGGCCGTCGTCGAGCCGCTGATCGCGTCCCGGCCGCGGCTCAAGCAGGCCTCGCGCCTGGTTCACACCGACATCGCCGTCAAGATGGATGCCAAGCCGAGCCAAGCTCTGCGTCATGGGCGATGGAAATCCTCCATGTGGCTGGCGGTCGATGCGGTCAAGAAGGGCGAAGCCGACGTGGCGGTCTCCGCCGGCAATACCGGCGCGCTGATGGCCATGGCCAAGATCAGCCTCAAGACCATGGCCGGGGTCCAGCGCCCGGCCATCGCTTGCCTGTGGCCGACCCTCAAGGGGGAATCGGTGGTGCTCGACGTGGGCGCCTCGATCGGGGCGGATGCCCGGCATCTGGTGGCGATGGCGGTCATGGGCGGCGGTATGGCGCGCGCGCTGTTCAACCTTGGACGGGCCAGGGTCGGGCTTCTCAATATCGGCGCGGAGGAGGTCAAGGGTCTCGACGCGCTCCGCGAGGCCGCCGCCATCCTGCGCGATGCCGACTTGCCGGAGATCGAATATGCGGGCTTCGTCGAAGGCGACGATATCGGCAAAGGCACCGTCGACGTGGTCGTCACCGAGGGTTTCGCCGGGAATATCGCGCTCAAGACCGCCGAGGGCACCGCCCGCCAGCTCGCTCAGTATCTCAAGAGCGCGATGAGCAAGACACTGCTCTCCAGGCTGGGCTACATTCTGGCGCGCGACGCGTTTCACACCCTGAGAGAGAAGATGGATCCCCGCAAGTCAAATGGCGGCGTCTTCCTCGGGCTCAACGGCATCGTCATCAAGAGCCACGGCGGGATCGATGCGGAAGGATTCGCCTACGCGGTGGACATCGGTCACGACATGGTGCGCTACGACCTGCTCGCCAATATCAGCCAGACGCTGAACTCGACGAACCTGTTCGGGAGTTTGGCCTCGTGAGCGTCATACGCTCGGTCGTGCTGGGCTGCGGAAGCTATCTGCCGAGCCGGGTGCTCACCAATTCCGACCTCTCGCGCATGGTGGATACGTCCGACGAATGGATCACGCAGCGCACCGGCATTCGCGAACGTCGGATCGCCGCCGAGGGCGAGACGACCTCCGACATGGGCGTCAAGGCGGCACGCGCCGCTCTCGCGGCGGCCGGCGTGGACGCCCAGTCGATCGATCTCGTCGTGCTCGCGACCTCGACGCCCGACAATACCTTTCCGGCCAGCGCCGTGGTGATCCAGGCGGCGCTCGGCATCAACCAGGGCGCCGCCTTCGACCTGCAAGCGGTGTGCTCGGGCTTCGTGTTCTCGCTGGCGGCCGTGGACGGCCTCCTGCGAACCGGCGCTTTCAAGCGCGCGCTGGTGATCGGGTCGGAAACCTTTTCGCGCATCCTGGATTGGACCGATCGCACGACCTGCGTGCTGTTCGGCGACGGCGCCGGCGCCGTGGTGGTGGAGAGCCAGCAGCAGCCCGGCACGCGCGAGGATCGCGGCATCCTCACCTCGCACCTGCGCTCCGACGGCAGGTACCGATCGAAGCTCTACGTGGACGGCGGCCCTTCCTCGACCGGCACCGTCGGGCATCTGCGCATGGAGGGCCGCGCCGTATTCAAGCATGCGGTGGCGATGATCTCCGATGTGATCGCGGATACCTTCGCGGCGACGGGCTATAACGCAGACGACATCGACTGGTTCGTGCCGCACCAGGCCAACAAACGCATCATCGACGACTCGGCGCACAAGCTTGGCATCGCGCCCGAGAAGGTCATTCTCACTGTGGAAAAGCATGGCAATACATCGGCCGCCTCGATCCCGCTCGCACTCTCGGTCGGCGTCGCGGATGGGCGCATCAAGCGCGGCAATCTCGTGCTCATGGAGGCGATGGGCGGGGGATTCACCTGGGGGGCCACCCTGGTGCGGTGGTAAAGGGAACCCACAAATCTTCGCTGCGAGGCCGTTGACCATGCCCGGTCAACCTAATATCGTTTTATAATTCAGTGGGATATGGCGATCGCCAAAGGCGGGGCTGGCGATGACGGCAAAAACGGTGACACGGGCGGATTTGTGCGAGGCGGTCTACCAGAAGGTGGGCCTCTCACGCACGGAATCGGCTACGCTTGTCGAGCTTGTGCTCAAGGAGATTACCGATTGCCTTGAGCGCGGCGAGACCGTGAAGCTATCGTCCTTCGGCTCTTTCGTGGTGCGCAAGAAAGGCCAGCGGGTCGGACGCAATCCCAAGACCGGCAAGGAGGTCCCGATCTCGCCGCGGCGGGTGATGGTGTTCAAGCCTTCCGCCATCCTCAAGCAGCGCATCAACTCGGATTCCCAGGGCGAGCAAAAATAGCGCAACCCACAACCAGTCGGAGCAAGGCGATTTTGGAAAAGGCCCCCGACGCGTTTCGGACCATCAGCGAGGTCGCGGAAGACCTCGATGTGCCCCAGCACGTGCTGCGTTTCTGGGAAAGCCGGTTTCGCGACATCAAGCCGATGAAGCGCGGCGGCGGCCGGCGGTACTATCGCCCTGAAGACATCAACCTTCTACGCGGCATCCGGCATCTCCTCTACGGCGACGGCTATACCATCCGCGGCGTCCAGCGCATCTTGCGGGAACAGGGCGCAAAATTCGTGCAGTCGGTCTGGCAGCCGGGTGCGCCGCAGCCGGGGCAGCGACCCTCCGAGGACGACGCCGATGTCACGGCCGAGGAGGCCGACATCGGGAGCGCGCCAGGGCCGGAGGGAGTGGAACGGGGCCGCGGGTTGCTGGCGCTGCTGCCGGCCCTTTTGGGCGATGCCGAGACAGACGATGTCTTGCCGGGGGCCGAAGGCCGGACCGAGCCCGTGCTGGCCTCGGCCGAGCGGGCGAGATCGCCGGCGCGGTCGCTGTCTGCCCGCAAGCTCGGACCGCCGTCCTTGGACCGGCTGGCGCGCGAGGAATTGCGCAAGTTGCAGGCCGCGCTGCATGACCTCGGCGAATGCCGCAAGCTGCTGGCGGCCGCGCTCGAGCAGCCGAGTCTGTAGGGGCGCCTCTCGCGGGCGCCCGCAGGGGCACGGCGGCCACAAGGGCCGCCCCTACGGTCGACCCTCCACCTGCGCCTTGAGGGCCTGCAAATCAGCCTCGCTGCGGAATGTCATGACGGCGACCTTGCGGGCGCGGGAATAGGGCAGGACCACCTGCATTTTACCGTCGCGCTCCAGGAGCGAGATGTAGCGGGTTTCCGAGCCGCGCGTCGGCAGATCGAACAGCGTCCATTTGCCGGTGCCCTGGTCGTATTTCCCGATCAGATCGGTGCTCCACAGATTGGTCCAGACATTGTGGTTCTTGTCGACCGCGACCTCGTAGGGCTGCTGCGATTCCGGCCGCGGCAGCGGCACGAGCTTCACCTCCTTGGTCTGGATGTTGACGCGCGCCAGATTGCCGCCGAAGGAATCGCCGATCCAGACATAATCGCCGTTCTTATCCGCCCCCATCCGGCGCGGTCCCTGCGCCCATGGAAACGGCGAATTGAAGTCCGGCGGCTGGAACGTGTCGTAAAGCTTGCGCTCGTCCGCCGTGAGCTGCTCCATCTCGCCGGTCTCCGCCGGCAGCTTGAGTTCGTGGCTCTTGCCGGTGCCGAGGTCGCTGTAGTCGACCAGATCCTGGCTCATCAGCAGCCACCAGCCGTTGCCGACGCGATCGGCTGCGAGCCCGTAGACGGTGGCGGTGCCGTGCTCGTTCTTGTAGGTGACCGACTTGAATTCGGTGAATTTCTCCGCCGCCGCATCGAACAGGAGAGCGCCGTCCGGCGAGGTGACCCAGACATTGCCGTTCAAGTCCACGTCGAGGGTTCCCGCGGTTCCCGACATGCCGGTGGGCGGCTGATAAACGGTGATCTTCTCGGTCTTGGGGTCGAGCCTGGCGAGGCCGCCGATGCCGCGCGCCACGTTGGAGCGGGTATTGAACCAGAGAATTCCGCGTTGGTCGCGGGTGATCCCGTGGGTGCCGACCGCAAAGCCCCTGACATCATCGAGCTTGAAGTCCCTCACCTCGCCGGTCTTGGCATCGATGCGGCCCACCGTGGTGGTGCGGCTGGGGAAGCTGTAGGTGAACCACAGATTGCCATCGAAATCGGCCTGTGCGTCGTGAACCCCATAGCGGCCGTTGGTGCCCGAGGGCGTTCCGAGCGACCAGTCGCGGCCGTCATTGGTCGGCTCGCTCGTGGGATCGATCGCCGAGGTGGTGTTCGGCTCCGGCGGCACATCGTATTCCTTGAACACGACGCGCGCGGCCTCTCCGGACGGCCGCGGGCGCAGATTGAACTTCATCGAGCTTTCGCCCGGCCCGCGGGCGCGCGCCAGATAAGCCGCCAATTCGGCCTTGTGGGATTCGATGGTCGGGTTCGGCTTGTGCTCGGGACCCTGATAGGTGCCGAGCACGTTGACGTGCTTCATAAGGTCGAGGACCGCGCTCCAGCCGGCCTGGTCGAAGCGGTGCTGCAGCGGATAGCTCGCGATGTGGCAGCCGGTGCAGTTCTTGCGGACCAGCGTCTTCATGCGCGCATCATCGGGCGTATCGCCCGGCAAGGCCGCCAGCAGCTCGTCGCCCGGCAATTGCCGCACCCAATCCTTCACCGGAGCGAGCACGAAATCCCGGTGCCCGGCCGCGCCGAGCTCGACGCTGCCTTTGCCGGTCGCATAGGTGACGGCCTGTGCCCAGACCCGGTAGCTCCCGCTCGGCAGCGGCGGAAAGTAATAATTGCCCGCTTCGTCCGTATAGACGGTGGTGGTGATGCTCGAGCCTGTGGCGTTGGCCGAGACGGTGACGCCGCCCATTTTCTCACCGGCGGCCGAGGTCACGGTTCCGCTGAGCAGCGCGTCGGCGGCCTGCGCCGCGGTGACGGCGGCGATCGCGGTTGCCAATGCTATCGCGCCTGACGCGACCATGATGGTGATCAGGCTTGCCTGCGAGATCAGATTTGCACCCGTAAGCCTGCGTGCGTTTCCCATGGCGTCCTCCCAACTCCTAATTGTCGTCGCGCGGCGCGCCCTGCGGCCGTGCCGGGGCGGGCGCGGCGGCGGGTACCGGCATGATCGCCAGATAGGCCGCGATGGCGGCGATCTGCTCTGCGTCGTAGGTATATTTGAAGCCCGGCATGCGCGGCGTGCCGTTGCTGATGACATCGCGCACCACGTCTTCGCGCCCGCCCGCGGCCTCCTTGGAGAGCGCCGGACCATAGAGCCCGCTGACAAGCGTGGGTCGCGTATGGCAGACGCCGCAGGACTGCTCGAACAGCCGCTGGCCCAATTTCTGAGTAGCGGTCAGCTGAACCTGCGCCGAGGCGGTTTGCGGCAGCGCGGCGAGCAACCACAGAACGAGGCAAAGGCGGAATTTCATCGGCTTCTCCGGTTATCCTTGATTTGTTACGGCAGCCGGCGCCCATCATAGGAGAGCGCGGGATCGAGCGAAAGCGGGGGCAGGGGCGTCCGGCAGGGGTCCGCACGACCTTCACTTATTGTCTTCATTCACGAAAATCGAAATTGTTCTGCCAAAATGAAGGGCAGCGGTGCGTTGCCTGCCGAACGCCCCCCCTTCGGGTCGGTCTAGCCAGGCGCAGATTTTCCGGCCACGATAGGCCCGCAATTTCACCCGCACGGGGGAAAGCCAATGCCGGGTCCACGCAGGACAGGCCCATGCGGCAAGACTTTGCGGCCGACGGGCACTCTCGTGGTCGGCATAGTCTGTGTTTTTGCTCTGACCGGAGCCGGCAACCTTTTGGCGGAGGGGGCGAGCGTCCAGGACTTCTCCGGTCCATGGATGCGCACCGGCAATGCCTTCGACTTCGCACCGCCGTTGCCCGGAACCGGCCCCGGCGCGCTGGTGAACATATCGGGCAATGATCTGGTGCCGATTGGAAATGTCGACAGCCCGATTCTCAAGCCGTGGGCCGCCGCAGAGGTCAAAAAGCACAACGAGATCCTCCTCGCCGGCAAGCTCGCTCTCGATGCCCCGGCCTCCTGCATGCCCATGGGAGTGCCCTATGTCCTGCAAGTCCGGGAGAATGTCTGGCTTCTGCAGGAGCCCGACACGGTGACGATACTTTATCAGAACGACAACCAGCGACGGGTCGTGCGCCTCAATGCGCAGCAGTCGGCCAATCCCGTGCCATCGTGGTTTGGCGAATCGATCGGTCATTACGCGGGCGATACGCTGGTCGTCGACACCAGGGCAATTGCGGTGCACGAATTCTCGGCGATTGACCGTTTCGGAACGCCGCATACCGAGGCGATGCATGTCGTCGAACGCTATCGCGTCGCTGACGACCGCAAGAGCCTGCGTGTCGATTTCACCGTCGATGATGCCGGAACATTCAACATGCCGTGGCATGCCGCGACCATCTACGGCCGGGGAACGGCCTATCCGGGCGAACGTCCCTGCGCGGAAAACAATCGCGAGGGCGAAGCCGGATTGGTCCCCATGCCGGCAGCCAGCAAAGCGGACTTCTAGCGGCCCCGTGCCGGGCTGATGGCTGCTAGTCCAGCGGCTCGACTTTCAGGAGCGCGGCACTGTGATTGGCGCCGATCCAGAACTCGTTGCGCGCGTCGTCGAAAAAGACGCGCCGGATATTCACCTCCTGTGGCATCAGGTAGTCGACAAATTCTCCGGTCACAGGATCGAGGCGGGTCACCCGGTCGGTGTATTCAGAGCCGGTCCAGACATCGCCCTTGGCATTGCGCACGACGTCGTAGGGGTTGCTGTGCTTTATCGGCAGCAGCCATTCCTTGATCGTCTCGGTCTTCGGATCGAACATCGCGACCGCGTTGGCGCCAAATTCCGCGAACCATAGGTTCCCGTCGGCGCCGATGCGGCCGCGCCGCGGCCGCGACGCAGGGAAGGGTGTCTTATAGATCTTCAGCTCCTTGGTTTGGGCATCGATGCGACCGATCTCCGAGCCACGGAATTGCAGAACGTAGAGGTTGTTGTGTTGGTCGGGCGATATGCCGTAGCCAACGATTGTCTGGCCGCCGACAGTCTTCACCTGGCCAAGATTTTCGAACTTGCCGGTCTTGGTGTCCAACCGGAGAATGGAATGGTCGTCCTGGTTGTTCGCCCACACCTTGCCGTCGATATTCGAGAATTGCGGCGCCACCATTGATTCCTGGGTGCTGTTGGACTGCCATTCCCGGGGGATGGGATAGACCGACAGCGCCTTGGTTTTGCCGTCGATCTTGGCGATGAGCCCCTGATACATCCCGGCGCCCCAGACATTGCCGTCCGGATCGGACTCGATCTCCAAAAAGCCCTTGGGTTCATCCGGTTTGAGCGTGGGAAATGCATAGTCGGTCACCTGTCCGGTCTGCGGGTCGAGCTCTCCGATGAATTGGTGTCCGAAATCCGAATACCAGGCATGGCCATCCGGCGTGGTGATGGCATCGTGCGGCATCGCCTCCGGACGTGGCAGATCGTAGGTGGTGATGATGACGTGGGTGGCGCGGCCCTTCGGGCGCGGCAGCGGCTTGAGCGGATAGCTCCAATCGGGGCCTTTGCTGAGGTTGATGCTGGCAAGATATTCGGCGGTTCTTCTAAGCTGGGCTTGATTGCGCGGCGCCTCGTTTGCCTGGCGCGGGCCGGGCACGAGCGGCTGCGGCTGGGCCGGCGTGCTGCCATTGGAGTAGGTCGCCATGCGGGGAATGACTTCCATCCATTCATCGGCGGTGTGGGTGGAATTGACGATGCGCTGAAGCGTATGGCAGTCGGCGCAGCCAAATCCGTTCCCCGGCATGCTGTTCAGCCATTCCCCATTTGTGAGTTGGTCGGCCAACTGGTGAAGATCCGTCACCTTCTCCAGCGCGATGTCGGCCGACGCAACGTTGTCGGCGGCAATCTCCGCGGCTTTGGTCTCATTCAAACTGTAGCCCACCGCCCGAACGGCGATGACATAATGCCCAGGTTGCAGCCGCGAAGCCGGAAAGGCGTAATGGCCCTTCTCGTCCGTGGCCACGGTCGTGGTAATCGTCGAACCGGTTTTTTTGGCGCTGACCAAAACGCCTTCCATCGCGCCTTCCTGAGCCGAGCTCACGGTTCCGCGCAAAGCGACCGGTCCCATATCGGCGGTCGTCTGTGCGTCGGCGTGCGGTGAGCACAAGAGCGTGCACGTCAAGACAGCCATCGAAGGGCGCCCGCCCATGGAGACCTCCCTATCTGTAATCCGGCGGCGATCGATCTCTTGCGCGGATCGTTGGCGGAAGGCGCACATGCCTGCGCCCGCTTCCAGCATTGCGATGATACCACGCATGGCGAAATGGAGACAGTGCTCGTTGCGTGCTTTGCCGAGATGACGTGATAATCCGCCGCTGCGCCGTCTGCCCTGAGCTTCCCTCACCAGGCCACGTTGCGGGGCAAAGCCACTTCTCAGTCTGAAAAACTCGATTTATGATCCTCGGTTAAGGACGGACGGTCGTCCATCTGGAAACTGTCAGATAAATAGACGACGACGCTGCTACACCCATCGAAGCAGGAACATTCGCGCTGCTCAGCGTCCGCAAGTTCAAACAAGCGTAGGGAGGGCTCCATGAAGAAGCTGCTTTTGACAGGATCCCTTCTGGCGACGACGGCGCTCGTCCTATGGAGCGACTCAACCCCGGTCGCAGCCCAGGGACAGCAGAACATGCTGGTCATTCAGGGCGGCACGCTCATTGACGGCAACGGCGGCCCGCCGCTTGCGAACTCGATAATCGTCATTCTGGGCGGTCGCATCACCGCGGTGGGCGCCGCTGGCCAAGTGCAAGTGCCGGCCGGCGCGCAAATCATCGACGCAGCCGGCAAATGGATCACACCGGGGTTGATCGACGCCAAGGCCAATTGGAACTGGATGTACGGCGAGGCCTTCCTGTATTGGGGCGTCACCTCTGCAATGGTGACGGGCGCGCGCAACGACCAGGGCATCGCCGAACGCGACGCGGTCGATCACGGGATTTTCCCCGGTCCGCGCCTCTACCAAGGATTTATCAACCTGCAGGGCGGCGGACCGGACGGGAAACGGCCTAACAACTACAAGCCGGGCGCCGGCGATCGGATCGTTCGTTCCCCCGACGAAGCGCGCGCCATGGTTCGCTACAACCTCGAGTCGGGAGCCGACTTCATCGGCACAAACGACGGCAATGGCCCGCCGGAACTCTTCGCGGCCATCGCCGAGGAAGCGCACAAGGCGGGAAAGGGCGTCGTGATGCGTTGCGTCGGGCCGCAGACGCGCGGCAAGGAATGCGTGCTGGCCGGGGCGGACGTGATGGTCCATACCGGCGAGATCGGCGATCAGATCGCCACCGACCCCGAAAAATGGAAGAACTATGTCGGCCTGCCGCCGGACGCCTATTGCGACATGGATCCGGCGAAGGAGCAGGACATGATCGCGTTTCTGGTCGCGCGCGATGCGGCGCCGGAGCCCGATTTCATGGCCGCGGATAGAGGCTTTCCCTCCATGTGGAAACGCGTGCAACAGGAAACGCGCGACGCATTCACCGACCCGAACCTGCTGGCCTACTATCCACGGTTCGCGATCGCGGATGTCGAGGATAACCAGCAATCACCGGAGCAATATCTGTCCCCGGACCAGATCAAGCTCCGGTCATGCGGCTACAAGAACCACGCCAAGTTCATCGGCGATCTCGTCGCCGCCGGCGGTCAGGTGGTGGCGGCTTCCGACATCACCCAATCGCCGCCCGGGCTTGGTTTGCACCAGGAAATGGACGTGATGCAGGAAGACGCCCACATGCCGCCGATGAAGGTGCTGCAGGCGGCCACGAGCTGGGTCGCCAATCACTTCCGCATCAAGGATATCGGCAGCATCGAGGTGGGCAAGCTGGCGGACATCGACATCGTGAACGCGGATCCGACCGCGAACATCATGAACATGCGCAAGCTCGACACTGTGATCAAGAATGGCAAGGTCATCGATCGCGAGTATCACCCTTGGTTCAAGGGCGACATGTTTTCCAATTCCCATCTCTCCTACAATCGCGAGGTCGTCGATCTTGCCTGGGAACAGGGGCTGAAGGCGGCGACCGGCGGTCGTCGCGGCGGCGCCGAGGCCGCGGCCGAGGCCGGCAACGAAGGCGCTGCGCCAACTGCCCGAGCCGCTCCCACCGCGGCGGCGGATGGCCGCAATCGGGCGGCAGGGGGCGTTGCCAATAACAGGCGCGGCGGCGGCCTGGGCGCGGTCCCCAATCCCTCGCTGTCGCCGTCCCCGGGGATTGAAACCATTTTCCCGCATACGATCATCCAGGGCACGCCCGATACGACCTTCACGCTCACGGGGATCAACTTCGTGAAGCGCTCGCTGGCCTATGTGGACGGACAGCCAATGCCGACCGACGTCGTCAGCGGCACTCAGCTCTCGTTCGTGATCGATGCAAATACGCTCAACAAGGCCGGAAAGCTGAAAGTGGTCGTGAAGAATCCCGAGCCCTTGGCGGCCCCGGAATGGGGCGCCGTCTCGAACGAGGCCTATGTCCTCGTGCCGTTCGCGTTCACCACGACCTGGTCACAAAACAAGGATGTCGGCGAGTTCCAGAAGTAACGCGATGTCAGGACGGCGGGCGTGAATAAGACTAGCCGTCCTGCCTCCAATGTCATCTCCCTCGCTCGGCGCCAATCTCTTATCGCGTCGTGCTCTTATCGCGCCCTGCCTGGGCCATTTCACTGTGCTTAGAAATCCGGCTTGGCGGCGGTCGGAATGGAGGGCTGGTCGCCCATCGCCAGGGGCTGGTTGTTCTCGGCGCAGATGAGCTCGCGGAGCGGCCGGCCGTCCCGTCGATAATCGGCCCGGCCCGACCATTCGGTGGTAAAGAATTTCGGATCGTCCACCGTGAACAGGACCTCCAAGCTCTTCTTGTCATCCGACAGCCGATAGCGTTCCACCACGTGGATTTGATCGGAATGCGGCGTTCCGAAACGATCCGTGTCGGTTCTATCGTTCAATCCGATCGTGTCGATGACGAGCGTATCGCCGTCGTAATGGCCTACCGATTCGCCATACCAGGTTTTCGGCGGGTCCTTGGTGTGCGGAATATTCATGTAAACATGGCGGACCTGATTGTCGCGCCAGTAGATCATGGTGATCTCGTTCCCTGCGGGCGAAAACAGCATCTCCATATCGTCGCGCAGATTCAGAATCTCGGGCACGCCGGAAGGCAGGCACAATGTTTGATGCTCGACATGGGGATGGCCGGCGCTCTCCTGATCGGTGATCTGCTTCACCACCTGCCGGGCTTCGGGCTTCAGTATCGGATTGCTGTAATCGGCTATCCACGGCGTGGAATCGAGGTCGGGCAGATCCGCGACGCCCGTGCGGTGACCATGGTGCGGATGGGCGGGATCGACCATCACCGGACCCGGCCCGCTGGGCGGCGCATCATAGGTGCTCGCCGTCACCCATGTCCGGGTCCATGCGCCCGTGAGGTCCGGCGCCGCGCTGGTTTGAGCCGACGCAAAAGCCGGCCAGGCGACCAGAACGAGGCAAGGAATGCCGGTATGCCTGCAATCCACGGAAAACCCCATCAGGGCATGTTGGGCCTGCGCATTCGAAGATTATGGCGCCACGCTGAGTCAATCAATTGCGTCTTTCTTGCCCGCCGCTGACGCCACGGCTTCAAGGCCCGGTCGTGGGGACCCGGGGCGCAAGGCCTGGCACACGAATCTATCCTTCGGCTATTTCGGCACGACGACGCCTTGGACCTTGGAAATGTCGCGGTGCTTCTCGCCGCAAACGTAGTCCTCAAGCCGAACCTCGGGATGCAGCTCATAGACAAAACGGGAACTCCAGGGCTTGGTGAACATTTCCGGGTCGGTGATCGTGATCACGTCTTCCAGCGTGGTGCCGTTCAGCTTCTTGATTCGCTCGATGGTCGTCATCGCGTCTGAATGCGGCGCGCCGGTCGCGTCGAGAAAAGTCTTCTCGTTGAATCCGGCCGTCTCGATCACGAGCGTGTAGCCCTCCCAATGGGCGACGGAGTGGCCGGAGTAATAGAGCGCCACTTCCAGCTCTTCAGCCGAGACCTGCGGCTTGTCCAAGGGAATCGGCCGAATGACGTGGTTCAGCTCATAGACGAAGGTCACCCGCCCCGGCGTCTGGATGATCTGGAAGGGATAGGGATTGCCCAGGATGCGCGGCACGCCATCCGGCACGCACAGGTGACGGGCCTCGTCCTTGAGGGTGCCGTCCTTTAACGCCCCCATGTTCCTGGCGTATTGGGCACTGCCTTTTTCGTTGAGCGGAAGATCGCCGCCCAGGACCTGGATCTTCGGGTTATAGCTTTGCGTCCACCACACCCCCGAAATGTTCATGGCCGGCGACGGCGGCGTGTAGATGGGCCCGCCGGGAGTGCCTGTTGGAGCGTCCTGCTGCCCGCGCCCGCCTCCCGCACGTTGGGCGTCCGCGCCCGTGACAGCGGCAAGCGCGGCCGCAAGCACGAGTCCCGTCCCGCCGGCGGCATGGATGAATCGGCGCCGTGACGCGATCGCCCGCCCCTGCTCGGCCGATGAAGCGTGCTTGTACCGGCAGCTATTTCGACCCATGGCCTTTCTCCTGCCTGCCGACTGCACCCGGCGCAAGCCTCGCCTGCCCTCAGAAGTCGGGCTTGCCGGCGGTCGGCGTGTAGACCGAGGTCGTCGCTTTGCCGCCGTCGAATACCAGGCCGACGAAGCGGTTGTTCTCTGCGCAAATCTGCTCGGTAAAATTGGCTGGCCGAGCCCGGAAGCGCACCCGAGCCGACCATGGCATGGTGAACGCGCCGGGATCGTCGACCGTGAATTGCACCTCGAGCGTTTGATGATCCCCCGCTACACGATAGCGCTCCACAACCCGCATCTGGTCGGAATGCGGCGTGCCAAACCGGTCGGTTTGCGTCTTGTCGTTCAGCCCGATCGTGTCGACCACCAGCGTGTCGCCGCCCTCGTAGTGGCCGACGGACTCGCCGTACCAGGTGTGGCCGGGATTCTGCGAATGCGGCACGTCCAGATAGATGCGGCGAACCTGCTGATCCACCGGATGGATTATCGTCACTTGTGCAGGGGTCTGCAGCAACTCGATCAAGCCTCCGCGCACGTTCAACAGTCCGGGCACCCCCGAAGGTTGGCAATGGCCCTCGTCCTTGATGTGCGGAATGCCTCGGATCTCCGCTTCGGCGATCGGGCGCAGCTTGGCCAGTGTTTCCGCCTTCAGGATAGGATTGTCCAGTGCCGGAGCCCAGGTCAGGTCCCGGCTCTGGTTCACGTGCGGATGAAGCGGATCGACCAGCAGGGGTCCGGCCCCGGGATGGCCCGGTATCGCCTCAAAGGTTTCGAGCAAATCCCCGATCCGATCCCAGCCGCCGGAAAAGTCGGGAATTGTCTGCGCAGGGCCGGTTTCGGAAACGGCCAGCATCGGCCAGGCAAGCCCGCCGAAGATCATACCGAGAAGCAGGGCCGATCTGGTCATGTATCACCAACCTCTTCGATGTCGCTCATTGGCCGGCTGCTGCGGCATAGGTCGGATCGATGAAGCGCTCCGGGGTGGGCAGCGGCTCTTTCAAGACACCATACTCGCCCAGCAGCGAGATCGTCGCCTTGATGCTGTTCATGTCGAAAGCGGCCTGCTGCGGCAACACGCGATTCTTCGCATCCCAGATATAGGCCAGCATCTGCCGCGAACGATCCTCGGATTCCTTCATGAACTCCATGGTGATCCTGACGACCTCCTCGCGATTCTTGGAATCCTGGATGAAACGCATCGCGGTCGCGGTGGCGCGAATGTACTTGACCACGGTGTCGCGATGCGCCGCGGCCCAGCCGGCCTCCGCGATGTCGACCTGATAGAGTTGCGGTCCGATCTCGTTCGTGACGCCAAGCGCGTGGGAGCCGGCCGCGAGCGCATCAAGGATCGCGGGTTGGGCAAGCGAAGCCCCGGCACATTCGCCCGAGTTCAAGCAGCTCAAGCGGCCCTCGGAACCGGCAATGTTCTTCAAATTGACGTCCGCGTCATCGAGCCGATGCAGCGCCAGCAATTTGCGGGTCCAGACCGTAATGCCGTCGCGGGGATTGGTTATGCTGATCGTCCTTCCCTTGAGGTCCGCGAAGGAAGCGATCTCGCGGCGGGCGGCCAGGAAATAGAGCGGGTTGCTCACTGCGACCGACACGCCGACAAACTTGCCGCCGGCCATGACATCGTTGATGAGCAGCGGCAGCTGCTGCCGCGACATGTCGATCTCGCCCTTTGCCATGGCCTCGCGCATCGTGATCGGATTGGCCCCCGGCGGCGCCCGGAACGAAACCGTGAAGGGCACAACCTGAACCTCGAGTCCCTCGCGCGCAAACATCCCCTCGCGCTCGGCAGCGACCTGCGGAAGCCGGTTGATGTTCCGATCGTCGTCGATGCCGTAACGAAGCGTGACCTCGGCGGCCGAAGCAGCGCGGCCCGATCCCGCCCCGAACGCCGCCAGCGCGAGAACAATCATCACCGTCGAACGAAGCGGAAATGTGCTCATGGCTCACTCCTTTGGGTCTGTCATCGTGAAGGCACCCGTCTCGGCATGAACCTGGTCCCGACGCCCGACCGGCGGGCCGAAACGAGTCGTGGGTCGCTCATTCCGCCGGTGGCCTTTGAGCTCGGGGAACCGCTGGTCTGCGGCCGTCGACAGTATTAAGAGTTTCGATGAAAAACCAGGACTGCCGTCCGGAAAACCGGTTCGAGCGGGAGGGGACGAAGACCGCTCTGCTATCGCTTCAGAAAGCGCGGGATTGAACGGCGGTTTTGGCGGTTCTGGCCGCTCGGCCTTGTAGTTGAAAGCCCGGCGAGATGAAGCAAATGCAGGGATTCTGCGGAATATTCGCAAGGTCGCGCCGGCCGCGTCGCGGGACCCTCATATTCGCGCTCGCACTTTGCGTCTACGCAGCCGATCTGGCGGCAGCGCAGACGACGAAGGCGATACCGGATCTGTCCGGGCAGTGGGTCCGCATCGGGCGGTATGTCGAATCATTCGATCCGCCGCCGAGCGGCCCCGGGCCCATGATGATCGATCCCGCCCATCCTCACAGGCGCAGCGCCACACCCGGCGGGCAGAGTCCTGATGGATGGGTTGCCGATCTCAGAAACCCGATTCTGAAGCCGGAGACGTTGGCGAGGATGAGGTCGATCGTCGCGGCAGAAATCGCGGGGCATTCGCATCTCAAGCTGATCGACATGTGCTACCCGGCAGGCGTACCGATGATCTTGAACCAGCGCGACCCCGTGCAAATTCTTCAATCCGCCGACAAGGTGATCCTCGTTTATCTGCGCGACGCGCTGACGCGCCATATTTATCTCAATCAACCGCATGCGGGAAACCTGAAGCCCACCTGGTTCGGGGAATCGGTCGGCCATTACGAAGACGACACGTTGGTGGTCGATACGGTCGGCGAGAACGCCAGGACCTACACGGATCGCTTCTTCACACCGCACTCGGACAAGATTCATGTGATCGAACGCTACAAGGTTTCTCCCGACCGCAAGACGATGCAGGTTCTGCTGACGGTGGACGACCCGGAAACGTTCACGACCCCATGGTCCGCGCAGGTGACGTATCGCGCCGACAGGACGCCCTATGAAGAGGTTGTTTGCGCCGAGAACAATCGCGACTTCGGTTCCGGGCTCATCACGGAGAGTAATCGCATCCCCGGCCCGTACCCGGCCTCGCCTCCGGTCGCCGCGCAGCCCGACTTTTGAGGTTCTGCAGCGGTCTTTGCATCCAGGTCATTGGATGCCGGCCATTTTTGCGTAGCGCAGATCGACGAAGCGTTCCGGCGCAGGCAACGGATCCTTCAAAATGCCATTTTGGCCGAACAGCGCGATCGTCGCCTTGACCTTGCTCACGTCGATCTCTCCTTGCCGCGGCAGCACGTCGTTCTTTGCGTCCCAGAAATAGGAAAGCATCTCGCGCGCCCGATTTTCCGGCTGGCGCGTAATCTCCATGGCGGCGCTTACGACCGCGTCCGCGTTGTGGGGATCTTGGATAAAGCGCATCGCCGACGCAGTCGCGCGGATATATCTGACGACGATATCGCTGTGGGCCTCGGCCCAGGCGCGATCCACTATGTCCACGACATAGAGAAGAGGGCCGGATTCAATATGCATTGCAAGCGTATGGAATCCCGCATCGAACGCCGCGAAGACCGACGGTTGGGACAGCGAAGCTGCTGCGCACATGCCGGACTTCAGGCAGTCGACGCGAGGCTGAGAACCGGAAATATATTTGATGTCGATGTCGCCGTCCTTGAGCCCATGCATCTCCATCAGCTTGCGGGCGGTGAGGGTGATGGGATCGGTCGACGAAGGCTCGGTGAGTGTCTTTCCCTTCAGGTCTGCAAAGGTTTTGATGTCGGGGCGGGCGACCATGAAATAGGCGGGGTTGTTCACCACGGCCGCGACGGCGACGTAATTCATCCCCTTAAATCGTCCCTCCGGCTCCATCAGGACCGACAGCTGCATCCGTGCCATGTCGAAGCTATTTCGCGCCGCGACCAGGGCGCTACGATCGGTAGGGCGATCCCCCGTGGCCACGAAGCGGGCCGGCTGAAGGTTTATCCCTTCGCGGGCAAAGAATCCCTGGCGCTCGGCAACTGTCTGAGCCAACGCGTTGATATTGCGCTCGGTGTCGACGGCGTAGCGAAGCGTATAGGTCGGCTGAGCGGCAGCGGTGCCGCCAGGTCCGAGGGCACAGATAACCACCGCAGCAAGACCGGCTGTTGCCAAACGCTGTCGCCGCGTGCCCATGTCCAAGGCTCCTCTTGGCTCGTCCCGCATCCGAATTATTGCCGGCACTCAGTGTAGTGGATCAGCGCAATCAAGGCAAAGAGCCTGGATTGGAGCGCGCTCCGGTAGACTTGTCGACCAGGAAAATCCAACTGACGCGGCGGCCGCTCTCCGAGCTGTGGAGCGGTCACCGATCAAAATATCTCAAGGCCGGGCTCGGCTGATTCTTCTTGGTGGGCATCAAATGACCATCTGCGCTGATGAAATAGGTCTCGTTGCCGATCAGGACATAGTGGTTCCCGGCCGCGCAATTGTTTTCAACCCAGACCGGGTCGGCCTCGCGACGATAATCGCGCATCACCGTCCACGGCCTGGTATAGGCATGGTCGATGACCGTGATCTGGTCGTGCAGAAGATCGCGATTGGCGTTGTCGAGGAAAATGCGCTCCCTGACGATGGTCTGATTGTCGCGATGCAAGGGCAAGCCGTTGACGTCGAGGGCACGCGGCCCTTTCATGCCGCGAGTTTCGATTTCGAGCGCTTGGTAGCGGCCATCGTCATCCTGGCCAACCCACTTGCCGATCGAATATCCGGCAAAGGTCGGCGCCATCTTCTCCGGCCAAGCGCGGCCATCGGTGTAGAGGCGGCGGTTCTCCGGCAAATGGTCGCTGCGAATGTAGGTGACCTCCGGCGTGACGATGATTTCGAGCGGGTCATAGGCAACCATCACCCGCGGCATGCCGGCCGGCAGGCAATTGATCGCGGGATTGTATTCCTGTCCACCCGCGGATCGGTTGGCAAGGTTGGCCTCGAATACGGCCTGATACTCGGGCGTGAGTGGAGCCTGCTGCTGCAATCCCGCAGGCTTGGTCGGGTCCCATGCCGCGGTGTTGCCGCCTCGGCCGGTTCTTGCCCAAGCCCCGCGGATGTCTGGATATTTTCCGCCGTCATTCACGGCACGAGCGTCCGTGATGGCAATGCCGAGCGCCGCCACGAGTGCGGCCGTCGCCGACAAATGCCTAGAGACTTTTCCGCCCCGTCGCACCCGCGCTGCCCGCCGCCAGGTTGCCACCCGGCCGCCCGGAAGCGTGATGAACTCGCGCCGCTTGCCTTGATCGAATTGCATATCCGATCTCCAACGAGCCCGGACCGCGATCCAGGATACCGAATTGGCAAGGAAATAGTCAGGGGGTATGCGCGCCAGCTTGCAACCGGCAGCGCGGCAGGTGCGTGCCAATCGCAGATTTCCGCACGGACAGACCCAATGGCGCCCACCCCGGATGTGGACTGTAAGTGAGGCTTCGCTGGCTTCAGCCGCGTCTCAAGCGCTGCCGGTATTGTGAGGAATCGCGCGTGGCGCGGGTCGCGCGAGCGACCGAGCGGCGGCCTTGCTGCGGTGCGCGGGCTTGGCGGAATTCGAATTGACCGATTCGGTTCTGCTTGCGGATCTGGATTCTCCTGAAGATCCCGTCCGGGCAGCCAAGCGGCCGTCTGCCCTGGGTCGCGATTTTTCGCCTACTCTGAGTATTCTTGGAAGGCCGTGCGCCCGGGCAGCCGCCTTGAAGCTCCCAACGGCCGGTGGCGTGCTCGTGATCGCCTGTGCGGGGTCGTAATGGTGGTGGTGCAGGCCAATGCACAGCATGTCTGCGTCGCTTGGAGAGGCGGTGCTGAGAGCAGCCGGCTCGGCGACCGCGGCGGCGTCAGGCGCCGCTTTCGCGAGTCGATCATTGCGCAGCGAAGCTGCGATCTCGTGCCATGGCCCGCGCGGCTGAACGTGGGCCGGATCAAGTCCGGGCAATGGCCGCTCGAGTCCAAGCTGAGTGCTATTCGCATCGACCCAGGTCCAGAGGACGCGTGACTTGGCGTCCGCGTCCACGATGTCGATCGCACAGCCATGCCCATACCCGCCGGTCGTGGCGCTTCCCCCGTGCAGCGAATCGCCGGTAAGGGCCTTGTACCCTGATGCCAAGCCTTGCCGGTAGTCATCCCGGAACGCACTCAGGATCGTCCAACGGACACCAGCCGCGTCCATGGCAAGGCCGGCCCGGTAAAGCAACTCGCGGAAATCGCGGTCCATGCCGCCGATCACGTAATCTCCCAGCGACATTCCCAGGCGAGCCGCGGCGGCAATGTCCTTCCAGGTGAAATCTCCGGTGCCGTCCCGCTTGGTTGTCGTGCGCTCGTAAACGGACCACAAATATTGATTGACCTCGTCCATTGCCGGGTCGGGCGTGGGTGCCAGGCTTGGCGCAGGGTTGGAGGCCGTCGGTCCGGGTTCGGTGCTACTGGCGGCGGGAGATTGGTCCTGCGGCCGAATTTCGCCTGGCAATGCGCTCGCGGTCGGTTCCGGCTGCGCCGCCGACTGGGGTTCGTTCGCGCCGGGCAGGGCGAGCGGTAAAGCGGGCTCAGCGGACGCAGTTTCTAAAATCAGGGCTTCGTCGTCATAGCCGGAAAGCGGAGTCGCCAACAGGCAAGCCCCGGCCGCAATCGAAAGACCGAGAAAGCAGGCCTCCGGCCAAGACCAAATTCGGCGAGCTGAACTACGGAAAAACGATGTCATTATAATGTGTTTCCAGCGTGTGTTGGTTCGGCCGGCCCCGGCGTTGTGGTAGGACGCGAGGAGGACGAGGTCAAATCGAACGTGCCGAAACCTAAGGCCGCAAGAGACCGACGCGCCCTGTGGAATTGCGTCCCACCTTCGCTCGTGCGCCTGTCCGGCGCCCGTTGATAGGTCCACGTCCTCGGCAGGCCGTTTTCCTTGCGCCGCATTCAAGGCATTTCAAAGTCGAAATGCCCGCGACCGGCGCGGGCATCGCAAAGTCGCGCTTCGAGACGGCGCGCTTCAGATGCGGTCCGGGAAACGGGTGATGAAGTTGTCGCGGTTGGGCATCTTCACCTGCGGTAGCGTCTGCGCGTTCATCGCGTCGTTCTCGCCGATGAGCTTGTTGCGGGCGAGCAGGTAGGCGGTGAGCGCGTAGACCTCCGCATCGGTGAGCGAGCGCGGTTGCGTGTAGGGCATCGCGCGGCGGACGTAGTCGAAGATGGTGGTGGCATAGGGATAGAAGTTGGCGATGGTCTTGCCGCCATCAAGGGTGGCGCGGGGCGGCCCGCCGACCAGCGGGCCGGCGATCCCGCCCTCGCCGTTCTCGCCGTGGCAGGCCGCGCATTTCTGCTTGAAGATCGGAGCGCCCTGCGCGGGTGTTCCGCTGCCGGGCGGCAGCCCGGTGCCGTCCGGCATCACGAAAATGTCCCAGGCCGCCAGGTCGGAGGGGCTGACCGGCTTGCCGAGATTGGGCCCTTCGGCGAAGGCAGCGCCGGCGGCGAGAGCAAATGCAGCAACCGAACAGACCGCGAGCTCATGCATAGACATGCTTGACCTCCCCTTTGGGATCGACCGCCCAGCTGGTGATGGCGTTGAAGTGCTGGCTCGGGAACGCCAGCACCGACGGCGGCTTCGAGGTCTCCCCGCGCGCGGCCACGAACTGCGCGCGCGTCGGCTGCGCGTTGCCGCCTTCGTCCCAGGCGCGGCTTTGCAGGATGGCGGGGCCGCCGTCCCAACGCCAGGGCAGGCGGAAGCGGGTAAAGGCCTTGGGCAGCACGGGATCCTGCAGCGCCGCCTGCGCCCAGCTCTGCCCGCCGTCGGCCGACACCATGACCTTGGCGATGCGGCCAGTGCCCGAATAGGCCACGCCGGTAATCTCGTAGATGCCGGGCTCCTTCAGGTTCACGCCCGGGGACGGACGCGAGATGAAGGATTTGACCTCCTGCAGGAAGTAGAACCGGTAGGCCCTGCCGTCCGGCAGGATCTGCGCGTAGGTGCGAGACTCGTAATAGGTCATCGCCGGATCCTCGGTGAGCTTGATCCGGCGCAGAAACTTGACGTTCATGTTGCCTTCGTAGCCGGGCAGCCACAGGCGCATCGGATAGCCCTGCCCGGGCTGGATGCGCTCGCCGTTCTGGTAAAGGGCGATCATGGCGTCGTCCAAGCCCTTGGCCACCGGCACGCTGCGGCTCAGATGCGGCGAATCCGCCCCTTCCGCGATCATCCATTTCGCCTTCGGGTCGATGCCGGTCTCCTCCAGCAGCGTGGAGAGCATGACGCCCGTCCATTCGGAGCATGAGGCGAGGCCATGCAGCGCCTGCACGTTCTCCTGCAGCGCCACATTGGAGAATAGCGGCGCACTGTTGCCGCCGCATTCCACAAAGCCGATGCGCGACACCATCGGATAGCGCTCGAGCGCCTCGAGCGTGAACTCCAGCGGCCGCTTGACCAGCCCGTGGATCACCAGCCGATGCTGTTCCGGGTCGATGTCCGGAACGCCGCCGTGGCAGATCGTGAAGTGCAAGCCGTTGGGCGTGATGATGCCCTTGAGCAGCTGGTGTGGCGTGCGGGCGCGCGAATTGCGCGGCTCGTTGTTGGGGTTGTCCACCGTGCGCACGACGGTCTTCTCGAACCGCGACGGCGCCTGGTAGGGCGGGATGGCGGCGCCGACCTCGAGGCTCCATGGTCCGTCTTTTAGTGGGCCATCGACCAGCGGCTCGGCGGCAGCGGAGGTGAGCGATCCGGCTCCGCCGGCGCCCATGGCGCCCGCGAATACGATGCCGCGGCCAAGCAGCGCGCGGCGATCGATCAGGCCGTTGCCGGCGACAAATTCGAACGGCGGGGATTCAGCTCCGGCCTTGCGCATGTTGCTCATGGTGGTTCTCCTTGGCGCGCGTGCGGTGCTTGAGACGGCAGCGAGGATAGCAGTCTGCGCAGGATGAGAGAAGCCGAGCGAACAAGCGGCGATGGGGTCAGGAAGGCAGGGAGTGAAAACGACCGTGCCCGGCGCAAGGCCGGGCACGGGAGCACGAAGCAGACCGCGTCAGTGCGTCAATTCGACTGACTAGGCAGGATTTCTGCGATCCCGACCTGGCTCAGGCCGCTCATCGCCATCGCGATGTTGCCGTCGCGGGTGGGCATCATGTGGCGCACGATGCCGCCGCCGCCCTCCGGGATCTGGAAGGTCTGGAACTTCTCGGTCTTGGGATCGAAGCGCACGAGATTATTGGGACGCGTGTTCGATTCGACATACCAGATGACGTCGTTGATCAC
Organism: Xanthobacteraceae bacterium; assembly: GCA_036502925.1. Taxonomy (GTDB): domain Bacteria; phylum Pseudomonadota; class Alphaproteobacteria; order Rhizobiales; family Xanthobacteraceae; genus VAZQ01. The sequence continues at coordinate 38,011 of DASXXS010000211.1, forward strand.
GGTCATGCCATAGGGCTGCGACATCGGTCCGCTCGGTCCATCCCAAGATTTGACCTCGCCGGTCTTGGGATTGAAGCGCGAGAGCTTGCCGTTGCTCCAGTCGCCGTACCAGATCATATCGTCGGAGGTCACGCCCATGCGCCGGATGCGGGTCTTGGGGTCTGGCAGGACGAACTCCGTCACCTGCAACGTCTTCGGATCGACGGTGGCGATCTTGTTGGTGCCCCAGAAGCTGTACCAGGGCTGCTTGCCGTCGGAGAGGAACCGCAGCGCATAAGGCATCTGCCCGGGCGAGCCGGCCGGCTGCATCAGCTTGATCTCGCCGGACTGCGGATCGAGCCGTCCCATGAAGCCGCCGTTCTGCACGCTGAACCAGAGATAGCCGTCGCGGTCGAACAGCGGAGTATGGGGATCCTTCGCCTTCGGATCAGGCATGTCATAGAACGTGAACTGACCGGTCTTCACATCGAGCTTGCCGATGTGACCGCCCCAATTGCCGGCGTACCAGATGTTGCCGTCCTTGTCGTTGATCAGGCCGTGCGGGCCGCCGAGGCGCGGGATCGGATATTCCTTCGTCTCGCCGGTCTTCGGATCGAGCCGGCCGAGCCGGTTGGCGAACTGCCCGGACCACCACAGCGCGCCGTCGGGCGTGGCGAGGGGATCATGCGGGCGCGAGCCCGGCGTCGGCGTGTTCCAGATATGGAACTTGATTTTCACCGGCCCTTCGATCGCCACCGGCTTGGGCCGCGGTCCTTCCGGGAAGCTCGCGATCAGGTATTGCTTGATTTCCTTGGCCTGGTCCGCGCTGATCGGCGCGCCGGCATTCTTCATCATGTCGACGGTATTGTCCCAATCCTCCGCCGACTTGTTCGAGATGACGATATTTCGAAGGTTGTGACAGATCGTGCAATTATCCTGCACCAGCTTCTTTGCGCCGCCCTCGGGCAACGGATAACCGCCGGGTTGACTCGGATCGGGCTCGGCCGATCGTTGTGCGCTCGCGGGCAGAACGGCACAGAGCGACGCAGCCATCGTCAAGATCAGAAGCGATTTTGTGGACATGCCATCACCTTCAAGGAGGGGATATCGGCGCAGATTGCCGCCGGCCGCGCGCCCCGGCGCGAACAAGCGGACATTACAGCAGGCCGGGCCGCCATGTCATCACCCCAATCTGCGGTTCCGACGAGTGTGTGCTGGACGCGGTGTGGCGCGAAGCGGTGCGTCGGTGGCCTGGATCATTCCAACGGTGTCCCGGCCTTGAGCCGGGACCGTTCCAAGCGCCGGAATCTGGAACGGTCCCGGCTCAAGGCCGGGACAAGTTATGGAGCGGTCCCGGTGACTCAGCTAGCGGCCGCGACCTTGGCTCGGCCGGGCGCCGGCAGATCGCGCACCAGCGTATCGGCCAGGCGGTCGAGCAGCGCCAGCACGTCGGGATGCTTGTCCGGCTCCCAGCGTGCCATCAGGTCGGCCAAGCCCTGGCGGCGGGCCGCCAGCAGGCGATCGCGCATGGCCATGCCGGCGGCCGTCAAGTGCAGATGGCCGGCCGCGTCCTTCACCGCGATGCCGCGATCGCACAGCGCCTTGAGCGGGACTTCGAGGCGGGCGGGCGAAACCGTCAGATCGTCGCTCAGGGACTGCGGGCTGCGCGCCGCCCGCTCGCCCAGCCGCGCCAGCATCCAAAGCTCGGGGGCGGCCAGATCGAGCTGCGCCCGTTTCGCCAGGTCGGCATAAAGCCGCCAGCGATTCTCATGCGCGATCAGCGTGGTGACGATGCGCTCGAGCTCCTCCAGCGAGGTGGCATCGCGCGGCATCGAGAAGCTTTCGCCGAGGTCGTCCTTGGCCGGCTCGATGCCGCGCAGCGGCACCTCGCGCAAACCCAAGGTCAGCAGGAAGCCGACCGCCGCGACGGCGGCTGCCACCTGGAAGACCAGCCGCAGCGCCGCCACGATGCCGGAGAGATAGGCGGCGCGAATTTCGGGCGGCAGCGCCTGCAGGGCCGCCGGGCTGGCAGCCGAGGGGAATGCCGTGCCGGGCGGCAATACGGCGCTCAGCTGCGCCTGCAGGGCGTGCGCAAAGATGGCGCCGAAGATCGCCACCCCAAGCGCCCCGCCGATGGAACGGAACAGCGTGGCGCCGGACGTGGCGACGCCGAGGTGCTCGTAGTCGACGCTGTTCTGCACCGCCAGGATCAGCACCTGCATGATCATGCCCATGCCCAGCCCGAGCACCAGCGCGTCGGCCGATGTTCTCCAGACGCTCATGTCGAGAGAGATCCGGGACATCAGCACGAGCCCGATGATCATCAGGATGGTGCCAGCGATGGGAAACGGCCGGTAGCGGCCGAAGCGGCTGATCAGGCGCCCGCTCACGACCGAGGTCACCAGCATGCCGAGCATCATCGGCATGAGCTGGAGCCCCGAGCCGGTCGGGCTCTCGCCCTTCACGAGCTGGAGATAGATCGGCAGATAGGTGACCGAGCCGAACAGCGAGAGACCGACGATCAGCCCGACCGCGCTGGTGATGGCGAAGGTGCGGTTGCGGAACAGGCTCAGCGAGAGGATCGGCTCGCGCGAACGCGCTTCGACGGCCACGAAGGCGAACAGCGAAACGATCGCCGCGGCACCCATGCCGAAGACGAACGGCGAATTCCAGGGAAAGGTGTTGCCGCCAAGGCTGGTCACCAGGATAACGGCGGTGAGCGAGAGCGAGAGCAGCGCCGCGCCCGGATAATCGATCGTGTGCGCCCGGCCACTCGGCCGCGCCGGCAGCGCGGCGGCAATCACGGCGAGCGCCAGCACGCCGGTCGGAAGGTTGATGTAGAAAATCCACCGCCAGGTCAGGTGATCGACGAAAAATCCGCCCAGCAGCGGGCCGATGATGGTGGCAAGCCCGAACACCGCGCCGAACAGGCCCTGATAGCGGCCCCGCTCGCGCGGCGGGATGAGATCGCCGATCATGGCAATCGTGATGACGATGAGCCCGCCGCCGCCGATGCCCTGCAGGCCGCGGAACACGATGAGCTGCAGCATGCTCTGCGCCAGCCCGCACAGCGCGGAGCCCACCAGGAAAACCACGATCGCCACCTGCAGCACGATCTTGCGGCCATGAAGATCGCCGAACTTGCCGTAGAGCGGGGTCACCACGGTGCTGGAGAGGAGATAGGAGGTGACCACCCAGGAGAGATGCGTCAACCCGCCGAGCTCGCCGACGATCGTCGGCAGCGCGGTCGATACGATGGTCTGGTCGAGCGCCGCCAGCAGCAGCACCAGGAACAGCGCGCCGAAGATCATCCGGATCGATGGGTTGGGGGCAGCTTCCGTCATCGTCATTCCGGCACCGCTCCTCATGAATGCTCACCGCTGCGACGGGGTTCGAATGTGACGTCCAGCGTCGCGAGTGAGGCGGGGACAGCCTGCGGCGCAATACATTGGCCAGGGGATGCCGGCGACCGGCATGGCCTCATCAACACGGCCGGCAGGTCATCAGCCCTACCACGCGGCCCGCCGCGTAAGGGAGCCGACATGGCGCGAATTTCACAAGGCGGTGTCAAATTACCATAACTGAAATTCTTTCAATGGGTTAGCTGTGGAAAATCGGCTGCATTCTACACTGTTGCACGGTCAAGTCGTTCCTCGCCTTTATGCGGTCACATCAGCAATTCTGCATAGGGTCGGTGCCATGCACCCATACATTGAGGTTGCCGCGCGTTCGGGATTATCCCGGCCGGGTCATCCCGCAGGAGGAGGAAATACATGCGATTCCAGAATGCAGCGCTGCAGCTCGCGCCGCGAAACCCGTGTCCGATTTGCGGCGTGGAAACCGCTCTCGCGGAGGTCGAGCCGCATCCGCTCCATGCCAATTTCGAGATTCACGGCTACCTCTGTGAACAATGCGGTCCCATCAAGTCACTGGTCGTGCTTCGTTCGTCACGCCTTCAGATGACATGACCGCCGAGCCGGATGCACAAGCCGTTCACTGAAATATGTCCGCGAACCTTGCCTTGATCTGCTTGGTGTTCTTCTCGATGTAATCGTAATCCGCGGGATAGAGCGTGAGCTCGTCGAGGCGCGGGAGGCCGGGCGGCGGCGCCACATCGACGCGCGGGGAATGGTGCCCTTCCGCGGTGAACTTGTTCTGGATCTCGGGCGTCAGGTTGAACTGCGCGAACAGCCGCGCCGCATTGGGATGCGGCGAGCCCTTCACGATGGCGGTAGGCGAGGGCACCTCGATGGCGCCGTTGCGCGGAATGATGCTGATCAGATTGGGCGGCGCCTGGCCGCCCGTGTAGATGCGCGGATCGGACGACTCCGCCGCCACCAGGCGCTCGCCGCGCTTGACCGTGTCGTAAATCTGTTCGTGGCTCTGGACGATCATGATGTCGTTCTTGCGCAACGCCTCGTAGAACGACCAGCCGAGCTTCTGCGACAGCGTCGCCACCACCACGAGCTGGATGGCGGTGAAAGCCGGATCGGCCATCACCAGGAGCCCCTTGTATTTCGGATCGGCGAGATCGCTCCAGCCGGCGGGACGATCGGCCGGGAGAACCTTGTCGGTGCGCACCAGCATGCCGACCATGGTGAGCCGCTGGGCAATGAAATTTCCGGCCGGGTCCTTGGCGTCGGCGATCACCTTGTCGAAGCCCACCGGCTTGAACGGCGCAAAGCGGCCGCGCCGTGCCATGTCGTTGGCGGCCGACATGTCCGACATGGTGATCACGTCGGCCGCGAAGCGGCCGGCGGCGGCCTCCTGCTGGAAGCGGCGGATGACCTCGCCGCCGCCGGTGCGCAGGAGCTCGACCTTGATCCCGGTCTGGCGCTCGAACTGCGTCGCGATGTATTGCGCCGCCGCCACCGGGGTCGAGGTGTACCAGGTGACCGCTCCCTCGCGCTTGGCCGCGGCCTCATCGACCGGATCGGGCGTGAATTCCTGCGCCAACGCAGCGGTGCCAAACAGCGTGATCGCGATCAAGGTAGGCACAAGCACAGCCCGCATGACGTCCTCCCGGTTCCTTGCCGGAGCCGATTGTTACACTCAGTGTCACTTTGCCGCCGGCAGTTTAGCTGTTATCGGATGAAGAGGAAATCTCGAGATCCAATGCGGGACCGGACCGATGAACATCAACGCGACAATCAGCAAGGGCCGCGAGCACTGGACGACGGTCGGCGGCCAGAAGCTGTTCCTGTGGCAGAAGCCGCGCACCGGCGAGCCCGCGCGCGGCACGATCCTGTTCGTGCACGGCTCGTCCATGGCCTCGACGCCGGGCTTCGACCTGCAGGCGCCCGGCTATGTCTCGGCGATGGACTTCTTCGCCGGGCAGGGCTTCGACTGCTGGTGCTGCGACCATCGCGGCTACGGCCGCTCCTACAAGGGTCCTGAGTTGCTGGCGACCATCGCCGAGGGTGCCGACGACCTGGCGGCGGCAAGCCGATATATTATTGATAAGACCGAAGCCGGCCCGCTCCATATCTACGGCATTTCGTCGGGGGCGCTGCGCGCCGCGCTGTTCGCCGAGTGCCATCCGGAGCGGGTCAAGCGGCTCGCGCTCGATGCCTTCGTGTGGACCGGCAAGGACAGCCCGACGCTCGAGCAGCGGCGCAAGAAGCTGGCGGAATGGAAGGCGAGCACGCGGCGCCCGATCAACCGCGCCTTCCTGGACAGGCATCCACCGGCGCGACAACGTCTATACGGTCAATCCGGCGCTGGTCGAGCCGTATGTGCAAGCGGTGCTCGCGCTCGACGATTCGATCCCCAACGGGACCTATATCGACATGTGCGAGAACCTGCCGGTCAACGACCCCGCCAAGATCATCGCGCCGACGCTCATCATGCGCGGCCAATATGACGGCATTGCCGCCTTTGCCGACATCGTCGAATTCTTCACCCGGCTGCCGAACGCCGACAAGGAACTGGCCGTCATGCCGGATATCGCGCACGGCTCGTTCACCCAGATGAACTACATGCGTCCCTATCATGTCCTGCTGTCGTTCTTCACGCGGCCGGAACCGGTCCATCGCGAGAAGGCGCCGCCGGCCCGGCACTGACAGGCCACAAAATGAAAACCCGCCGAGGATTTCTCCCGGCGGGCCCACATCGTTCGCGCCATCACCACTCCCAGTACATCCGTGGTAAGCAGGTCTGTCGCGAACTGCCGGGTATATAATCGGTGATTACGGTATTTCAAGGGCAGAGCGGCTTGCCGGCATCGAGCGCGGGCGCGGTCTCGGAACCGCCGGACCCGGGAGCGCCAGCCGCGCCGCTTCGGCCTCCGGCGCGATCGCGCCGTTCGCGTCCTTGACCGGGCCCTGGGCTGCGTTCGCCCGACGCCCTGTTCGATCCGTCGTCGGTAAACATGAGCGATTGCTGAAAACGGATGGCGTCGGCGGTGGCGTTGCCGTTCGGGAGCGACTTGCCCTCGATCTGATAGAGCCGCCCTCTGTAATAGAACAGCGCGACCGAGGAACGGCTGCCGTCCGCGCCCAGAATGCTCAGTTGGCGGCCGAATACCCGCCTGACGCGGGCGGGAATGTCCACTTTGATCTCGCCGTCCTCGGACAGCTTCTGGATCGCATGGTCGATCACGGCGGGTTCCTCAAGCCCGCTCCCCGACAGGTCGGCGATGGTCATCTTGAACACGCCGTTGTCCTGAGCGACCGAATAGACCCGGCCCGGCACCGAGCGGCCGTCGGCGGCTTGATAGGTCGTGGCCTCGATCCTGGGCGGCGCCGGAAACGAGACTGTGAACGCATCGCCGGGATAGCTGTATTCCTTCCAGCGCTGGGCGGCGGCCGGACCGCTCAGGGCGAACAGCGCCAGGACGAAGGCGATCAGGCGCATTTTGGGTCCTTCCTTGTCCCGGGGACGTATCAGGGACGCGCGGCCTTACGGGGCAGGGCCGTCGGCGCCGCCCTGGGCCGGGCGCGCATCGCGATCCGGATTGCCGAACTGGGTTCCGTCCGGAAGAGTGAGCCCTACGAACTGGCCCCCATTGGTCCCGTCGCGCAGCGGGTGGATAGTGAGCTTGACGTCCATGCCGGGCGTCAGCGTCTTGGCCGTCCAGCCCTGGCGGGCAATCTGGCCCGGCCCGCCCATCTCGACCGCCCATTGCTCGAGCCCACCGTCATGATTGGGAACCATCACGAAGATCCAGGCGTGCGGATTGACCCATTGGAACTCCTTGACCGTGCCCGACAGCGTCGTGCGCTGGTCGGCATCGAACATCGCAAAGGAATGATGCGCCAGCGCAACGCCGCTCAAACTCACGAATACAGCGCTTGCCGCCAATGCAACCAGCTGCCGTCTCATGCCTAACCCTCCTGGTCGAAGCGGGCGGACCCGCGAACGTCGGACAATTATCACGGAACGTCCCTTCCGGTTCCTGTCGGGCAAATTAATCCTTGTTAATGCGGCGCCACCGACTGTGCGGGGCGCCCGCGCGGCGGAGACCGGACGCTCCTTTTAGTAAGAGGGTGCGGGTTGATTTGCCGCCTCCACAGGCGCGCCCGGTTGCAAGTCGAAGACCCGATCATGGAGTTGGCGCAGCGTGCTACGGTGCCCGACGCTGATGATCGTCGGGTGCCCGGGCAGGCCGCGCAGCTGCTCGTAGAGCATCTGCTGTCCCGCCTCGTCGAGCGAGGCCGTTGCCTCATCGAGAAAGATGACGGCCGGTTCGGCCAGCAGCACCCGCGCCAAAGCCAACCGTTGCTGCTCGCCGCCCGACAGGCGCTGCGCCCAGAGATCGACGGTGTCGAGCTCGGACGAAAATCGCTCGAGGCCGACTTTCTTCAGAGCGCCGACAAGCTTTTCCGTTGTCACTCCCACGCCGGCGTCGGGGTACAGCAAGGCGTCACGCAAGCTGCCGAGGGGGATGTAGGACTTTTGCGGCAGGAAGAACGCGCGCCGTGCGTCGAGCCGGATGCGGCCGCGCCCGAACGGCCAGAGGCCGGCGATGGCACGCAGCAGCGTGCTCTTGCCGGTTCCGGTGGGCCCTTGGATGAGCAGCGCCTGGCCGGGCGCTACGTTGAAATTCAGGCCCTGGCGCAGCGGCCGTCCGTCCGGCAGCGCCAGCGAGAGATCGGCGACCGCGACGCCCTCGCCTGCGCGCTCGATGGTGATCGGCTGCGGCGCGTGCATAGCGGCGTGAATCTCGTCGAGGCGGTCGCGGAAGCTCGCCAGCCGATGTAGCACCGATGCCCAGTTCGCGATATCGTTGTATGAGGTGATGATGTAGGCGAGCGATGTTTGCAGCTGGATGAAGGCGTCGGCGACCTGCTGGATCGCGCCGAGCTGCAGCCGCTCGCCGAAATAGCGCGGCGCCATGACCAGGTACGGAAAGACGACGGCGGCCTGGCTCTGCCCATACTGAGCAAAACCCAGAATCCGGGTTCGCAGCATGATGGCCCAAAAATTCCCGAACACCTTGCCAAACCGACCGGAAAAGATGTCGAGCTCGCGGTCCTCGCCGCCGTAGAACGCGACGCTCTCGCTGTTCTCGCGCAGCCGCACCAGGCTGTAGCGGAAATCAGCTTCGAAACGTTGTTGGGCAAAATTCAGGGCGACCAGCGGCCGGCCGAGGCGAATGGCGAGCCAGGTCGCGACCCCGGTGTAGATGATCACGGCCCAGAACATATAGCCGGGGATGGAGAGGGTTCCCCAATTGCCCAGCGGCACATCAAGCGGCCCGGACAACTCCCAAAGGATGAAGGAGAAGGATACCGCCTGCACGATGTTGGTGAGCAAGCCGAGCGAAAGGCTCAGCGTCTGCGATGGGAAGAGATTGAGGTCCTCGGAAATGCGCTGGTCGGGGTTGTCGGTGCCGTCCCCCTTGAGCTGCAGGCGATAGTAGGTCTTGTCGCCGAGCCACTCCCGCAGATAGACATCGGTCATCCACCGGCGCCAGCGAATCTGCAACATCTGTTGCAGGTAGAGTCCGTAGACGAGAAGAAGGATGTAGGCGCCGGCCAGCACGGCAAACAAGCCGAGCTGATAGAAGAACGCCGATTCGTCATAGTTCTGCAGCGAGTTGTAGAAATCATTGTGCCAGGAATTGAGCCGAACGGTGATCCAGACCTGCATGAGGTTCATCGTCACGACGGCGGCGAGCAGGCCGCGCGCCACCCACCGCTCCTCGGAGAACCAGTACGGGCGGGCGATGTTCCACGCCTCCTTGAGCATGCCAAGCTTTGTACGTTCCATTTTGCTGCTCCAATCTTGGCGGTGCCGGTTCTATCCCGCTGACGGCAATCAACGTGGGACGGACCTACCAGGTTCATGCTGTGCTTCGCGATCCCGACCGTCCGGACCGTGCCGAGCAACAGGATCGTGTGCGCCAAGTCCACGAAGCTGTTCGGAGCATGTTGACTGGGGTCAAAATCCCCTCGGGGAGGCCACGACCCCCGGGGCAGTCGAACCGCGCGGCGATCTTTCTGACATCGAGCGCTCGATGGTCAAGATGTTCGAGCAGGTTTCTCCGTCCATCGCCCCAGGTCGCCGGCCGCCAGGGAGGAGGCGGCCGGCAGATAACGGACCGGGCCACACCCGCTAAGCCGATCGAGAAAGACGTCAGGCAACCGGTTGCGGGCGCTGCATATTTAGGTGGTCGGAGCGCCGAGATTTGAACTCGGGACCCCCAGTCCCCCAGACTGGTGCGCTAACCGGGCTGCGCTACGCTCCGACTGGCCCTTGTCCTACGGAAATCGGCGCAAGCTGGCAACGGGCCCGTTGGGCCGGCGTGCGGAATTTGATTTCCGCAGGCCTTCCGCAGGTCGGCGGAGCTGAGGCTTGAGACAGAGCAATCCCAGCCGGTGGCCGGGCCGGATCATTCAGCGCTCTGAATGCTTGCGAGAACGGCGCAGGGCGACCGCGGAGAGTCCATTCCACAATGTCTGTCCGGCTTCATTCAAACGGTACGCTGGTACGATTGGATTAGGGCGCGGACTGATAAGCGTGCAGCCATATCCGGATTGATGCCAGCTTGATGAAGGCGAGATAGTTGGCTGCAAGCTTGTCATATCGAGTTGCGATGCGCCGACACTGCTTGATCTTGTTGAAGAACCGCGACCAAATTACGCGCCCGGTAGAGATATGGGCTGAAGCAGATTGCCTCTTTGCGATTCCGCTTGGGCGGGATGTTTGCCCACGCGCCTTGGTCACTGGCAAACGATCTGATCCAGTCGGCATCATAGCCGCGATCCGCCAACACCATTGTTTGTGGACGCAATTCGCTCAGGAGAACAGAGCAAAGCTGATTGTCATGCGTCTCGCCGGGCGTGAGGCCAATCTGTACCGGCAGGCCCTTGGTATCCACGACGGCACGGGGAGTTTCACCCCGAGCCCCTGGGACCATTGCCCCCTGTACTTAAGGACAATATCGCGGCGACGGACCACCTGACAGTACCGCATGGGAGCCTGTCCGAGTATTCGCCCGAGAAATGGGGGCATGCTTTGAGATATGGTGGTTTGGGGGCAGTAGCCCCGGAGACTTTCGTCTCCGGGGCCGTCCAGCGGTCTCGGACCGAGCCTAGGCCACTACAGTAAGCCGCTGCCCCTTACATGACCGATATGTGACAGGAATCAAGATGAGTTAATGCCACCAGGCCCCCAAGGTTTCAAAAGCGCCCCGCCGACGTGATCGGCAACGCCGTTATGGTTGGCGCGCATCGCGATGGGCGAGCCCCCTTTAACCAGTGCTACGTAGATTCCCCAACTGGATAGCGAGGTAGGCCCGCCGGCAGCTTTACCGCCATGTTCATAGTGACTGTGTCTCCGAGCAGCGAAGGCTGGTTGCCTTGGCCCGCACGGACCCAATCTGGCGCTCCAAGGTCCAGCGCGATCCTTGGCACGCGTCGAAACATCACACTAACCATGCCATCACGCCGGGGTTAAGTGTCGCCATCCGACTGGCGTTCCAAGGTCCGGCGCGCGATCCTTGGCCCGCGTCGAAACATCACGTTAAACATGCCATTATGCCGGGCTAAGTGTCGCCCATCCTACTTAATGTGAATAATCCCAGATTAGAGGGCGCCCTTTGTTGTTGGACTTCCGCAAGCTGTTTGTACATCGCCATTCCGCTTTCGGGGAACCGCGGGATTGGGTGAGTTCGAGCGGGCTCGCCGTCGCGGTGAGCATTGCCTATTTCCTAGCGGCTCGGGTTAGTCTTCTGCTGTTGACCAACCCGGACGGAGTGGCCGTGTTTTGGCCCGGCGCGGGGGTTGCCGCCGGTACCCTGATCGCGCTTGGTCCAAGAGCGCGATGGCCGGTGGCGGTTGGGGTAATGGGCGCGACCATCGTGGCTCATCTCTTGGCCGGCGACCGAGGTATCTTGCGGTTCATCGTCTTCGCGCTATGCAACGCCGGCGAAGCCGTGCTTGTGGCATGGCTCATCGAGCATTACTTCGGATCGAGCTTTCGCCTGGACCGGCTGCCCAACGTGCTGGGACTAGTTGCTGCGGCGATCGTGGGGACCGCCGTCTCGGGCGTGGGCGGGACCGCGGGCTTCGTATTGTTCAAGAGTTCGACGGCACCGATCCTCACCACCTGGCAGCATTGGTTCGCGTCCGACGCGCTCTGGATCATCACGGTGGCACCGTTATTGACTGGGCTCGGCGCAGCGGCGCGCGATCCGCCGCGGCGCGACGAGTTCATCGAAGGTGGCGTGGCGCTGGTCGCGTTGGCCGTGGTAAGCGGGCTCGTCATTTTCCTGCCGCGTGAGCCTTGGGCGGTCGTGGTGCCCGTCGCTCTGCTGTTCCCGCTGCTGCTCTGGCTTGCGGCCCGCTGCAATCCGGTCTTCGCCGCCGCGGCCGCATTCATCGTTGCCTTCACTATCGTTTTGACGATCACGTTCCGCGTTGGCATTTTTGACGGCACGAGCTTTCCGATTGCAGAACGCATTCTGACCGCTCAGGCCGGTATCCTGACCGTGTCGCTCTGCGCGCTCGTTCTTGCGGCCCTGTTTTCCGAACGCAGGGAGAGCGAGGCACACCTCGTCCGCTCAAATATGGCGCTGCAACGCGAACGGGACAACAAGCTCATGAAC
>DASXXS010000212.1:0-19304 GCA_036502925.1 Xanthobacteraceae bacterium
ACGCGGCATGGCTGGATCAGGCTTGCGCCCATTGTCCAATATTCCCCACTGCTGCCTCCCGTAGGAGTCTGGGCCGTGTCTCAGTCCCAGTGAGGCTGATCATCCTCTCAGACCAGCTACTGATCGTCGCCTTGGTGGGCCGTTACCCCACCAACTAGCTAATCAGACGCGGGCCGATCCTTCGGCGATGAATCTTTCTCCTTACGGACGTATCCGGTATTAGCCCAAGTTTCCCTGGGTTGTTCCGAACCGAAGGGTACGTTCCCACGTGTTACTCTCCCGTCTGCCGCTCCGTATTGCTACGGCGCTCGACTTGCATGTGTTAAGCCTGCCGCCAGCGTTCGCTCTGAGCCAGGATCAAACTCTCAAGTTTGGATGAGAACTTTACCCGGCTGATCACAACGTTTCGCACGTAGCAGCGCTCGCGCGCCGCTACATTGACGAGGTCCGTCACTTTTTTCATGCGCGCACATGCACCGCACGCCGCCTGCACAAAAACAGTGTCGACCTGAAACGTAAGACCGCCGAAGTCTCTTCCGGCCACCTTCCGTTGAAGGCCTGCCGTTGAAGGCAAGACCTTCGCAGCAAAGCGGCCCGCAGGGACTCCGCCGTCCACGTTTCTCTTTCTTCCGATTCACTTGTCAAACAGCCCGGAACCGGGACGGTCCCACTCAACCGGCAAGCCGGAGAGCCGTCGAAGCTTCACGCTTCCGATCAGGATCGGAAGCTTTGGTCACCGAATATCAGTGAGGTGCTTCGCAGGCGCGACATCGCGCCGAAAGGCGGACGGCGCGCCGTATCGCTTTATATAGGCTTGCCCCCGCTAGGCTGTCAACCACTTAATGCCGAGGCGGACGGCCCAAAATGGCCCGCGGCACGGACCGCTCGCGACCCAGACCAAGCTCCGTCGGGATGCAATTCATGTAGGGTGCGGTCGCTGGTTTCGCCGGGGGAAATGCCGGTCGGCGGGAAATCATGTGGGGGGTCCGGCACACGCCGCACTGCGGCCACATTCCTCGGCCGTTCTTTGGGGTTCTGGTGGGAGGTGTCGGTTCGGGGGGTATCTGCGCCAGGGTCACGCCATCCGTGACCCGTCCGGCGTCACCCGAAAATCGGCTGGAACAATCGGCTCAGACGCTCGGCAAGGGACCGCCGGCGCAAGTGCCCGTCGGCATCAGTGACGGCTGAGGCGATTGCAATCGCGGGCGGGCCTGGTCCTCGAAACGGACCATACGGGGGCCACGACCCGCTGTCCGGCCGCGTTGGCGCCTTGCGTATTGTTGCGGCAGGGGGCTCGCATTCGCGGGGCGGAGGGGACGTCAGTCTTGGAACACGGCAACCGGCGCAGCATATACCGGAATTTCGACGCCGAGCGCTTGGAGCTCGGCAACGAAGCGCCGCTTTCCGTGGACGGCGAGACGCACGGCGCGATCGACCGCCGCCGGGTTTCGGTGCAGTGGTTCAGCGGAACGATCCTGACCGGCCTTTGCGGCGCTGCCCTGATGGGCGGCGCCGTTTTCGCGGCGCTCGACGGGCAGACCAATTTCGCGACGGTCCCGGAACGGGTCGAGGTCGCACTGCGCGGCGCCGTCGGCAACCTGGCCGATCACATCGCTTCGCTGCGCAAGGGCAATCGGCTGCCGCCCGCCGGCGAAACCAACACCCATCGGCAGGTCATCCGGGTGAGCACCACCACGCATGTGGGCAACCGCGAGCTCGTGCGGGTGCGTCCATTCGTGCGGGTCGCCGGCAACCTCGCAATGTCGGTGACGGAATTGTCGGCCAATATCCCGCCCTTCAACCCGCAGAAGATGCTGGCGGAAGCCGAATCACCCGGCGGCGCCGCGGCGGCCGATGACCCCGGCGCCGAGCCGGATGCGGAAGTGTCCTTCGTCACCCGCGACCTGGCGCCGGTCTTGCCGAAAGCCAAGCTGGCGACGGTGCTGGCGATGGACGAGGTGGTGATGGGGGTGCGCGACGCTGCGCTGCGGGTGGCCAGCACGGGATCGCTGCCGGCCGACGCGGGGGTGAGCGTCAAGATGGCCTATGCGGCGGAAGCGTCCCCCAACCCCTATCCCTATTCGGGCTTCGAGACCCGCATCGCGCCGGAAAACATCACTCTGTTGCCTAAGACGACCGCGCAAGCCACGGGCGGCAATCCGTGGAGCGAGCGGACCATTACGCTGAAAAAGGGCGACTCCGTCATCTCGGTGCTGCGTGATCTCGGCGCCCGGCCCGAAGACGTCAAGGATATTGCCGCGGCTCTGGGCGCGCGCGGCCGCGACGGCGGCGTGAAGGAGGGCCAGAGGCTGCGCGTGCTGCTGGACCCGAGCGACCCCAAGCGGCGGCCGCTGCGGGTGGTGGTCGCCAGCGACAGCGGCGTCGATGTCATCGTGGCGCTGTCGGATTTGGGTAAATACGTTTCGATCGACGTGCAGGCGGCCGACACCGAGATGGCGAAGACCAGCGAGAGCGACGCCGACGACGGCACCGGCGTGCGGCTCTACCAGAGCATCTACGAGACGGCCTTGCGCAGCCAGGTGCCGCGCCAGGTGATCGCGGATCTCATTCGCATCTATTCCTACGACGTGGACTTCCAGCGCAAGGTTCAGCCCGGGGATTCGATGGAGCTCCTGTTCGCCGGCGAGGACGAGAACAGCAACGAGAAGCCGGAAGTCCTCTATGCCTCGCTCACCACCGGCGGCGAAAACAAGAAGTTCTACCGCTATCAATCGCCCGACGACAATGTGGTTGACTACTACGACGAGACCGGCAAGAGCGCCAAGAAGTTCCTGGTGCGCAAGCCGGTTTCCGAAGGGATCATCACCTCTCCGTTCGGCGACCGCAGAGATCCCGTAGTCAACATCTTCAGGCTGCATACCGGGGTCGACTGGGGCGCGCCCTATGGGGCACCGATCTTCGCGTCCGGCAACGGCGAGATCGAGTCGATCGGCCCGGAAGGCGGCTACGGCAAGTACATCAGGATTCGACATTCCAACGGCTATGAGACCGCCTACGGCCACATGTCGGCCTTTGCCCGCAATTTGCAGGAAGGCAGCCACGTCCGCCAAGGCCAGGTGATCGGCTATGTGGGATCGAGCGGCCTCTCCACCGGTCCGCATGTGCACTACGAAATTCTGATCAACGGCCGCTTCATCGATCCGATGAAGGTCAAGCTGCCGCGCGGCCGGATCCTGGAAGGCCCGCTCTTGGCGAGCTTCGACGAGCAGCGCGACAAGCTCGAGCAGGTCTTGGCCCGCGCCGCGCCGTCCGCGCGCGTCGCGCAGGCGCCCCGCGGCGCGCAGACGGCTTCATCCGACAAGTAGAGCCACTTGTCCCGGGTCAAGCCCGGGACAGGCGTCATGCCGCCGCGGCGAGCTTGCCGTTGAAAGCGAGCCCCTGCTTGCCGGCCGAGATGACCACTTTATCGCCGTCCTTCACGCGCCCCGACAGAATCATCTCGGCGAGCGGATCCTGCACGGATTTCTGGATCACGCGCTTGAGCGGCCGCGCCCCATAGGCCGGATCCCAGCCCTTTTCGGCCAGCCAGTCGCGCGCCGAAGGCTCCAGCACGATCGCGATCTTGCGCTCCGCCAGCAGCTTGTCCAGGCGCTGCATCTGAATGTCGACGATCTTGCCCATCTCGTCGCGCTTGAGCCGGTGGAACAGGATGATCTCGTCGACCCGGTTGAGAAACTCCGGCCGGAAGCTTGCGCGGACCACCGCCATTACCTGGTCCCGCACCGCATCGGTGTCTTCTCCCTCGGGCTGATTGACCAGGAACTCGGCGCCGAGATTCGAGGTCATCACGATCAGCGTGTTGCGGAAATCGACGGTGTGGCCCTGCCCGTCGGTGAGGCGTCCGTCGTCGAGCACCTGCAGCAGCACGTTGAAGACGTCCGGATGCGCCTTCTCGATCTCGTCGAACAGCACCACCTGGTACGGCCGCCGCCGCACCGCCTCGGTCAGGGCGCCGCCTTCCTCGTAGCCGACATAGCCCGGAGGGGCGCCGATCAGGCGGGCGACCGAATGCTTCTCCATGTATTCCGACATGTCGAGGCGCAGCAGCGCCTGCTCGTCATCGAACAGGAATTCGGCCAGCGCCTTGGTGAGCTCGGTCTTGCCGACCCCGGTCGGACCCAGGAACATGAACGAGCCGATCGGCCGGTGCGGGTCCTGCAGCCCGGCCCGGGCCCGCCGCACCGCGGTCGCCACCGCCTTGACGGCTTCGGCCTGGCCGATGACCCGCCTGGCCAGAGCGTGCTCCATCTGCAGGAGCTTTTCCTTTTCGCCTTCCAGCATCCGGTCGACCGGAATGCCGGTCCAGCGCGAGACCACCTGCGCGACGTGATCGGCGGTGACCGCCTCTTCGAGCACGGCGCCCTTGCCTTCGCCGGCTTCGATGCTCTTGAGCTTCTTTTCGAGCTCGGGGATGCGGCCATAGGCCAATTCGCCGGCGCGCTGGTATTCGCCCCGGCGCTGCGCGTTGGCGAGCTCGACGCGCAGTTGGTCCAGCTCGGTCTTGACCTTCTGGGCCTCCGAGAGCTTCTCCTTCTCGGACTTCCAGCGCGCGGTCAGGTCGGCGGATTTCTTCTCCAGCGCGGCGAGCTCGGTTTCGAGCCCCTTCAGGCGCGCGCGCGAGCCCGGATCGTGCTCCTTTTTCAAGGCCTCCTGCTCGATCTTGAGACGTATGACCTCGCGATCGATGGAGTCCAGCTCCTCGGGCTTGGAATCGACCTGCATCTTGAGGCGTGCCGCCGCCTCATCGACCAGGTCGATCGCCTTGTCGGGAAGGAAGCGGTCGGTGATATAGCGGTGCGAGAGCGTCGCCGCCGCCACGATCGCGCTATCGGTGATGCGCACGCCGTGATGCTGCTCGTATCGGTCCTTGAGGCCGCGCAGGATCGAGATCGTATCCTCGACCGTGGGCTCGTCGACGAACACCGGCTGGAAGCGGCGGGCGAGTGCCGCATCCTTCTCCACGTGCTTCTTGTATTCGTCGAGCGTGGTGGCGCCGATGCAGTGCAGCTCGCCGCGCGCGAGCGCCGGCTTGAGCAGGTTCGAGGCATCCATCGCCCCGTCCGCCTTGCCGGCGCCGACCAGCGTATGCATCTCGTCGATGAACAGGATGATGCCGCCTTCCGCCCCGATCACCTCCTGCAGCACGGCCTTGAGACGCTCTTCGAACTCGCCGCGGTATTTGGCGCCCGCGATCAAGGCCCCCAGATCGAGCGCCAAGAGCTTCTTGTCGGTCAAGCTTTCCGGCACGTCGCCATTGACGATGCGTTGCGCCAGCCCTTCGACGATCGCGGTCTTGCCGACGCCGGGCTCGCCGATCAGCACCGGATTGTTCTTGGTGCGCCGGGAGAGCACCTGGATGGTGCGGCGGATCTCCTCGTCGCGCCCGATCACCGGGTCGATCTTGCCGTCGCGGGCGGCCTGGGTGAGGTCGCGGGTGTATTTCTTGAGCGCGTCATAGGCGTTCTCGGCCGAGGACGTGTCGGCGGTGCGGCCCTTGCGCAGAGCCTCGATCGCGGCATTGAGGTTCTGCGGTGTGACGCCGACGCGCGCGAGGATTTTTCCCGCCTCGTTGTCCTTGTCGAGCGCCAGCGCCAGCAGCAGCCGTTCGACCGTGACGTAGCTGTCGCCGGCCTTCTGGGCCACTTTCTCGGCCTGGTCGAAGACGCGCGCCAGCGCGGGCGCGAGATAGACCTGGCCGGCGCCGCCGCCCGTCACCTTGGGGAGCGCAGCCAGCGCCTTCTCGACCGCGGCGAGCGCTTCGCGCGAGCGGCCGCCCGAGCGGTCGATCAGCCCGGCCGCCAGCCCTTCCGGATCGTCGAGCAGCACCTTGAGCAGATGCTCGGGAGCGAATTGTTGATGGCCTTCGCGCAGCGCCAACGACTGCGCGGACTGGACAAAGCCGCGGGCGCGGTCGGTGAACTTTTCGAAGTCCATGGATAAATTCCCTCGGCCTGCCTCCCCGCCCCGAAGGCGCGGAAAGGTCATCGTCATTGGGGTAAGTTCGTTCGGCGGCAGACCCTTACGGCATCCGCAGTGTCTCATGTGGTGGCGCAGCCGCGCGGGCGGAAGAGGGTCGCTCGGAAATCCCGCGTCCCGCGGGCCGCAACCCTGGCGCCGATTGCGCGCCTGCGATCAGGCGACTAACAACGGCGTCGAAGCTGATCGACGGAGCGGCCGTTCGCGGGAACGGGAAGCCAGGATGACGACGGCGAAAATCCAAGCCATCTACCGCTATCCGGTGAAGGGGCTGACCCCCGAGCCCATGCGGCATGTCTCGCTCGAGGTGGGCGCGACCCTGTCGGGCGACCGGCGCTATGCCATCGAGAACGGGCCGTCGCGTTTCGACCCAGCGGAGCCGCGCTATCAACCCAAGACGCACTATCTGATGCTGATGCGAAACGAGCGTTTGGCCGCGCTCAGGACCCGCTTCGACGCGCCGAGCCGAACCCTGGTCATCGCGGTGGAGGGGCACGAGGCGGCGCGCGGCGATCTCGGCACCGCGCCGGGTCGCGCCGCCATCGAGCGCTTTTTCGCGGACTTCTGCCGCGACGAGCTGCGCGGACCGCCGCGGCTCCTGCAGGCGCCGGGCTTCAGCTTTTCCGACGTCGCCCGCAAGGTGGTGTCGATCATCAATCTCGCGTCCGTGGCCGCGCTGGAGGACGTGATCGGCGCGGCCATCGATCCGCTGCGATTTCGCGGCAACGTCTATGTGACCGGCTGGCCGGCCTGGCACGAGCTCGACCTGGTCGGCCGGGAGATCGCGCTCGGAGCGGACGCCCGCCTGCGGGTGGTCAAGCGCATCGTGCGTTGCGCGGCCACCAATGTCGATCCGGAAACCGGCATTCGCGATCTGGCGATCCCGGACGCGCTGCAGCGGGCCTACGGCCACGCCGATTGCGGCATCTATGCCGAGGTGGTGAGGCCGGGCGAGGTCGCGGGCGGCGACCGGGTTACGGACGACAGAGAACAGACGACGGAGGACAGATAGGCCAGCTTACGTCCGTCCTCCGTCGTCCGTCCTCTGTCCTCTGCTCAGCCGGAACACCGCCTGCTCGCCCAGCATGTTCCAGAACCACCAGGGCGCGTTGAGGCGCAGCGGCGAGCCCCATGGATTGAGCGCCACCGCCTTTTCCATCTTGGCACCGGCCGCCACGCACAGCTCGCGGAAATCCTTGATGGTGCAGAAGTGGATGTTGGGCGATTCGTACCAGGCATAGGGCAGATTGTCGGTGCGCGGCATGCGGCCGCGGAACATGACCTGCACGCGGATGCGCCAATGGCCGAAATTGGGGAAGGACACGATGGCGCGGCGCCCGATGCGCAGCATGTGCTCGAGCACGACGCGGGGCGCCCGCGTCGCCTGCAGGGTCTGCGACAGGATCACGTAATCGAAGGCGTCGTCGGGGTAATCCGCGAGGTCGGTGTCGGCGTCGCCCTGGATGACGGCAAGACCCTTGGCGACGCACTCGTTGACGCCCTCGCGCGACAGCTCGATGCCGCGTCCGTCGACATTGCGCGTCTCGGCCAGGAGCCGCAGCAACTCGCCGTCGCCGCAGCCGACATCGAGCACCTTGGCGCCGTGCTCGACCATGTCGGCCACCACCATCAGGTCGACACGCGCGCCGCCCGGCATGCGCGCCGCCTCCGCCATGGTGAGGTCATGCTTGAGGCGCGAGAGCATCATCATCGCCGCACCTTCATCGCCGCACTGCCGGCAGGCCGCGCGCCTTGGCGGCACCATCGAGAAAGCCGCTCACGATGGCAAACAGCTCCGGCTCCTGCAGCAGGAACGCGTCATGGCCCTTGTCGGTGACGATCTCGGCGAACGAAACGCGCGCGCCGCCGGCATTGAGCGCGTGCACGATGGCGCGCGAATCCGAGGTCGGGAACAGCCAGTCCGAGGTAAATGAGATCACGCAGAACCGCGTCGGCGTGTCCTTGAACGCACTCGCCAGCACGCCGTCGAAATCCGCCGCCAGGTCGAAATAGTCCATCGCGCGGGTGAGATACAGATACGAATTGGCATCGAACCGCTCCACGAAGCTGATGCCTTGGTGACGCAGATAGCTCTCGACCTGGAAATCGGCGTCGAACGTGAAGGTCGGGTTGTCGCGGTCCTGGAAGCGGCGGCCGAATTTGCGGTGCAGCGCCGCGTCCGAGAGATAGGTGATGTGCGCCCCCATGCGGGCCACCGCCAGGCCGCGCCGCGGATTGGTGCCGGCGGCGAAATAGCGTCCGCCGCGCCATTCGGGATCCGCCATCACGGCCTGGCGACCGACCTCGTGAAACGCGATGTTCTGCGCGGAATGGCGGGTCGCGGTGGCGAGCGGCAGCGCCGAATAGACACGATGCGGATAGCTCGAGGCCCATTGCAGGACCTGCATTCCGCCCATCGAGCCGCCCGCGATCGAGAACAGCGAGTCGATGCCGAGGTGATCGAGCAGCATGGCCTGCGCCCGGACCATGTCGCGCACCGTGATCACCGGAAAATCGAGGCCCCAGGGCTGGCCGGTTTTCGGATTGGTCGAGGCCGGGCCGGTGGTGCCCATGCAGGCGCCCAGCACGTTCGGGCAGATCACGAAATACCGCTCCGTGTCGATCGGCCGGCCGGGTCCCACCATGGTCTCCCACCAGCCGGGCTTGCCGGTGACCGGATGAATGTTGGCGACATGCTGGTCGCCGGTGAGCGCGTGGCACACCAGAATGGCGTTGCTGCGCTCGGGGTTGAGCGTGCCGTAGGTTTGGTAGGCGATTTGGAACGGGGCAAGCTCGACGCCGGCATCGAGCCGCAGCGGCTTGTCGGCGTCGAACTTCACGACCGGTGAACGCGGCTCGTCGGCCTCGCGCGCCCGATGCGATGTATCGCCGGCGGCGGTATCGCGCCCAGCCGTGCCCAGCGCAGCACTCACTTCGGCCATCTCGGCCATCTCTCACTCCGCGCCGGCGCGGCGGAATTGCTGCCGATGGCGCAACCGGCAAATGGTAGCAGCTGGAACGGGTTTAGATAGGCCGCCGCTCGCCGCTGTCAATGTTTTCTTTGCTTTCGCGGCCTCGGGCTCCTATCAATGCGGCGACCGATCCGCTCGCTTGACCAGGCCGCCATGACGAAATCTCCCCGTTCCGACACGCCGTCACTGGCGGATTTGCGGCGCGAGATCGACCGCCTCGACGAGACGATGCATGGTCTCCTGATCGAGCGCAGCGAGATCATCGATCGTCTGATCAAGGTCAAGAAGACGCAAGAGCAGGGTTCCGCGTTTCGTCCCGCACGCGAGGCCGACATGATGCGGCGGCTGGTCGATCGCCATAAGGGCATCCTGCCGCTCGATACCGTGGAGAGCATCTGGCGCGTCATCATCTCGACCTTCACCTATGTGCAGGCGCCGTTCTCGGTCCATGCCGACCTTTCGGCCGGGGCGGCGGAAATGCGCGATTCCACCCGCTTTCACTTCGGATTTACCGTGCCGTTCGTGGCCCATATGGGGGCCTCCGCGGTGGTGGCCGCGGTCGCGGATTCCGGCGGCGATCTCGGCCTGGTGCCGGCCCTGGGGGTGCCGGGCGCCGGCGCCTGGTGGAACGCGCTCGAACTCGACAGCGCGCCCAAGATCATCGCCCGCCTGCCCTTCGTGGAGCGCGCCGATCACCCGGCCGCGCTGCCGGTATTCGTGCTGTCACGGATCGCCGACGACGCCATGGTGACCGAGGTCGAGGTCTGGAGCATGCGGGTGGCGGGCTGGAGCGCCACGGCCGCCAAGGCGCTGGGCCCGCTCGCCGAGGTGGTGGCGGCGCCCGACCGGGCCTTCGACGGGGCGGCGCTGCTGATCTCGGTGCCGCAGGGCGGCAGCATCGCGGCGATCACCGAAGCGCTGATCGCGGCCGGCGCCTCGGTGCGGGCCTCGGCGCGCGTCGGCAGCCACGCCGCCAGCTACCGGCTTTCGGCGCCGGGTCCAAAAGCTCCCAAGACTGGGCGTTAGAGAGTTTTTCGTTTAGGTTGACTTCTCCCTTTGTCATGACCGGACCCTCGGATCGAGTCCGAGGGCATGCTTGTTCCGGCCATCTCGATGAGGATGAGACTGTGGGTCCCTGTCGAGATCGCCGGGACATAAGGGTGTTTACGCCCGTCTTCGCGGGCTATGCCCGGCGATGACATCGTTATCGGAACAGATTCATGTCGATGCAGCGTCCGCAACCCCGTCCCGGCGTGCTGGCCATCGAGCCCTATGTGCCGGGCAAGAGCAGCGCGCCCGGCGCGAACCGGGTGTTCAAGCTGTCGTCCAACGAGACGCCGCTCGGCCCCAGCCCCAAGGCCATCGCGGCCTATCGGGCGGTGGCCGACCGGCTACAGGATTATCCCGACGGCGCCGCCACCGCGTTGCGCGAAGCCATCGGACGCGCCTTCGGGCTCGATCCCAATCGCATCGTGTGCGGGGCCGGCTCGGACGATTTGTTGAACCTGCTCGCCGACGCTTATCTGCGCGACGGCGACGAGGCGATCTACACGACGCACGGATTTCTGATCTATCCGATCGCCACGCTCGGCTCCGGAGCCAAGCCGGTCGCGGCGGCGGAAAAGAACTACACCGCCGACGTCGATGCCATCCTGGCGGCGCTGAGCGAGCGCACCAGGATCGTCTTTCTGGCCAACCCGAACAATCCGACCGGGACCTATATCGCGTTGGACGAGATCAAGCGGCTCCATCGCGGGCTGCCGGGCCACGTGCTGCTGGTGCTCGACGCGGCCTATGCGGAATATGTCCGCCGCAACGACTACGAATCGGGAATCGAGCTGGTCGCAACCTCCGACAACGTGGTCATGTGCCGGACGTTCTCCAAGATTCACGGCCTGGCGGCGCTGCGGCTCGGCTGGATGTACGGGCCGGCGCATGTGGTCGATGCCATCAACCGCATCCGCGGACCGTTCAACGTCAATTCGGCCGCGATGGCGGCCGGCATCGCCGCCATCGAGGACAGCGCCCATATCGAGACCGCGCGCGCCCATAATGAAAAGTGGCTGGCCTGGCTCAGCGCGGAAATCCGCAAGCTCGGACTTGCCGTGACCCCCAGCGTCGCGAATTTCGTGCTCATTCATTTCCCGGAAACCAAAGGCCGCACGGCCGCGGACGCCGACGCCTTTCTCAGCCGCCGCGGTCTCATCCTGCGCCGGGTCACCGCCTATCAGCTGCCCAATGCGCTGCGAATGACGGTCGGCAGCGAGGAGGCCAACCGCCTGGTCGTCGCGGCGCTGGCCGAGTTCATCGGAAGCACGGCGTGACCAGCACCCAGCCGCTTTTCAACCGCCTCGCGCTCATCGGCGTCGGGCTCATCGGCTCCTCGATTGCGCGCGCGGCGCGCGCCCAGGGCGTGGTGCGTTCGATCGTGGCCACGGCCCGCTCGGCCGCAACGCGCGCGCGCGTGGCCGAGCTCGGCCTCGCAGACCAGGTGGTGGAAAGCAACGCCGCCGCCGCCGACGGCGCCGATCTGGTCATCGTCTCGATCCCGGTCGGTCAAAGCGGCGCGGTCGCCAAGGAGATCGGCCGCCATCTCAAGGCGGGCGCGATCGTGTCCGATGTCGGCTCGGTCAAGGCGACGGTGCTGCGCGATATGGCGCCGCATATTCCGGCGGGCGTGCATTTCGTGCCCGCGCATCCGGTCGCCGGCACCGAATATTCCGGGCCGGATGCCGGCTTCGCCGAGCTGTTCGTGAACCGCTGGTGCATCCTGACGCCGCCCGAGAACGCGGACAGGACCGCGGTCGAACGGCTGGCCGCCTTCTGGGGCGCGCTCGGCGCCAATGTCGAGATGATGACCGCCGACCATCACGACCTGGTGCTCGCGGTGACGAGCCACCTGCCGCATCTCATCGCCTATACGATCGTCGGCACCGCGGACGAGTTCGCGCAGGTGACGCGCTCGGAAGTGCTGCAGTTCTCGGCCGGCGGCTTTCGCGACTTCACCCGCATCGCGGCGTCCGATCCGACCATGTGGCGCGATGTCTTTCTCGCCAACAAGGACGCGGTGCTGGAAATGCTCGGCCGCTTCAACGAGGACATCGCGGGGCTCACCCGGGCGATCCGCCGCGGCGACGGCGAGGCCCTGTTCGCGCATTTCACCCGCACCCGCGCCATCCGCAAAGGCATCGTGGCGGTCGGCCAGGATTCGCCGGCGCCGGATTTCGGCCGCCCGCATCCCGGGCTGCCGCACGCGCCGCTGCCGCGGCCGTATGCGGCGGACGAGGAGTGACGATCAGAACAGCGGCGGCACGTGGCCAACCCGGAACGGCCCCAGCAGCACTTCGCCGTCGTCGAAGCGCAGCGGCACCGTGACGGCAGGCTTGCCCTCGAGCGTGGTGCTCTGGCCGACGGCGCCGAGCCCCGCCACGATGCCGGCGCCGGCGTTCTGGCGCGCGAGGCCGCCGAGCCCGGGCAGCATCCGGTCGAGCGCGTCGAGGGCAGAGCCGAGGTCGCCCTGGGAGACGATCTGATTGATGCCGAGCGCCTGGAGCACCTTGGCGAGCTCCACCACGGTTACCTGCATCTGGCCGTTGAGGCCGCCGCGCGGCGTCAAGCTGAGCGAGCCTTCGCCCACCGCGATGACGTCGCCCTGCTGCACGCGCGCCTTGCTGATGTCCAGGCTGCCGCCATGCGCCTGCCATTGCCTGAACAGGACCGGCCAGGGCTCGGGTGCGGTATCGGCGACCCCGTTCAGCACGCCGGTGACCTCGGCATCGAGCGGCTCCGCCAGGATCGGATGGAGCGCCGGCGCGGACGCGGCGACCAGCCGCAGGACGAGATCGACGGCGGGATTGTCGGCCGGCGAGTCCGCCACCCGGCGGCCGTGCAGCTCGACGCGGTCGGCCCTGAATGCATCGGGATTGAGGCCGCCATCGGTGCGATCGATGCGCGGGCCCTCGCACACGATCGAGACGCGCTCCACGCCCGCCAGCGACACCCGCAGGCTCGCCTGGGCGAGCCACCAATGGGCGAGGAAGCTCGCCGGCTTGCCGGCCTCCCCGACCGCGAGCGGCCCGGCAAACTCGCCGATCAACAAGGCCGGTTGATAGACCTGCCACGTGACGAGAGCGTCCGCGGCCTTCAGCGCAAGCGGCGGCGCCATGTCGGAAAGCTGCGCGCCCGGAGCGGAGCAGCGCACCTCGATGCGGAACGGAAAGCCCCCGATCGACTGGGTGCCGCAGTCATAGACGCGGCCTGCCCTTGCCTCGCGCGCACGCCAGTCGGCGATCGCTTCCGGCACCCGCGCCGCGATATAGAACCAGCCGCCCGTCCACAGCGCGGCGAGAACAACCACCAGGAAAAACGGCAGGAAGATCGGCCAGCGTCGCCGGCGCGCGGCACTCGCGGTGTAACGCATCGGCAACGCTCCCTGGAGCCCGGGCCTTCACAAGCGGCGGATTGCGGCGTTTCCAAGTCGCCCGCAGCCCTCGGTCCAACGGGCTGCGGGCGCGCGGCGGCGAACCGGTTTCACTTCGTCCGACTCATGCTTTAATTTGCCGGCGGGGCCGTTGCGCGCGGCGCATGCGCTGGTTTCACCAGGATGCGCCGGCAGCGGCCGGACTGGATCTCCTTGCTCCGCCATGGACCCCGACCCCAAACATGCCGCCGAAGACCTGTGGGTATTCGGCTATGGCTCGCTGATGTGGCGGCCCGGCTTCGATTTCCGCGAGCGCGTCGAGGCTCGCCTGACGGGCGCGCACCGGGCGCTTTGCGTCTATTCATTCGTTCACCGCGGCACCCCCGAGCGACCCGGCCTGGTGCTCGGTCTCGACCGCGGCGGTGCCTGCCAGGGGATCGCGTTCCGGGTGGCATCCGCCGACCGGGCCAAGACGATCGCCTATTTGCGCAAGCGCGAGCAGGTCACCGGCGTCTATCGCGAATCGGTGCGTCGGATCTCGCTCAGGGGCGAGCCCGCCCGCCAGGTCCCGGCGCTGTGCTACGTGGTCGACCGCAGCCATGTCCAATATGCCGGCCGCCTCCCGCTGGCCGAGCAACTGCATCACATCCGCCAGGGCCACGGACAATCGGGGCCCAACCGCGACTATGTGATTGCGACCGTCGCCGCGATGGAAGCGCTGGGCTTGCGTGAGACCGAGCTGCATCTGCTGGCGGAGCGACTCAAGGGAACGCACGAAGGCGGGGCATCCTGAAGGGATCGCGCCGCTCAGCCTTGATCGACCGTGGGCGGCTGTGTGGTGGGCGGAGCGACAGATTTTGCGCCCAATTGGCGCTCGCCTTCCTCGATCAGGCGCGCGGTGGCGGTCTCGATCACCTGCTGCAGGCGCTCGAAAAAGACCTGCCGGTCGAGCCCCGGCGCGATCGGATCGAGAAACTCGGCAACGATCGTGCCGGGGTAGCGGCGGATCGAGCGTCGCGGCCAGAACAGGCCGGAATTGAGCGCGATCGGCAGGCACGGAACCCCGCTCTCGACGTACAGGTGCACGACCCCGTATTTGTAGCTCGGCGCGGCGCCCGGCGCCCGGCGGGTGCCTTCCGGAAATATGACGATCTGGCGGTTGCGCGCGAGCTCGATCTGGGCGCGAGCGCTGATGGCGGCGAGCGCCTGCGAGCGCGCGCCGCGATCGACCGGGATCATCTCGGCCTTCCAGGCGTACCAGCCGAACAGCGGCAGCCACATCAGCTCGCGCTTGAGGATGAAGGCCGGATCGGCGAACAGCGGCACCAGCGCAAACGTCTCCCACAGCGACTGGTGCTTGGAGGCGACCAGCAACGGCCCCGGCGGAATCCGCTCCAGACCGCGCAATTCGATGGTGATGCCGCAAATGGTCCGCAACAGCCAATTGTTGCTGCGCGCCCAGAATCGCACCACCTCCAGGATGGCGCGGCGCGGCAGCACCAGGGTCGGCAGCGCCACGCACATGAGCGCGAGCAGGTTCAGATAGAACAACGCGTTGAACAGAACGGAGCGGATGATCACGAGCACGACGGGCGGTACTGCTCTAATCGACGTGGTTTACGGATTGGCGCCAGGCGAGCGAGGCTCGGGCGGGCGTGGTTTGCGGGCCTCGGCGGCGCGTGCCGTCGCGGGCGAATCGAACCGGATGCGCATGCGGGCGACCACGTATTTGAGGTACTCGGACAGCATCAGCTTCATCATCGTGCCGTGCGTCCACCAGGGTTCGGCATGCAGCTTTTCGGCAATCACCGGGAATGGCAGCAGAGCGACATCCGGAAGCTGGTGGGCGATCTCGGCGATGGCGCGCGGCATATGATAGTTCGAGGTGACGACGATCAGCGAGCGGAACCCGCGGCTCTCCGCCCACCGCTTGGTTTCGATGGCGTTGCCGAGCGTGTTCAGCGAACGGTCGAAATCGACGCAACAGCTGACGATGCGTCCAAATTCCGGGTTGAGGCGCGATATCTCGCCGGATGTGGTCGCCCGGTTGGCGCCGCTGATCAGCAGGCGCTTGCCGCGGCCGGCGGCAAGCAGCTCGATCGCGTCGGCGATGCGCGAGGGGCCGCCGGTGAGCACGACGATGCCGTCGGCATCGCGTTGCAGCACGATCTCGTCGTCGGGCAGGCTCCACAAGAACCAGCCGAATCCGGCCGCCAGCAGCAGCGCCGCGAGCGCGCAGATCGCGATCAGCGAGCGCCCCATGCGCCGCAGCAGCCGGCAAACCGCGCAGCCGTGCCCCGATGGCTCCAGCCGATGAGCCCCGCCGCCGCCACCGGTCTTTGATTGGACCATCGGCATCGATTTTTCCACCCGCGAAAATCATAGCCTAAAATTCGACGTCGTGGCGGCCATGTGAGCCGTCATTGAACCGTTTCGAGCGTGCGGTTAACCGTGTGGCGCGAGGTCGCCGCGGTCACCAGCGCGGTCAGGACGATCTGCGCCAGCACCGCCGCGTAGCCGGCCAGCCCGATCGAATAGGTGCCGAACAGCGCGGCCAGCGGCGCGCCCGCGGCGCCGCTCAAAAGCCAGCCGTTGGCGAAATCGACCAGCGCGAACACCAGCAGCGCCAGCCCGCCCCCGATCGCCCCGCCCTTGAGGCCGAGCAGCAGGAAATGGCGTTGGAAGTGTCCGGCGATGAAGCTGTTCCTGGCGCCGATAAAATGCAGCACCTCGATGACCTGACGGTTGGTCGCCATCACGCCGCGGGTTGCGAAGCTCACTGACAATACCGTCGCGATCATCACCAGCGCGAGCACGCCGGTGGCGCCCGCCACGATCGTGCGGGTCATCACCCGCATATGGTCGACGAATTCGCGATGGTCGTCGAGGCTCGCGGGCGGGACCTGTTCGGCCAGCGAACCGCGAAGCTTTTCGAGGTCGGGTGATTCGCCCGCGGCGATCGCGACCGCGATGAGGCGCGGGACCGGCAGCTCGTCCAGCGCCAATCCGCCCAGCCATGGCTGCAGCAATTGCGTGGATTCCTGCTTGGAATACGGCCGAACCCGGGTGATGCCGCGAACCGCGCCGGCGATGGCGGCGGCCTTGGCCATGTCGGCCTCGATGTCGCGGCCCGCCACGGGGCGAATCTGGATCGTGACCTCGCGCGCGAGCTCGGCCTGCCAATCGCCTGCCGCCACCCGCAACAGCATGACGGCGCCGATCGTGATCGAGGCCAGAAAGGTCATGATGGCGATGACCGCGACCAGGGCGCGCCCGGCGATGGTGGCCTTCGGCACGATCGGCGCCTCAAAGCGCGGCAGCGGCAATTCCGCGGCGATCTCCGCGCCCGGATCAGGCTCGTCCGCCCCCATGCCGGTCTCAATCATAGACATGCAGCCGACCTTCGTGCAGCACGAGCCGGCGGGCATCGTACTGATCCATCAACGCGATATCGTGCGTGGCGAGCAGCACCGAAGTACCCGATTTGTTGAGCTCGATGAACAGCCGCAACAGGCGTTGCGCGTGGTTGGGATCGACATTGCCGGTCGGCTCGTCGGCGAGCAGCAGCTGCGGACGCGCGATCACGGCGCGCGCGATGGCGGCGCGCTGTTTCTCGCCGCCGGAGAGAACCGGCGGCAGGGCCCACATGCGATCGCCGAGACCCACCCAGTGCAGCAGCTCCACCACCTCCTCGCGAAAGCTCTCCTCGGTCCGCCCCATGACCCGGAACGGCAGCGCGACATTTTCGTAGGTGGTCATGTGGTCGAGCAGGCGAAAATCCTGAAACACGATGCCGATCCGCCGCCGCAGCGCCGCCAGCGCATCCTTGCCCAGCGTCGCGATATCGTGCTCGAACAGCGTGATGAGACCGCGCGTCGGCCGCAGCGAAAGAAACAGCATGCGCAGGAGCGACGTCTTGCCCGCGCCCGAGGGCCCGGTCAGGAATTGGAACGAATGCGAATCGATCTGGAACGTCAGGTCGCGCAGGATCTCCGGTCCCAGGCCGTAGCGTAAGCCGACATTTTCGAATCGAACCACGTCATGCTCCGATGGCCGGCCTACCTGGTCACAACCCGGATCGGCCGCCGCCCCGATTCGCGTTTATACCAGCGGTCTCGATGGGTGACCCAATCGCGTGCAGACCGCCCATGCGGATGGTTTTGCCCCTGCGCCCTGCTCCAGGGAAGACCGCCGGGACGGGCCCGGCCATCCGCCTGGACCCTTGGTCGGGATCGGTAAATTGATACCCCCCTTGGGGCTCGCCCCCGGGCTGACGCCCCGGTGGCAGCCAAGCCCGACATGGTTTCCGGTCCGTTAACGGATCGCCTGCTAGGCTCGCAGCCGATTTCATCCGCGGCGAGTGGCCGATGCAGATCGTCTGTCCCCATTGCCGGACCTCATATCGGGTCGACGCACCGGCCTTCCCGCCGCGGCTCGGCCCGCCGCCGCCCGAGCCCCGCGGCGTGCCGGTGCGGCTCTTCAACCGTCACGACCTTGGGGTCGGCATCCAGTGAGGGCGAATTGGCGCGCATCCTGATTGCCGAAGACGAGGACGCGATGCGCGGCCTGGTCGCACGCGCCCTGCTGCAACACGGCCATGACGTCATCACCGCGAGCGACGGCGCCGAGGCGCTCGATGTGCTGGTCCGTGAACAGGGAGCGTTCGAGCTGCTGCTCACGGACATTCGCATGCCGGTGATGGACGGCATCGCGCTGGCGCTGGCGGTCGCGCGCGATCATCCCGACATCGTCATCCTGCTGATGACCGGCTATGCCGACCAGCGTGAGCGCGCGTCGGGCCTCAATGTGCTGATCCACGACGTCATCACCAAGCCGTTCACGCTCGCAACCATTCGGGCGGCGGTCGATGAGGCGCTTGTCGTCGGCGCGGAGCGCTGGCGCTAGCCAGAACGGACTCAGTAATCCTTGAGCAGCCGCTCGATATAGTCGAGCTCAAGCTGCGGGCGGGCGATTTCGCCGAAGCGCCGACGCAGCTCCTCGAGAATGCGCCGCGCGCGCTGCACATCGATCTCGCCCGGAACCTTGACGGTCGAGTCGTCGCCGTAGTCGCGGCCGCGCAACGGACGGCCGAGCGGATCGGTGTCCTGCTGCGCGCGCCCTGCCTGGCCAAGGCGGCCGGCGCGGCCAGGACCGCCGGGACGGCCGCCGGGACCCATGCCCTGCTGTTGCTGCATCGCCTGGGCCATGCTCTGGGCACCGCGGCGCATCGCATCGAGCGCGCGGCCCTGCGAATCGACGGCGCCATCGGCATTGCCCTGTCCGAGCTGGCCTTGCGCGTCGTTCATCGCTTCGCCGGCCTCGCCCAGCTGGTCCGGCTGGCCCTGCCCCTGCCCTTGACCCTGCTCCTGGCCCGGCTGCTGACCCATGCCGCGCTTGCGCATCTCCTCAAGCAGCTTGTTGAGCTGATCGCGCAGCGCCTGTTGCTGCTTCTGCAGGTCCGCCATGCCGTTCTGGTTGCCTTGCTGGCCCTGCTGACCTTGCTGGCCCTGCTGACCGCGTTGGCCTTGCTGGTTCTGCTGGCCGCGCTGACCCTGCTGGTTCTGCCGGCCCTGCTGGCGGCGCTGATCCTGCCCCTGCTCGAAGGTCTTGTCGCGCAATTGCTGCTGCTCGCGGATCATATCGCCGAGCTGATCCATCATCTCGGCCATTTCGTCGTCGCCGTCATTCTGCATCTGCCCGGGCTGCGCCATCTGCAGGTTGTCGAGCATCGCCTGCAAATCCTGCAGCAGCTGGCGGGCGGCGTCGCGGGCGCCGGAACGCGCCATCTGCTCGAGCCGGTCGATCATGCTCTGCAGGTCCTGCGGCCGCATCCGCTGGGCATTGGGGTCGAGCGGGCGCGCGAGCTGCTGCGGATTCTGGCGCAACTGGTCGGCCAGCGCCTGCATGAACTTGTC
>DASXXS010000213.1:0-8345 GCA_036502925.1 Xanthobacteraceae bacterium
CTATCACGCTCCCTACGACCACTGCACCGTGAAGTATCTGCAGCAGGCCGGCGTGAAGGCGGCATGGATCAAGCTCGCCGACCTCGGCATTCGCGGCAACAGCCACGTCATGATGCAGGAGAAGAACAGCAAGGAGATCGCGGCGGTGATCTACCAATGGCTCGGCAAGGCGCTGCCGAACCCCTCCCCCTGAAAGGGGGAGGGTGGCGCTGAAGGCGCCGGGTGGGGGTCCCGCTTCCCAGCCGATTCGGAGTTTGTTGCGTGACCCCCACCCGCCCCGCTTCGCGGGTCGACCTCCCCCTTTCAGGGGGAGGTTAAGGAGGAAGACATCATCGCTGGCACACGGGGCAGAAGAACGTCGATCGCCCGTTCTGCACGATGCGCTTGATGGTGCCGTCGTCGCGCCGCCGACAGCGCCGGCCTTCGCGGTCGTAGACCGCGAAGTGGTGCTGGAACAGGCCGAGCTCGCCGTCGGTGCGCTTGTGATCGCGCAGCGACGAGCCGCCGGCGGCGATCGCATCGTTGAGCACGTCGCGGATGCCTTGCACCAGCGCGCGCGCGCGTTCGTTCGGTTCCCCGGAGCGCGTCGCGATGGTGGAGGCGTGGCGCTTGGGCGACAGCCGGGCGCGCCACAGCGCCTCGCAGACGTAGATGTTGCCGAGCCCCGCCACCACCCGCTGATCGGACAAGGCCGCCTTGAGGCTCGTCTTCTTGCCCCGGCAGGCGCGCGCCAGCATGGCGGCGTCGAATTCGTTGCCGAGCGGCTCGGGCCCGAGCGCGCGCAGGAGCGGCTCCTCGGCCAATTGGGCGCGCGCGACGAGCTTCATGGAGCCGAAGCGGCGCGGATCGTTGAAGGCGATGCGGGCGCCGTTCGACATGTGAAACAGCACGTGGTCGTGGGTCGAATCTTGCGGCCGCTCATGATGATATTTGCCGGGCACGCGCGCGCCGCCGGCATGCGACACGCGGAACGAGCCCGACATGCCGAGATGCATCAGCAACACCTCGCCGGAGGAGAGATCGACGGTGAGATATTTGGCGCGGCGGCCGAGGCCGGTGACGGTCTGGCCTTCGAGCCGCGCCGCGAAGTCGGCCGGCAGCGGCCAGCGCAGATCGCCGCGGCGGGCCTCCACCGTCTCGAAGCGCGCGCCCTGCATGACGGGCTCGAGGCCCCGCCGCACCGTTTCGACTTCCGGAAGCTCAGGCATTGCGATCGATATCCTGGCATGGATGGTGACGGCGCCGCCCGATCTGCTCACCATAAGGACGAAACGCCGGCCGCGACACATAGAACTCCTGCCCGGCTCGCGCTATGGTCTTGTCGGACAAGGACGATCGCCCGAGAACCGCCAAAGAACGCCCAAGAACGCTCATGAACGCGCCCCCGGATGAACCGCAAGCGACGCCCGATGAGAACGCCGAAACGACCCATTTCGGCTTCCAGGACGTGCCGCTGGCGGCCAAGCAGACGTTGGTCGATGACGTGTTCCACAGCGTGGCGAACCGCTACGACCTGATGAACGACTTGATGTCGGGCGGGCTGCATCGCGCCTGGAAGGAGGCGCTGGTGACCGCCGTGAACCCGCCCAGGGGCCGCAGCTTTTCGCTGCTCGACCTCGCCGGCGGTACCGGCGACGTGGCGTTCCGGGTGCTGGCCGCCGGCGGCGGCGCCACCCGCGCAACCGTGGTCGACATCAACCCCGATATGCTTGCCGTCGGGCGCGAGCGCGCCGCCGCGCGCGGGCGCGCGGGCATCGCCTTTGTCGAAGGCAATGCCGAGTCGCTGCCGTTTCCGGACCGGTCCTTCGATGCGGTGACGATCGCGTTCGGCATCCGCAACGTGCCGCGCATCGAGGCGGCGCTCGCCGAAGCTCGCCGCGTGCTGGCCATCGGGGGGCGTTTTGTGTGCCTGGAGTTTTCCACCGTCGACATGCCCGGCCTGCACGCGCTCTACGACTTCTATTCGTTCAACGTCATTCCGGCGCTAGGCCGCTTCGTCACCGGCGATGCCGAAGCCTACCGCTACCTGGTCGAATCGATCCGCCGCTTCCCGCGGCCGGAGAGCTTTGCCGGCATGATGCGGGCGGCCGGGCTGGCGCGCGTCTCGTTTCGCCCGCTCACCGGCGGCATCGTGGCGCTGCATTCGGGCTGGCGGTTGTGATCACCGCGATTGCCCACCTGGTCCGGCTCGCGCGCGCGGGCCTGGTGTTCGCCCGCGAGGGCGTGTTCGCGCTGGTCGATCCGGCGCAACTGCCCTTGCCGGCGCGATTCGCGGTCCGCGCCGCGCGCCTCATCGAGCGGCCGGCGAGCGCCATCGCGGCCAATCGATTGGCAGCGGCCCTGACCCGGCTCGGGCCCACCTATGTGAAGCTCGGCCAGTTCCTGGCGACGCGACCGGACGTGGTCGGGGTCGTGCTGGCGCGCGACCTGGAATCCCTGCAGGACAAGATGGCGCCGTTCCCGCAGGCGGACGCCGAGCGCATGATCGCGGCGGCGTTCGAGCAACCAGTGTCCGTTACCTTCGCGGTGTTCGGCCCGCCGGTGGCGGCCGCCTCCATCGCGCAGGTCCACCGCGCCGAGATCGCAACGCCCCCCCCTCTCCAGCAAGCGGGGGAGGGAAGCGAAGGGGCGCGGCGGGCGGTCGCCGTGAAAGTGTTGCGGCCCGGCATCGAGCATCGCTGCAAGGTCGATCTCGAGGCCTTCGCGTTTGTGGCGCGCCATGCCGAGAGCCTGTCGGTCGAAGCGCAGCGGCTGCGTCTGGTCGAAGTGGTCGACACGCTGCGGCGCACCGTCACCATCGAGATGGACTTGCGGCTCGAAGCCGCCGCGCTCTCCGAAATGGCGGAGAACACCCGGGAGGATCCGGATTTCCGGGTGCCCGCGGTCGATTGGAACCGCACCGCGCGCGACGTGCTCACGCTCGAATGGATCGAGGCGACGCCGCTGTCGGACCGCGGCCGGCTCGAAGCCAAGGGCTTCGACCTCAAGGATCTCGGCCGCGCGGTGATCCAGACCTTTCTGCGCCATGCGCTGCGCGACGGCTTCTTCCATGCCGACATGCATCCGGGCAATCTGTTCGTGGATGACGAGCGCAGGCTCGTCGCGGTCGATTTCGGCATCATGGGCCGGCTCGGGCCGAAGGAGCGCCGCTTCCTGGCCGAAATCCTCTACGGCTTCATCACCCGCGACTATCAGCGCACCGCCGAGGTGCATTTCGAGGCCGGCTATGTGCCGCGCCAGCATTCGGTCGAGAGCTTTGCGCAGGCGATCCGCGCCATCGGCGAACCGATCCACAACCGCACCGCCGAAGACATTTCCATGGCCAAGCTGCTGATGCTGCTGTTCGAGGTCACCGGCCTGTTCGACATGCGCACGCGCCCAGAGCTGCTGCTGTTGCAGAAGACCATGGTGGTGGTCGAAGGGGTGGCGCGCGCGCTCGATCCCAAGCTCGATATGTGGACGGTGGCCGAGCCGGTGGTGCGGGAATGGATCGAGCGCCATCTCGGGGCCGCCGGCCGGATCGAGGGCGTCACCGAAGGGGCGCGCGAGATGGGCCGCTTTCTGGGCACGGTGCCGGCGCTGCTGGGGCGCGGCGCCGTGCTGATCGAGCAGCTCGATGCCATCACCCGCGACGGCCTGGTGCTGGCGCCCGAAACGGTGGCGGCGATCGGGCGGGCGGAGGCCCGCCGCAACCGCTGGACCGCGGCAGCGCTGTGGTCGATCGCGGTGCTGCTCGGCTGGCTGATCATTCGGAGTTGGTGAGACCGCAGGCGCGGCCGATTATGATTGCATTGATTGCATTGCAATCATCGGCTAGAATCCTCCCGTTTCCGGTGGAGCATGGAGGATATGGCAAGCATCACCATTCGCGGGCTCGACGACGGGCTCAAGCAGCGCCTGCGGCTGCGCGCGGCCCGCAACGGCCGCTCCATGGAGGATGAGGCCCGCACCATCCTGCGCGGCGCGGCCACCACGGCGGACGCGAGCCCCGCCGTTTCGCCCGGTTCCGCGCCGCGCGCCAGCCCGGCCGCCCGGGCGGCACCGCAGCCCGACCCCGGGCCCGGCGCCCGGCGAATTCTGCTGATCATCGGCGGCGGCATCGCGGCCTATAAATCCCTCGATCTCATTCGCCGGCTGCGGGAACGCGGCGCCACGGTGCGCTGCGTGCTCACTGCGGCGGCGCAGAAATTCGTCACACCACTCGCGGCCGGTGCGCTCAGCGGGGAGCGTGCCTTTACCGACCTGTTCGATCCGTCGAGCGAGCTCGATGTCGGCCACATTCGCCTGGCGCGCGATACCGATCTGGTGGTGGTGGCGCCGGCGACCGCCGATCTGATGGCCAAGATGGCGGGCGGCCATGCCGACGATCTCGCCTCCGCGGTGCTGCTCGCGACGCGTGCTCCGGTGCTGATCGCGCCCGCCATGAACCCGGGGATGTGGGGCCATGCGGCGACCAGGCGCAACCTCGCGCGGCTTGCCGCCGACGGCATCACGGCGGTGGGTCCGGGCGAAGGCGAGATGGCGGAGCGCGGCGAAGCCGGCATCGGCCGCATGGCGGAGCCGCTCGAGATCGCGGCCGCGGCCGAGGCCGTGCTCGCAAATCTTCAGGTCGCAGGCCATCGCATCGACGGCGCGCTCTCCGGCAAGCGGCTGCTGGTGACGTCCGGACCCACGCATGAGCCGATCGATCCGGTGCGCTACATCGCCAACCGATCCTCCGGCAAGCAGGGCCACGCCATCGCGGCGGCGGCGGCCGTTGCAGGCGCCGAGGTGATCCTGATCTCCGGGCCGGTCAATATTCCGGATCCGGCCGGCGTGAAGGTCGTGCGGGTGGAGACCGCGCGCGAGATGCTGGCGGCGGTCGAGCAGGCGCTGCCGGTGGATTGTGCCGTGTTTGCCGCCGCGGTCGCGGATTGGCGGGTGGCCGAGGCGGGCCGCCAGAAGATCAAGAAAGCGAAGGGCGCGACCCCCGCCCTGACCCTGATGGAAAACCCGGACATTCTTGCCACCATCGCGCACCGCAAGACGAAACGGCCGCGCCTGGTGATCGGCTTTGCGGCCGAGACCGAGAAGGTGATCGTGAACGCCAAGGACAAGCTCAAGCGCAAGGGCTGCGACTGGATTTTGGCGAACGACGTCTCGGCCGAAACCGGGATCATGGGCGGTGACCGCAACCGCGTGCACCTGATCAGCGCGGGCGGCGTGGAATCATGGCCGCCGCAATCGAAGGACGCGGTCGCCGCCGCGCTGGTCGCGCGGATCGCCGCCGCATTGGCCGGGCGCGCGCCATGAGCAAGGCCCAACTCCAGGTGATGCGGCTCCCGCACGGCGCCGATCTGCCGCTCCCCTCCTATCAGAGTGACGGCGCGGCGGGTCTCGATCTTGTGGCCGCGCTCGCGGCCGACGCGCCGGTCAACATCAAGCCCGGTGACCGCGCCATGATCCCGACCGGGCTTGCGATCGCGTTGCCGGCCGGAACCGAGGGCCAGGTGCGGCCACGCTCGGGTCTCGCGGCGCGGCATGGGGTCACCGTGCTCAACGCGCCCGGAACCATAGACGCCGATTATCGCGGCGAAATTCAGGTAATCCTGGTGAATCTGGGCCAGGAGTCGTTCACCGTTGCGCGTGGCATGCGCATTGCCCAATTGATCATCACACCTGCCATGCAAGTCACAATCTGCGAGACCGTCGATCTTGATGAAACCACACGCGGAGTTGCGGGTTTTGGTTCTACGGGGGCGCGGTGAATGTAACCGCCAGGCGAGTTCCATCGCCGCGTCCTTTGCTTCCGGTCACCGTGGAACCACGAATGTCACTGTTGCCGCGCAAAGGCCTGCTCGCGATAGCTGCCGTCATCGATGTGGCGCTGCATGCGCGCGGCCAGCCGGTCGCCGCCAAGGCGCTGGCCGGCCGCCATCGGCTGCCGCCGCGGCATCTCGAGCCGGTCCTGCAGGCTCTGGTGCGCCAGGGCGTCCTCAAGGGCGTGCGCGGACCGCGCGGCGGCTATGAGCTCGCGCGCGAGCCGCGTCGCATCACGGCCCGCGACATTCTGCGCGCGATCGGAACCATCGAGGAGACCGGTAACGGCGCCGCCGCACGATCGGCCTTGCTGGTCGACGTGGTGGTGCCGGCGCTGACCCAAGCCGAAGGCGCGTTCTCGGGCGCGCTCGGCCACATCAATGTCGAAGATCTGGTGGTCACGGCCCGCACGCTCCACAAATCCACCGCGTGAGCCGCAGCGGCGCCAGTGCGCCGGCCGCTCAGCCGATCTTCTGCTCCTGCTTCAGCGCGTCGAGCCAGGGGCACACTCCCGGCATCAGCGTGTAGTTGCCCTCGATCACCTGGACGGGCTGGCGCAAGCCCGCTTCCGCCGCTTGCCGGCGCAACTCGCGCGCCTCGATCTGCTTGTCCGGCGCCATCCAGGAGCGGTCATGCCCCCACAGGCTCGCCCCGAATTCGCGCTCGAACGGCTGCCAGGTCGCCGGATCGATTGATTGCGCGCCCCAGCCGTACTCGGTCATGAAGCCGGAGGGATTCCACGAATAGAACGAGGTGATGTAATCGCCCGAATGGCGGCCGAGCGTGACGGCGACGCGTCCCTCCTGGGCGAGCGCGAGATCGTAGCCCTGGCCGACATCGTCGAAGCTGTAGAGCTCGATCATCATGTGATGGGCGGCATTGCGGCCGGTCTCGATGAAGGCCAGGCTGTGGTGACGCTGGTTGACGTTCATGAAGTAGCCGCGGAACGGGCGCAGCCAAAAATCGCTCAGCCGGAAGCCGAGAAGCTCGCGATAGAACGGCATGACGCGATCGATGCTGTCCACGTGCAGCACCACATGGCCCATGCCCAAGGGGCCGGTACGGAAACCCGATATGTTGCGCCCGGGCACGAACGGCTCGGAGGCGCTCTCCGCCCCATGAAAGAACTCGAGCCGGTTGCCGGCCGGATCATGCAGCACGATCAGATCCCGCACGTGACGCTCGGCCGCGAGCGCGCGCGACCCGCGCGCGACCTTGGTTCCGGCCGCCTCGAGCCGGCCCGCCAGCGCGTCGAGCACGGCAGCGTCGGCGAGCTCCCAGCCCATGCAGCCGATGCCTTCGCCGCCGTCGGCGTCGACCAGAAGCCGCTGCTTGCGGTCGTCCATGCGGAACGCCAGCGTCGAGCGGCTCTTGTCGACCCGCTGCAGGCCGAGAAAGGCGCTGCCGAAATCGGCCCATTCCTCCAAGCCCTTGGCGCGAACCCCGACGTAGCCCAATGCTTGGACCTGCATGGCCAGCTCTCTTTGTTTGATGCGGCCTATTTGTAGCCCGCATGGAGCGAAGCGGAATGCGGGAGTGGCGGTCCCGGATTTCGCGGAGTTTATCATCGGGCGGCGCTTCGCGCCGACCCGTTGGCTCCATCCGGGCTACAGAATAGACGCCGGATCAGGCCCGCGCGGGGACCGGCTTGGCGACTTTCGGTTTCAGCCGGCTGTAGACCTTGCGGGCGTTGCCCTCGAAAATCTTGTGCTTGTCCTCGGGGCTGAGCCACGACACCTGATCGATGTAGCGCTTGGTATCGTCGAAATCGTGGCCGGTCTGCGGATCGATGCCGCGCACCGCGCCGACCATCTCGGAGGCGAACAGAATATTGTCGATCGGCACCACCTTGGTCAGAAGCTCGATGCCCGGCAGGTGATACACGCAGGTGTCGAAGAACACGTTGTTGCGCATCATCTCGTCGAGCGGCGGCCGCTTGTTCATCATGGCGAGGCCGCGATAGCGGCCCCAATGGAACGGCACCGCGCCGCCGCCATGGGGAATGATGAGCTTCAAGGTCGGGAAATCCTTGAACAGGTCGCCCATGATGAGCTGCATGAAGGCGGTGGTGTCGGCATTGATGTAATGGGCGCCGGTGCCGTGGAAGACCGGGTTGCACGACGCGCTCACATGCACCATGGCGGGGACGTCGAGCTCGACCAGCTTTTCGTAGAACTTGTACCAATAGCGGTCGGTCAGCGGCGGCGCCGTCCAGTGGCCGCCCGAGGGATCGGGATTGAGATTGCATCCCACCATGCCGAACTCGTTGACGCAGCGCTCGATCTCCGCGATGCAGTTGTCGGGCGGCACGCCCGGCGTCTGCGGCAACTGGCACACCCCGACAAAATTTTCCGGGTACAGCGTACAGACGCGATGGATCAACTCATTGCAGACTTGCGACCACTCCAGGCTGACGCTGAAGTCGCCGATATGGTGCCCCATGCCCATCGCGCGCGGCGAGAAGATCACCAGATCGGTGTTGCGCTCGCGCTGGAACTTGAGCTGGGCGCCCTCCAGCCCCTCCCGGATCTCGTCGTCGCTGATCT
>DASXXS010000214.1:0-2637 GCA_036502925.1 Xanthobacteraceae bacterium
CGATCACCAGCACCGAAACGGCCGCGTCGGCCAGGACATGAATGATGGCAGCCCGCATATTGTTGTCCCGGTGCGCCGCGCCCTGGGCATGCTCATGCTCCGCGAAAGCGACCGAATAGGGCTCGGCGCCGTGATCGAGCCGCAGCCGCGCGTCGAAGGCGTGCGGCTCGGGGATTTCATCGATCGATTCCAGATGGCCGTCCCGCTCCTGGAAGGTGAACACCTGTCGGGCGCCGCCGGAACGAACCGTCTCGATCGTGATCCGATCGGCCGGCGGCCGGATATCGTTCTCGAAGGAAAGCCTGAAGCGGGGCGGCACGCCATGCTCGAATATCTCCAGCGCCACCGGACCGGCATCCGTCTCGATCCGCTGTGCGTCGTCGTCATGAGCATGCCCGTCATCGTGATCGTGACCATGACCGTGGCCATGGTGATGGTGTCCGCCGCCGCTCAGCAGCAGCACGCTCGTGACATTGACCGCTAGGCCGAGCACCGCGATCGGGATTGCCTCGTTGAAGCTGATCGGAACCGGCGCGATGAAACGCGAGATCGCTTCGTACCCGATGAGCAGCGCGATCATGGCGAGCACGATCGCGCTGGTATATCCCGCGAGGTCGCCGAGCTTGCCGGTCCCGAAGGTGAAACGCGGGTCGTTCGCGTGCCGGCGGGCGTAGCGATAGGCGAGCGCGGCGAGCAGGAGCGCGCTGGCATGGGTGGACATGTGCAGCCCGTCCGCGACCAGCGCGATCGAGCCGAACACTATTCCGCCGATGATCTCGCCGACCATCATCAAGCCGCAGAGCCCGATCACCAGCCAAGTCCGCCGCTCGTTCTGCTCGTGGCCTTCGCCCAGGAAGGTGTGGGTGTGGCCGGCCGGAAATGCTTGCGTCATGCTCATGATTTTCACTTCAGGTAGGATTGCACGGCCCCGATGAGCTCTTCGGCGCCCCGCACCCGCTCGGCGCCCTTCGCCGGATCGACGACGTGCAGCCGGATATGGTCTTCGATCACCTCGGCCATGAGGCCGTTGATGGCGCCGCGCGCCGCCACGATCAGGTGCAGGACGGTGGCGCAGCCGTCCTCGTTCTCGAGCGCGCGCTCGACCGCCTCGATCTGACCCCGCACGCGGCGGACCCGATTGAGCAGCTTCACCTTCTCGCTCTTGGTGTGCGACATCTGCGCGCCTCGCGCCTGATATAGGGTAGGGGGTATGGTATAGGCCGTCGGGACGCATGTCCAGGCTCTGCGGCGCGGCAATTGGTGGCGCGCGTTTGAAATTGGCCGGCCGCGAGGATGTCAGGCGATGGGGGCCTTCGGGCTCGCAAGCCGGGCCGCCGCTTGGTGGGCGGGCTGCAGCTCGAGCCGGTCATAGCCGTTGAGGCGGTAGAGCAGGACCGAGACGATCCAGCTGGCAGCGAAAATGCCGATGATGAGATAACCGAGCATGCCGAAGTTGTCGTTCAGGCTCGCCACGCCGTTCCAGAGGCCGCCGCGGAGACCGAATTTGTCGGCCAAGAGCCCGAGCGCCTCGACGCCGCCGACGATCACGGCGACGACCACCGACACGAACGTGATGGTCAGGTTGTAGTAGAGCTTGCGGATGGGCTTCACGAACGCCCAGCCATAGGCGCCGACCATCAAAATGCTGTCGGTGGTGTCGATCAGCGTCATGCCGGCGGTGAACAGCGCCGGAAATACCAGGATCGACCACATCGACAACCCGCCCGATGCCTCGGCGGCCGCAATGCCCAGCAAGCCGACCTCGGTCGCGGTATCGAAGCCGAGCCCGAACAGGAAGCCCAGCGGATACATGTGCCAGCTCGCCTCGATCAGGCGGAACAGCGAGCGGCAGGCCCGCGCGAACAGGCCGCCGCCCGCCATCATCAGATTGAGCTCTTCGTCGCCGACGGCTTTGCCGTTCTTGACGCGCCGGAACACCCGATAGACGTTGACCAGGATGACCACGTTGATGGTCGCGATGAGGAGCAGGAAGGCCGCCGATACGGCGGTGCCGATCACGCCGCCGATGCCGTGAAAATCCGCAAGCCGAGCCTTGAAGGCCGCCGCCGTCACGGCGACCCCGATCGATGCCAGCACCACCACGGTCGAGTGGCCGAGCGAAAAGTAGAACCCGGCCGCGATCGGGCGCTTGCCCTCCTGCATGAGCTTGCGCGTCACATTGTCGATTGCGGCGATGTGATCGGCGTCGACCGCGTGCCGCAGCCCGAAGCCGTAGGCCAGGAACGCGGTGCCGAGCAGCACCGGATAGGCGTGGAACGCGCTCAGCGCCCAGGCCCAGGCGGCGACGTTTGCGGCAATCAGCAACCCATAGACGCCGACGATCTTGCCGCGCAGGTCCGTGGCGCGGTCGTCGAATGAACGAAGAAGCTGGCTCGGCATCAGGGCTGTGGAGCTCCATTCCGGGCGGCAGGCTGCCGGTCGGAGCCGAGCATCGTGCCGCAGTGCGATCAATTAGAGGAATCATCCTACCGGGCGCAAGCGGCCCGTCAAAGCCGCTAGGAAAAGCCGCCTAACGGAAAGGCCGCGTGTGGGAGGCGCCGCCTGACTCAATAAGGCTGATTCAGTAAGATTAGAGCAAAAAGCAAGCCCGCCCGGACCGGTATAGTCCGAGCGGGC
>DASXXS010000215.1:0-19094 GCA_036502925.1 Xanthobacteraceae bacterium
GGATTGATTGTCGACGTGGGTCGGGATACCGGTCGGATCGAGCGCGCGCGGCCCTTTCAGGTACCGGGTCTCGACCTCAAGCACGTCGTAGCGGCCGCTGCCGGTCGTATCGATCCAGTGGCCGATCGAATAGCCCTGAAAGGTCGGCTCGACCTCGCTCGCGTTCGGCCAGGCGCGCCCGTCGGTATAGACGCGGCGATGGATCGTGACATTGTGGTCGACCAGGACATAGGTGATGTCCGGCAGCACCACGATCTCGAGCGAGTTGTAGCCGTTCATCGTCGCCGGCATGCCGACCGGCAGGCAGCGCGCGCCGGACTGCCAGTTGCCCTGGCCGCCGTTCGCCTGGTCGGCGATGCTCGCCTCCAGGATCGCCTGATATTCCGGCGTGAGCGGCGCCTCCTGCCCGAGCCCCCAGGCCTTGTTCGGATCGAACGTGATCTGGCCTCCGCGGAACAGGTTGATCCGCAGCCACTGCCCGGCGAGGTCGGGATACGTCGCATCGTCGAAGGCGCGGGCGCCGGCCAAGGACCAGCACAGCGAAGCCGCCAGCGTGACCGCGCCGATCAACCGTCGGTATCGCATGACTTGGCTCCCTTGGTCACTTCTGCGTTCGGTTGAAGTACCGCAAGTCGGGCGGCTGCTGGTTTTTCTTGGTGGGCATCAGGTAGCCATCGTAGCTCACGAAGTAATCGTCCTTGCCGACCCAGACATGATGATTGTCCTCGGAGCAATCGACGAACATCCAGATCGGATCGGGCTCGCGCCGGAAGATCTTGGCAACCGACCATGGCTCCGTCAGGGCGTGGTCGATCGTCGTGATCTCGAGATGCATGAGGTCCTCGTCGGCCTTGTCGAGATAGAACCGCTCCTTGACGATGCTTTGCGAATCGTCGTGCAGCGGGATACCTTGCTGATCGAAATTGCGCGGCCCCTTGAAGCCGCGGGTTTCCACCTCCAGCACGTTGTAGCGGCCGTCCCGGTTTTCATCGATCCATTTGCCGATCGAATAGCCGTTGAAGGTTCCCTCGATCTCCTTGGGCCACTCGCGCCCATCGGTGAAGATGCGGCGCGGCTCGTTGTATTCGCTCAGGAT
Organism: Xanthobacteraceae bacterium; assembly: GCA_036502925.1. GTDB lineage: Bacteria > Pseudomonadota > Alphaproteobacteria > Rhizobiales > Xanthobacteraceae > VAZQ01. The sequence continues at coordinate 1,097 of DASXXS010000215.1, forward strand.
GTAGGTGGTCTTCGGCGTGACGACGACTTCCATCGGATAGATGCCGGTCATCATCTGCGGCACGCCGTGCGGCACGCACTGGGCCGTGAAGTTGCCGCCCAATCCGCCGGCGGCGCGGTCGGCGAGCCTCGCCTCGTAGATGGCCTGATATTCCGGCGTCAGCGGCGGCCGCTGGCCGCGCCCCGGCGGGCGGGACAAGTCCCACTGGTTTCCGACCCCGTTCGGCTTCTTCCATTGGCCCGACCAGTCCGGGTATCTGGACACGTCCTGCGCCGGCGCGCCGGCAATCGCCGTCAGCAGCGCCGCCAGGAGCGCAACGACGCCGATCGACATCCGGTCAAGCATGACAATCCCCTTGATCGGCTCGCTATGCGCGTCACTTTTGCGATCGAGTGAAATATCTCAAATCGGGGGGCGGCTGGTCTTTCTTCGCCGGCATCAACAGTCCGTCGGCGCTCAGCATGTAACCCTGCTTGTCGATCTCGACATGAGGATTGTTCTCGGCACAGACGCTCTCGTGCCACACCGGCCGTTGCACGAGCCGGTATTTCTTTGTCGCCGTCCACGGACGCGTCAATGCGTGGTCGATCGTGGTGATTTCATCGTAGAGGATGTTCGGATCGGCCCGGTCCTGGAAAATCCGCTCCTTGATGACGCTTTGGTTGTCGTTATGCAGCGGGAGGCCGGTATTGTCGTAGCTGCGCGGACCTTTGAACCCGCGCGTCTCGACTTCGAGCACATTGTACCGGCCGGTACCGCCCGCATCGATCCATTGGCCGATCGAATAGCCCGCGAACGTCGGATCAATGTCCTGCGGCCAGTCACGTCCATCGGTATAGATGCGGCGAAAGTCGTGAATATGCTCCATCAATACGTGGGTGGTGCGCGGCGTGATGACGAACTCGGCCCCTTCGTAATTGTTCATGATCCGCGGCATGCCGGGCGCGAGACACGTATAGGTCGGGTCGCCGCCTTGTCCCCCGCTGGCCTGATCGGCCAGGCTCGCATCCAGAATCGCCTGATATTCGGGGGTCAACGGCGCCTGCTGCCCGCGACCCGCAGGCTTGCTCGGGTCATATCGAGGAGTGCCGGTATCGGTCCGAAGCCATTGGCCCTTCCAGTTGGGATACTTGCTTTCATCAAACGCCCGGGCACTGCTCATCGTCACGCCCAGCGCCACTGCCAGCATGACCGCACCGAGCGGAATTCGGCTATGCATCGCTGCCCTCCCTGCAATCGCTCCAAAGACGCGAAGTGTCCGGAAATGTGAAGTGGTCGAGGGAGACCTGAAAAAGAATCGGTCGCACAACTCGATGCTTGCCGGCGGCGGCGCGGCTGCCCGTTGGCCTTGGGTGGAGACTTCGGCACGTCTCCTCGGCAGCTCCCGGACACGCACTGTCCAAGGCGGAGCGTACATCCTTGGCCGGGCGACCGGAAGAGGCGGCGGAGCAGGGTAGCGGGACGGGACGGCGGAGCGTGCCGCACGCAAAAGCCGGGCTGTGTCCCGCCGCAAGCCCGGCACGGCAGAACGCCGACCGGCAACGGGCCCGGTCGGCGTCGCCGCAATCAGCAATCAGGTCCGGCGCGACCGGGGCCGAGGTGGGCCCGCCCGCCGCGGCCGGCGGACGCGCCACTTGCGTTCGCGGTCATCCATGCTGATCGGCGTCGTGATCATGATGGAAGTTGAACATGTCGAAGAGGTCGCCGATCGCCGGCATGTTCATCGGCACATAGGGATTGTCGTCGTCAGCGCGCGGATTGGGCAGCGTGTCGCGGCTGCGTTGGCTGAGCGGAGCAAGGTGCCAATTGCGCTCCACGAACTTCACCACGGATGAGTGCTCCGCATAACTGTGCGTGATATGGCCGCCGGTCGAGAACGGCGAGACCGCAATCATCGGGATGCGCGGACCGGTACCGAAGAAGTCGACCGGCTGGATGAAGCCGGAATCGTAGTAGCCGCCGCCTTCGTCGAAGGTGACAAAGATCGCGGTTTCGGCCCATTGCTCCTTGTTGCTCTGAGCAAGCTGGACGATGTTGTCGACGAAGGCCTCGAACAAGTCGAGCTTCGACGAATTGGGGTGACCGTCCATGGCGCCGTCCGGCTTGACGTAGGAGACCGCCGGAAGCGTGCCGTTCTTGAGGTCGCTGAAGAGGTCTGTCACATCGCGCATGTGGTCGGCCCGCATTGCCGGGTAGTTGGCCTGGTACTCGAATGGGTTGCAGATGTTGCAGTAGCCGTTGATCGGATTTCCCGCTACCGAGGCATTGTAGCCACCGCCATAATATTTCCAGGGAATGTTCTTCTCGCTCAGCGCATCACCGATGCTGCGCATTGTCACCGGCGGAATATTGTTGGCCGGGTTGCTTGGCGTGCCGTCCGGATTGAAGGCCGGGTTGATGTTGACCGCCGGATAGAAGTGACCCGGATCGCAGTTGGTCGAAATCTCGTAGGGTAGCGCGTTCAGGTAGCTGGTGATGGCCTGGATACCGGGCTGGGACGTGTCCGAGCAATTAAACCACTGCGCCCGGGACGTGTAGAGGTTGAGGCTGCCGGCCTGCGGATCAGGATTGTAGATGCGGTTCGCCGCCGGCTTCAGCGGATTGCCGCTGCCGTCGCCGAAGAACACCTGGTCGGCGAAGCCGAGCGGAACGCTGTCGGGACCGGTGCCGCCCATGACCGGCTGATGGTAGTTGTCGCTCATCGTGTATTGGTCGGCCAGCTTCTTCAGGATCGGCGCATCGCCTTGCTGGACGTTGAAGAAGGCCATGGTCTGGCCGGTATCATGCGGCGTCTGCCCCGGACCGGTCGCGAAGGTGGTCGTGATCGCCGACTGCAGGTCGTGCAGGCAGCCGGTCGGGTTACCGCGCGAGACATGCTCCTTGTCGATCGCGCAGTCCATCTGCTGGTACATCTGGAAGAACTGATGGATGGTGTCGCCGGTGAAGGCGTCATAGGGCATCGTCGGCCCTGTCATCTGGAACGGACCGGGCGGCAGCGTATTGACGTTGGTGATGCGCGTGTCCGGCCCGAGCGTGAAGCTCAATCCGGTGCCGCCGGTGCCGAACAGGAATTGCGATTGTGGGGGCAGTCCCGGATCGCCGGGCGGGAAGAACGGCGGGCTGAGGATGAACGAGAGCGCGGAGACTGCCGGCGTGCCGGCGACATCGGGCGGCGGCAGAAAAGCGTACAGCATCTTGTCCTTGAGGTCCGCGCTGATGAAGAATTTCCCGCCGTTCGGCGGCGAGACGATCTTGAATTGATGCGCCAGGCTGAATTGCGGACCAGGCGAGCCATCAGCGTTGATGATCTTTCGCGACAGCAGGTTCGACACCGACTCGCCTGCGGGCTTCGGTTTGAACGTGGCGAACACGTGATCGAAGCTGCGGTTCTCCCCGACGATGATGAGCACGTGCTTGATCGGCGAAGCTGTCTTGATCTTATCGACCGCTTTGTCCGGGTCGGCGGCGCGCGAGCCGGAGCTGCCGAGCCAGACCGCGGCAAGCGCGACCGCGGAAGCGCCGACAGCGGTTCGCAGCCGCCGGCGTAATTGGGTAGGCGATTGTGGTATCATAGTCTCTCCTCCTATCCCGTGCATGAGCTGACACCGGCGACCTACAGGAGCGAGATGACGCTTTCGGAAAAGAATTATTGTGCCTTTGTGACTGCCCCCACACATCGGCTCTATTTCGATATTGAGTGGAGAGCCGCGCAGGATTATTCATCGCGGTGTCATTTAAAGTGAAATACCTGCGGTGAATGCGCCGATAACAAAGCCAATTGATGCAATCCTTTGCGTGCGCGTCTCGCCTCCTTGAGCACGCTGCACGTATCCCTCGCGTTTCTTGCTGCTTCGTGCGGATTGCCCTGCTTGGCGCGATCTTGCGGTAATGCAGGGCGCTGCCAGGCGGGAGCTGTCATTACCGCTGAATTTGCTTGAAATATCGCAAATCGGGCGCGGCCTGGTCCTTCTTGGCAGGCATCAGGAGTCCGTCCGCGCTCAGGAAATAGTTTTCCTTGCCGATCATGATGTGCGGGTTGTTTTCGGTCGTATAGAACTCGAGCCAGTCCGGACGCGGATTCGGATTGTGCACGTATCTCTTGTCGACCGTCCACGGACGCGTCAAAGCGTGGTCGATGGTGGTGATCTCGTCGTGCAGGATGTTGGAATCGGCCTTGTCGCGGTAGATGCGCTCCTTGAAGATGGACTGATTGTCGAAATGCAGCGGGAGGCCGGTTTCGTCGTAAGCGCGCGGCCCCTTGAAACCGCGGGTCTCGACTTCCAGCACGCTGTAGCGACCGTCACCGTCCGCGTCGATCCATCTGCCGATCGAGTAGCCCGAATAGGTCGGCTCTATTGGCGTCGGCCAGTCGCGTCCGTCGGTGAAGATTCGGCGATAGTGGTCATGCCAGCCGATCAAGATATAGGTGGTATCCGGCGTGACGACCCATTCCTGCGGTCCAAACGCCATCATCATGTCGGGCATGCCGGCGGCGCGGCCGAGCGTGGTCGGGAAATTGCCGAGCCCGCCCTTGGCCTGATCCGCGAGGCTTGCCGCCAGGACCGCCTGATATTCCGGCGTCAGCGGCGCTCCTTGTCCCAATCCCCACGGCTTGGTCTGGTCGTGAGACGGCTGGCCGGGAAGCCCGCGAACGACGAACCGCTCCCACTGGCCGGTCCAGTCGGGGTACTTCGCATCGTCCGCTGCCAGCACATCGCGGGCCGGCATCGCCATCGCCGCGAGCACGATTGCACCGATCAAGCCGCGATAATGCATGGCTGCCTCCATTCATGCCGTGATGAAGCGCCGCTGCGCAAGGGGTTAAATCCACCTTAGTAGATACAAGGTGCCGCAGCCGACATCAACCGCGGCTCGTGCCCCTGCGCTTCCGAAGGTCGCATCAATCAATCGGCGCATCCTCGGGAGCTGGCGCGAGCGGAATCCACAGCGGGGTCAGAGTCCTCGTCGCGACGACGATCGACTCTGACCCCATCTCGCGCACCATCTCGCGCACTGTGTCGCGTGCTTCTCCTCAGCGCCGCATTACGGCAGCATCTCTCATTCCTGGCGCCAGGCGATCACGCCCGCCGTCGAGCGGGGGCGCACCCGCACGGCATGGCCGTCGTTGCCGCTGATTGCCAGCACGGTTCCGCGGCCTAGGACTTGAACCACCTTGAAGACATGGTGCGGCATCACCCCGATGACGCCGGGCGCCGGACCGTTCGCCGGTCGGCCCCAATGCGCCCAATTGCGCGCGAGATTGTATTCGGGCCCGGCGTTGCCGCCGACCAGACGGCGCATTTCCCACCCGCACCAGGCGGACGGGCGCCCATCGGCGAGATGGCGAGATGAATCGTATTGATGCGCAATATGCGGGCTGTGATGAACATGACGGCGGCCCGGAGACGCTGCACTCGCATTATTTGCTGTCGTCATCTGCAGGGCCGCGGCAAGCAAAAAGATAAAGCCTAGTTTCATTACGCTCTCCAACGCCGTTGCAACGGCCGTGCGGCCGTCGTGGTTTGACTTTTTTTGTGGGGAAGCGGGCCGTTTGATTGATCAATGTGGCGACAAAAGGGCTTCGCCGACAAACGAATTTCGGAGCTCGAAAGCACGCGCGCGACGAACAGATCCGCAGCCTGTCAGGTTACGTCAACGAGCGATTTGTTTGCTCTCTGCGGGATGCGAGCGCATATCAGGCATGCGATGCTGCGCTTCGGCCGTGCCGGCACAGAAAAGCCGCAAAGGACGCCGCTCATGCGGACCAATCGTTCGGCAGGGCGGTTCGCCAGAAACCGTTAAAGCGGGGGATCGCCTGTCCTTCGATACAGCTCATCAAGCAAAGGCATTGCTCGATCCCCCAGAACGGCGCTCGCCCGCGCGCCGTAAGCCGCCAGCACCTTGTTCGACGGATGCGCAGCCGCCATGCTGGCGATCGCGTTCTGCTTCTCGCGCAGGTAATTCCTGCTCTGCGGCAATAGCTGTCCATGCATGACGTTCAAGATGAGAAGCTGATCGGACGACGATTCCACGTAGCTGGAAACGGCCACCAGCATAAATATCGTGTTCAGGCGCTCATGCGCGGCTTCCAGGTTGAGCTCCACATAGGCATAGGACTCGATTTGCTCGGCGTCATCGGACGGCAGGTCGTGCAGCGCCGCGCTTACATCGTCTTCAAATGATTTGATCGCCTCGATTGCGCCGGCCAGCCGGGACGTGTCGTTTGCATCGAGAACGGCGGCCGGCGCCAGCGGCGCCGCCGACGCGACGGCGATCACAAGCACAAGCAACCACAGCGCCGGTCCTGCAATCGGCTTATTCATCCGTTGACCCCGACCTCTGTCCCGGCATCCAAACTCGCGCTGGAGCCGTCAAGACCACCTCATTATCCGGTTTTCCGCTCCGTGTCATTTTACCGGCGCTTTCGGCCGCGCCGGCGCGGCACCCGCCGTTGGCTACGAGCCAAGCCAGCAGGGGACGGGCGCGCTGCGTCCGTCCCTGGCGCACCGATGCATCAATAATTTCATCGATGCCGAACTTGATTGTTTGTCGCGTTGGCCGTATCAGACTTCGTTCCGTATCCGCTGATATTGATTTAGATCAAAATACCCTTGCGGGCTCGTTCCGGGGGCCGGTCAGGGCCGCGTTCGCCGCTCCGGTCGGGCGGCTGACGGATTGTCGCGATGGAGAGATGCCATGTCTAGCCGGTACGCGGACCGTTCGGGGTTCGCACGCGTCGTCATCCTGGTTCCGTTCTTGGGTCTGCTGCTGTCGGGGTGCGGCATCAACAACATCCCGACCGATGAAGAGCAGGCCAAGGCCAAATGGTCGGATGTGCAGAACCAGTATCAGCGCCGCGCCGACCTCATTCCCAACCTGGTCGAGACGGTGAAGGGTTATGCGCAGCAGGAACGCAGTGTGCTCGAGGCGGTGACGAACGCCCGCGCGCGAGCCACCTCGGTCCAGGTGAACGCCGACACGATCACCGATCCGGAAGCATTCAAGAAATTTGAGGACGCGCAGGCGCAATTGTCCGGCGCGCTCGGCCGCCTGCTTGCCGTCTCCGAAAGCTATCCGGATCTCAAATCGAACCAGAACTTTCTGGCCCTGCAATCGCAGCTCGAAGGCACCGAGAACCGTATCGCCGTCGCGCGGCGCGACTACATCGAGGCCGTGCGAGTCTACAATACCGAATTGCGGACATTTCCCGGGGTGATCTGGGCGTCCACGCTCTACAAGAGCAACAAGCCGATGCAGGAGTTCACGGTCGCCGAGGACGTGAAGCAGCCGCCGCAAGTCAAATTCTGAGCGATCGCGCTATGCCGCGGCGCGCGACCTTGCCGGTCATCGCCTGGCTCTGCCTGGTCTGCGCCGCTGCGGCGCAGAGCTTGAGCTTTCCGGCGCTGACCGGGCGGGTCGTCGACGAGGCCGGTCTGTTGGACGCGGCCGCGCGCGCGACGCTGACACAATCGCTGGCCGAGCTCGAGCAGAAGACGACGGATCAGCTCGTCGTCGTGACCTTGAAATCGTTGCAAGGCACGTCGATCGAGGATTACGGATATCAGCTCGGACGGCGCTGGCAGATCGGCCAGAAGGACAAGGGCAACGGCGTGCTTCTCATCGTCGCGCCGAACGAGCGGAAGGTCCGTATCGAGGTGGGCTATGGCCTCGAAGGCACGCTGACCGACGCCGTCAGCAGGCTGATCATCGAGAATTCCATGCTGCCGCGCTTCAAGGTCGGGGACTATGCCGGCGGCATCAAGCGCGGTGTCGAAGATATCATCCAGGTGCTCAGCGGCGATGCGCAGGAGTGGCAAAACCGGGCCGCCCAGGGCGTTTCCCCCGACAGCGTCCAGCCGGCCCCCGCCGGCGCCGTCTGGCTGGCCATCATTGCCATCCTCGTCGGCGTCGGGTTCTTGATCTTTTGTGTCGTCTGGGGCGGCGCCATTTGCCGGGCGATCCTGCAGTTTCTTTTTCTGATGCTGCTGTCCGGAGGGCGGAGCTCGTCAAGGGACTACTCCTCGGACAGCGGATCCTTCCGCGGTGGCGGCGGTTCTTTCGGCGGCGGCGGCGCCTCCGGGAGCTGGTGAGAAGAGCCGATGATCCCGCAATCCGACAAGATCCGCGTTACCGATGCGATCCGAGCCGCGGAGGCGCGCACGGCCGGGGAGATTTTCTGCGTCATTGCCCGGCATTCGAGCGACTACCGGCTGGTGCCGATCGCCTGGGCCGCCGTGATCGCCTTGTTGGCGCCGCTGCCGCTCATCTATCTGACCAGCTGGCCGGCGGCGGTCATCTACCTCTGGCAATTGGTCGCCTTCGTCGTGGCGGCGCTGGCGCTGTCGCACCCGAAGGTGCGGTTTCGCATCGTGCCGCGCCGGGCCAAGCACGACCGGGCTCACGCCGAGGCCATGCGCCAATTCTTCGCCCAAGGCCTGGACAAGACCCAGCACCGCACCGGCGTTCTCATTTTTGCCTCGACGGCCGAGCGTTATGCGGAAATTGTCGCCGACGCCGGCATCAACGAGAGGGTCACGCCGCAAGTCTGGGACCAGGCGATCAATGCGCTCACCGCGGCAATCAAGGCCGGCCGACCGGCAGACGGCTTCGTGGCGGCGATCGAGCAATGCGGGGCGGTGCTGGCCATGCATTTTCCTCCCGGCGCGTTGCAGCGCGACGAGCTGCCGGACAAGCTCTTGGAAATCTGATTCGGGCGGAACATGCCAAACATCCTGGTCACCGGCGCATTTGGTCAGATCGGCTCCGAGCTCATCCCCGCCTTGCGGCAGCGGTACGGCGCCGGGCACATCATTGTTTCCGATATCCGGATGGTGCCGTTGCAGGCCCACGCTCCCGGCGGGGCGGAGCAGAATTACGAGCATGTCGACTGCACGCAGCCGCAGCAAATCCTCGAGGCCGTGCGCCGGCACGACATCGATACGATCTATCATTTGGCGGCGCTGCTTTCGGCCGTGGCCGAGGAGAGGCCGCACCTCGCCTGGAGCATCAACATGGGCGGCCTCTACAATGTGCTCGAGGCTGCCCGCCAGTACCGTTGCCGGGTCTTCTTCCCGAGCTCGATCGGCGCCTTCGGCCCATCGACGCCGCGCGATCACACCCCGCAGGTGACGATCCAGCGGCCGACCACGATGTATGGCGTCACCAAGGCCTCGGGCGAGCTGCTTGGCGATTACTATGCGGCTCGCTTCGGCGTCGATGTCCGCGGCTTGCGCCTGCCGGGGCTGGTTTCCTACGTGGCTCCGCCCGGCGGCGGCACCACCGATTACGCCGTCGAGATGTTCTATTCCGCGCTCCGCTACAAGCATTACCGATGCTTCCTCGGCCCGACGACCCGGCTCGACATGATGTATATGCCGGACGCGATCCGCGCGATGATCGAGCTGATGGAAGCCGACAGCAGGCCGCTCAAGCAGCGGAATGCGTATAATGTGACGGCCATGAGCATCTCGCCCGAGGATTTGGCCGGGGAAATTCGCAAGCACATTCCCGGGTTTGCCATCGACTATCGGGTGGACCCGGTCCGCCAATCGATCGCCGAGTCCTGGCCGCGCTCGCTCGACGACAGTGCCGCGCGCGCGGACTGGGGCTGGGCGCCGCGCTTCGATCTTGCGACCATGACGGCCGACATGCTGGCCCGGCTGGGCGAAACGGTCACCGGGCCGCAAAAAACGGGGCCGAAACAACCGGGCTCGCAGGGAAGCTGAGGATGCCGATCCAGGGACTGAGCCAGGCGCTCGCGTCGAAGCTCGACGAGATGAAGCAAGCCGGGCGACTCAAAGGCAAGGAAACGGTCATCCGCGCAATCGTCCCTCCGGGGCCGGGCAAGGGGCGGCGCTATCTCCTCGACGGGGAGGGCGATAAACCGTTCTTGCGGATGAATTCCAACAACTATCTGGGCATGTCGTTCCGCCCGGAGATCGTCGCTGCCGAGGAGGAGGCCGTGCGCCAATTCGGCACCGGCCCGGGCGCGGTTCGATTCATCAGCGGGAGCTGGGCGCCGCACCTGGCTCTCGAGCGGCGGCTGGCGCAATTTCATGGTCGCGCGGCCGCCATGCTGTTCAGCTCCGCCTATGCCACCGTGATGGGCGTGCTGCCGCCGCTGATCACGGACAAGACGGCGGTGATCAGCGATGCGCTCAATCACAACTGCATCATCAATGCGATCGCGCTGGCGCGCCCGGCCGCAAAGCATATTTACCGGCATCTCGACATGGCCGAGCTGGAAACGAGCCTCGCGGCCGCGGCCAAGGCCTGCAGGCGCGCCATCATCGTGACCGACGGAATCTTCAGTATGCGCGGCGATCATGCGCCGCTCGACCGCATCATGGCGCTGGCGCGCCGGTACGACGCCGGCTTCCCGGAAAACGTCGTGGTGGTGGTCGACGATTCGCACGGTGTCGGCGCGTTCGGCCCGACCGGGCGCGGCACCGAGGAATACACCAGGTCCGGCCCGGTCGATATTCTGGTGGCGACGCTGGGCAAGGCCTTCGGGGTGAACGGAGGTTACGTCGCCGGTGCCGAGACGGTCATTCGCTATCTGCGCGAGACCTCGCCGCTCTACGTCTATTCCAATCCCATCACGCCCGCCGAGGCCGCCGCGGCGCGGGAGGCAGTCGATTTGGTTGACGGTGCGATCGGGCTTGGGCTGTTGACCCATCTGCGCGCCATGACGGGGCGCTTCAAGGCCGGGCTCACGCAATTGGGGTTCGAGACGCTGCCCGGAGAGCATCCGGTGGTCCCGGCGATGCTGCGCGATTCCGTGCGCACATCAGCCCTGGTCGCGCATCTGCGCGCCCACGGCATTCTCGCCACCGGCCTCAACTATCCGGTCGTGCCGCGGGGCGAGGAGGAGATCCGCTTTCAGATCAGCGCCGACCACGTGCCGGCCGACATCGACGAAGCGCTCGACGCGCTACGCAGCTTCGGCGGGTAGCATCCGCCGGTCAAGCGATCGTTGCGTTGTAGGCCTGCTCGTCGAGCAGCGCGCCGAGCTCGGTTGCGTCGGCAATCTTCAGCTTGAAGAGCCAGCCTTCGCCGGTGGGCGCGGAATTGACCAGGGCCGGCTCGTTGCTGACTTTCGCATTGACCTCGATCACTTCGCCGCTGACCGGCGCATACACGTCGGACGCGGCTTTCACCGATTCCACGGTGGCGGCGGCGGCGCCCTTTTTGAGCTTCGCCCCGACGCTGGGCAATTCCACGAAAACCAGATCGCCCAGCTTGTCCTGCGCGAAATTGGTGATCCCGACGGTCGCCACCTCGCCATCGAGGCGGAGCCATTCGTGATCCGGCGTGAACTTCAGCATCGCTCTGATCCCTGTTCCTGTGTCTGATCCTAAGCACGTTTGTAATGCAACGGCACGAACGGCAGTTGGCAAGCCTGCACCGCTTGCCGCCGGCCGCGAAGCTCGGCAAAGAGCCGGCTGCCGGGCGCGGCGTGGGCGACCGGGACGTAACCCATGGCGATCGGGACGCCTAGGCTGACCCCGAAGCCGCCGGAGGTCACGGCTCCGATCGGCGCCGCATCGTCCTCCCGGCCAAACAGCGGAGCGCCGCTGCGCACCGGCGCACGACCTTCCGGCTTGAGCCCGACCCGCCGCCGTGGCGCGCCGCGATCGATCTGCCGCAAGATGACCTCGGCGCCCGGGAAGCCGCCGCCGCGCTGTCCGCCGCCCCGACGCGGCCGGGCGATCGACCATTCGAGCGCCGCCTCCACCGGCGTCGTCGCCGGGTCGAGGTCGGAACCATAAAGGCAAAGCCCGGCTTCGAGCCGCAGGCTGTCGCGGGCGCCGAGTCCGGCCGGCATCACGGCCTCATCCCGCAGGAGGGCGTCGCAGAAGGCCGCGGCACGGTCTGCCTTGATGCTGATCTCGAAACCGTCTTCGCCCGTATAGCCCGAACGCGAGACCACGCAGGCCTCGCCCGACAAACGCAAAGTGTGGACGTCCATGAAATGCATCGACCGGATTTCGGGCGCGAAGGCCGCCAGGACGGCTTCGGCGCGCGGACCTTGCAATGCAATGAGCGCGTGGTCGGGCAGGAGCTCGATGATGCATTCCTCTGCCAGATGCGCGCGAAGATGGGCTTCATCGCCGGCCTTGCACGCGGCATTGACCACCAGCCGCAGATGGTCGCCGAGATTTGCCACCATCAGGTCGTCGAGAACGCCGCCGGCCGCGTTGGTGAAGAGCGCGTAGCGCTGCCGGCCCTCGGCAAGCCCGAGGACATCGGCGGGAACAAGCGTTTCCAGCGCCCGGGCCGCATCGGCGAGGCGGCCCGATCGCGGCCGCACGCTGATCTGCCCCATATGCGAGACGTCGAAGAGGCCGGCTGCCGCGCGGGTGTGCAGGTGCTCCTTGATGATCCCGGCGGGATATTGCACCGGCATGTCATACCCGGCGAACGGCACCATGCGGGCCCCGAGCCTGACATGCATGTCGTAGAGCGGCGTGCGCTTGAGCTGGGATTCGGTTGCTTGCGCCATGCCGCACGCTCGCTTCACCCGGCCGCGGCCTTGGCGCGATCCGCAAGCACGACCGCCCGCGCCGCTCTGACCTCGTCGAGGCGCCGGACCGGCGTGCTGTAGGGCGCGCCCTTGACCAGCCCCGGATCGCTTTGCGTTTCGGCCGCGATCGCCTGCATGGCCGCCACGAAGGCGTCCAATGTCGGCTTGCTCTCGGTCTCGGTCGGCTCGATCATCAGCGCCTCGGGCACGATCAGCGGAAAATAGTTGGTCGGCGGATGGAATCCGTAGTCGAGCAGCCGCTTGCTGATGTCGAGAGCGCGGATGCCGGTGCTCTCGACGGCGCCTTGGCACACGAATTCATGCATGTTCATGCGGTCGAACGGCACCCGGAATGTGTCGCGCAGCTTGATCCGCAGGTAGTTGGCGTTGAGCACCGCATGCTCGGAATTCGCACGCAGGCCCGCGCCGCCATGGCGCCGGATGTAGGCATAGGCGCGCACGAACATCCCGAAATTGCCGCCGAAGGTGGACACCCGGCCGATCGACTTCGTGGGCTCTGCCGGGAGGTAGCGGGCGGCGCCGTTTTCGCCGCGGGCGATATCGATCACCGGGCCCGGCAGGAAGTCGGCGAGCTTGGCCGAGACGCCGACCGGTCCCGCGCCGGGGCCGCCGCCGCCGTGCGGCGTCGCAAACGTCTTGTGCAGGTTGAAATGCATCACGTCGAAGCCGAGATCGCCCGGCCGCGCGATGCCGGCGAGCGCGTTCAGGTTGGCGCCGTCGCCATAGACCAGCCCGCCGCAATCATGCACGAGGCGCACCACCTCGCCGATATGCTCCTCGAACAGGCCGAGCGTATTGGGATTGGTCATCATGATGCCGGCGACGGTGCGGTCGCAGGCGGCGCGCACCGCATCGAGATCGATATTGCCGCGCGCATCGGAGGGAAGCTCGACCGCGGTGAAGCCCGCCATCGTGGTCGAGGCTGGATTGGTGCCATGGGCGGAATCGGGAATGAGGATGCGGGTTCTCTCGAGCTCGCCGCGGTCCCGGTGATAGGCGCGCATCATCAAAAGGCCGGTGAATTCGCCATGCGCTCCGGCCGCAGGCTGCAGGGAAACGCCGGCAAAGCCGCCGATCTCGGCCAGCCATTGCTGCAGGCTGAACATCAATTCCAGATTGCCCTGAACCGATTCGGGGTCCTGCAGCGGATGAGTTTCGGCAAATCCCGCCAGCCGGGCGATCTGCTCATTGACCTTCGGATTGTACTTCATGGTGCACGAGCCGAGCGGATAGAACCCCGTGTCGATGCCGAAATTTCGCTGCGACAGCGCCAGGAAGTGGCGCACCACGTCGAGCTGGGAGAGTTCCGGCAGGTCGCAGTCCAGGTTGAGCTCTTCCGCCGGCATCGGAGCTTCCGGCACGTCGGCATCTGGCAGATCGATGCCGCGGCGTCCGCGCACGCTTTGCTCATAGAGCGTCGGGATGATGGCGGCCTTGGATCGGATTTTGTCTGCAGGCATCGCGTTCGCGCCGCTTTTCATTTCGCTATCTGCTCGAGCGCCGCGACCAGCCGGTCGATCGCGGCGCGGGTATGCAGCTCGGTCACCGCGATCAGCATGTGTTGCTGCAAATGCGGGTAATCCGGCCCGAGGTCGTATCCGCCGATGATGCCGAACTCTTCACGCAGACGGCGGCTGACCTCCGTGGCCGGGCGCGGCAGCCGGACCACGAATTCCTTGAAGAACGGCCGCTGCGGCGCCTGCGGATTGACCAGGAACCCGTCAAGCCGGGCGATCGCCGCCGCGGCGTAGTGGCTCTTGTGGAAGCACAGCTCCGCGACCTGCCGCAGCCCGGCCTTGCCCATGGTTGCCAGATAGGCCGTGGCGGCGAGCGCGCAGGCGGTGGAATTGGTGCAGATATTGCTGGTCGCCCTGGCGCGGCGAATGTGCTGCTCGCGGGTCGCGAGCGTGAGCACGTATCCGCGCCGGCCCTCCAGGTCGACGGTCTCGCCCACGAGATGTCCGGACAGGCGACGGACATGGGCCATGCGGGTCGCAAAGATGCCGAGATGCGGGCCGCCGAACGACGGCGGAATCCCCAGGCATTGGCCATCCGCGACCGCGACGTCGGCCCCATAGGCGCCCGGCGGCCGGAACCGGCCGAGCGCGATCGGATCGGTGACGACGATCAGCAGCGCGCCGGCGGCGTGAACCAGCGCGCTAAGGCCCTCGAGCGCCTCGAACTGCCCGAAGAAGTTCGGGCTCTGAACGACGAGCGCGGCCGTCGATTGATCAAGCTGCGACTTCAGCCGGTCGAGGCCGGCGCCGCCATCCTCATCGCCGGCCACCACGGCCGGGATGCCGCGCAGGTAGGTCTTGACCACGGCGCGGTATTGCGGATGGACGGCCGGCGAGAGCAGAATCTTGCTGCGCTTGCCCTGTCCCACATTGAGCGCGAGCAGCACCGCTTCGGCGAGCGCGGTTGCCCCGTCGTAATGGCTGGCATTGCTCACCTCGAGCGCGGTGAGCCGGCACATCATGCTCTGGTATTCGAACAAGGCCTGCAGCACGCCCTGGCTCACCTCCGGCTGGTAGGGCGTGTAGGCGGTGTAGAATTCGCCGCGCTGGAGCACATAATCGACCGTCGCGGGCCGGTAGTGATGATAGGCGCCGGCGCCCAGGAAGCTGGCCGATGGATCGGTGCCGAGGTTCCGGCCGGCCAGCGCCTGCATCTCGCGCTCGATCTCGATCTCCGAGCAGGCTGGCGGCAGCTTGAGCTTCGGGAACCGCACCTGTTCCGGCACGTCGCCGAACAGCGCCCCGATCCGATCGACGCCGATCGCGGCGAGCATCTCGGCACGTTCGGCTTCGGTGTGCGGCACGTAGGTCATTGGCGTCCTGTGGGCGACCGGAATCGATGCCGCGCCAGTATGGTTGGCCCCGACCTGAAATGCCACAGGCCGCGCTTGGGGCGGTCGGTCGTGCCGAATCTCGCTGTGATGTGGATCAAATTCGAGAGCCCAGGGAAATATCGATCATCCCGCCAGATTTTTCTCGATCTCGTGCACCGGATGGCGGGTCAAGTCCTTGGCAACCTCGGCGATGATGCATTTTTTCACATCCGCGTGGAGGGCGCGGCGCAGATCGGCCAAGGTCTTCGGCGGACTTGCGATAATGAGAGCCTTGACCTTGCTGTCGCGGACGAGCCGCTCCAGCGCGGCGGCCACATCGCGCGCGAACCTGTGCGCCTCGATGCCATGCCAATCGGTGCTCTCGACGGCGCTGCGGCGGCTACTGCCGGCACTCGCGTAGGTACGACCTGGTCTGTCCGTGCCTTGCTCGTGCGTCGGCGGATTGACATCGGCAAATACGCGCTCGACCCTGAGATCGGGAAGATTCGCATTGCCGTGATTGCGCAGGAAGAGCGCTTTGCGCCCATCGCCGACCAGCACCAGGGCGTCATGCGGAATGCGAATCTCGCTCATGCAGTACCCCCTGGTGGACCCATGATCCCGGTCTTGCACCTCGCGGCTGGAATTTGCGGATGGCGTCGGGCGGCATCAGATGTCCCGGAGTGAGCATTCCCGACATAGAACGACATCAACGCCGTACCGGCTCCATTCGTTCCTGCTCGGCGCGTCGGAAGCGGGCCGGCGCGGGATTATCGCCGCCGATCAAGCGCAGTGCCGGATCGTGCATCCGACCGCATCCGCCCGCTGTGCGCTTCGATCGAGCTTGATTTGTGCCGTCGGCGAGAATTCGCCGTGCTTTCTCCGCGGTCACCGGCCACATCGGCGGGCGCCTCCGGTCCGGGGTTGCTGGCGAGCCAAAGGTCACTATCTAAATGAGCCGGGCTCGCACGACGCGCGAAAAAACCGGGTCCCGCCCCTTCATCGATGCAGGTTACTGGAGCACACGATGGGTTCGGATTTTCCGCGTGATTGGATGTGGTCGGAGGCCTGCGCGATGCTGGCCCGGGCGGAGGGATTGCACCGCGAGCTGTTCAGGCCAGGCGGGCGGAGCGCGCTGCCGCCGGCCTGGGAGCCGCCGGTCGATGTCCTGGAGACCGATGACGAGGTGCTGGTCCTGGTGGCTTTGCCCGGGGTCAACCCGGACCGGGTCGAGGTCGTCATCGACGGCAATGATCTGGTGGTTGCCGGAGCCCGCGTATTTCCGGCCGAGCTGCGAACCGCGATCATTCATCGCCTGGAGCTTCCGCAGGGCCGGTTCGAGCGCCGCGTGCGCCTTCCGGGCGGGCGCTACAGCACGGTCCGCCGGTCCGCCGCCGACGGCTGCCTGCTGATCACGTTGCAAAAATCGGAGGCGTTCCGTGGCTGAGACAACGTTGCCGGGCGGACCCGACGCCAATGCCGGCCGCCCCACCGGCCCGCTGCCGCCCTTGCCGCCGGACGCGCTGATCATCGTCCCGGTTCGCACCATGGTGCTTTTTCCCGGCGTCATTCTGCCGATAACGCTCGGTCGGCAACGCTCGATCGACGCCGCGCAGCAGGCGGTGCGCGACCAGCGGCAGGTCGGAATTCTGATGCAGCGCAATCCCGAGATGGCGGACCCGGCGCCCATCGACATGCATCGGATGGGTACGGTGGCGAATGTGGTGCGCTACATCACCGGGCCCGATGGCACGCACCACCTGGTATGCCAAGGTGACCAGCGCTTTCAGATCGTGGAGTTTCTCGGCGGCTGGCCGTTCTTTGTCGCGCGGGTGCTGCGCATTCCGGAGCCGGTGACGCAATCGGCCGAGATCGAGGCGCGGATGCTCCACTTGCGGGAGCAGGCCGTCGAAGCCGTCCAGCTGTTGCCGCAGGCGCCGCCGGAATTGCTCGCGGCCGTGCAGGGCGCGCCTTCCGCGGGCGCGCTGGCCGATCTGGTGGCGACCTATATGGACGTGTCGCCCGACGACAAGCAGGAAATCCTGGAGACCATCGATCTCACCGCCAGGATGGAAAAGGTTGCCCGCCTGCTCGCGCACCGCATCGAGGTCATGCGCCTGTCGCGGGAGATCGGCCGCCAGACCAAGGCCGCGCTCGACGAGCGCCAGCGCGAGGTCCTGTTGCGCGAGCAGATGGCGGCCATCCAACGCCAGCTCGGTGAGGGCGACGAGGGCAAGGCCGCGGAAATCGCCGAGCTCGACGCGGCGATCACCAAGGCGCAAATGCCCAAGGAGGTCGAGGAGCAGACGCGCAGGGAGCTTCGGCGCCTGCAACGGATGCCGGAAGCGGCCGCCGAGTATGGCATGGCGCGGACCTATCTCGAATGGCTGATCGAGCTGCCCTGGGCGCTGCCCGAGGAGACTCCGATCGACATCGATGAGGCGCGGCGGATCCTCGACCAGGATCACCACGGACTTGAGAAGATCAAGCGGCGGATCATCGAATACCTGGCCGTGCGCAAGCTGGCGCCGAGCGGGAAGGCGCCGATTCTCTGCTTTGTCGGACCGCCCGGCGTCGGCAAGACTTCGCTTGGCCAGTCGATCGCGCGCGCCATGAATCGC